>DATMNV010000091.1:0-80793 GCA_035568535.1 Bradyrhizobium sp.
GAAGGGTGCTCGCCAGCGTGATCCCGAACCATCCGAACCGCGCGGTCCCGGACCTCAGGCGAAAACTTGTTCGTCGTCTTGCTTGTCATGGCTCCATCCTCTCAGGAGTTGGAGCCTCCGGCAAACCCGGGACGGTTCAGACCATCTGCAAATAGAGAGGCAAGTAGATGTTTAGCAGACGCATAAGTTCGTCCGCTGCAGGAGGCTTTTTGCCTGGATGCTTAACTCTTTGAGCAAGGAAGGCGAAGAGGTCCTTCGGAAGAATATGCCCGCTTTGAACTGTTACGGAGTGGCGTATGTACTGAACGAATGTATTGGAGCCGTCAGACGCAAACTGGCCCGAAATACGCTGCCACGCATCATAGCGGCCCTGTCTTTTTTCCTTGGCCGTCTGGCTCAAAATGTAATTCTTTAACAGATCAGCGGTCGTTAGCTCCTTCCCGCGAGTATTGATTACTTCATAAACTTGGTAAGCGGAAGAAGGATCAGGATGAATGAAGACAGCGAAATAAACGCGGTGAGTCAAAAACTCAGTCCATTTTCCAAGCCGCTTAAACGGATCGCGGCTTAGGTCTCCTTGCAGCTTTCCTCTGAAGAATCTGTAAGATTGAGCAAGACGTCTCGAAACAGATTCTTCGGCGCCGATATTTGCAGAAATGTCTCCTTTGTCGAGAATTAGTTGAAACGTTATATTATCAGCCTCATCAGATAATAGTACCCGTGGATTGGTTGCGTCAGAGTCATAGTCGATCGAACGAAGAAAGTCCGCCCGTATACGATCCGCAAGCGCCGCTCGCCCGCGGCTTAGGGCTTCGTAATAAATTGCAGTTGCAAGAAGGCTCAATGTAATTAGGCGCTGTTGTCCATCGACAACCACTTTTCGTCTGCCTTCGTCGGTAAGAATTACTAGACCTAGAAAATAGGATTCTGATTCAAGAGCGTTGCTCAAATCATTCCAAAAATCTGATATCTCGTCTTCTTGCCACGAGTACTCACGCTGAAACTGAGGTACCTCAAAGATTGAGCTCGAAAGCAGCGCTCCAGCAGTGCTGGCAGAGGCGTTAAGGGGCGTTTGCAAGGGTGTAATCTCTGAAATTCGGTGCGATCAGGAGGGTCGCTAGGTTGACACTGACGGTTGATGTTGCTTCAGAGTTGCATGGCGCGCAAGCTTGACGTTAGCGGACAATGGGCCTTCGCGGCGGAAGTCCTAATAGGCATGGCGTCACGGGCGAAACGTGAGAGGTTGATCATCGTTGCGACCGACGTGTAGCGGCATCGGATGGCGTCGCCCTAGTCTGCAGGCAAACCAGGTAGGCGGAGGCTAAAGCAGGTTGTTTGGGCTTTCGCGCGGTGGGATCGGGAGATCGCCAAGGCGCTGTATACCGTTGCTACCTCTTCTTCCACCCACCCCGCTTCCCCGGCGCGCCGCCGGTGGACCGCGGTGCAGGTCCAAACTCCGGGCCTGACTGCCGCGAGTCGGTGGGTTGGAAGATTTTGCTGCCGCTGCCGGGCGCGGGCTTGCTTGGGAGGTCGCGGGTCGGGCGGAAGGGCAGGGATTCCGGGCCGTGCATTTCGTCGAGGTGGGGTTTGTGGACTTTGGAGGTGGAGGGACCGCTCGTGGGGCGCCCCTCACCCCGGCTCTCTAAGAGCGAGCTTCGCTCGTCTCGACCCCGTGAAGGACGGGGAGAGGGGGAGGAGGAGCTGGTGAGTGGCGTCGAGGTGCGCCTGCTGCCGCCACTCTGCTTGGCGTACTTGCCGGCTTTGGCGACGGCTTCGGGGAGGTTTGCGGCGTCGCCGTATTTCTTTGTGCCGGCATAGGCGCCGGCTTTGGTTTGCACCGTGCGCTGCTTCACGGTGGGATCGTCGACGACGGCTAACTCGGTGGCGCGCAGGCGTTTGACTTCGTCGCGCAGTCTTGCGGCTTCCTCGAAGTTTAGATCGGCGGCGGCTTCGCGCATGCGGGTTTCGAGATCGGCCAGCACGGTCTCGAAATTGTGCCCGATCGAGATGATGTCGTCGGTCATGTCGTGGCCGCCGACCTCGACCAGCACGTGGTCGCGCTCGTAGACGCTGTTCATGATGTCGTGGATCGAGCGCTTGATGCTGGCCGGCGTGATGCCGTTGGCGGTGTTGTACTCGACCTGCTTCTCGCGGCGGCGGTTGGTCTCGGCGATGGCGCGCTCCATCGAGCCGGTCACGGTGTCGGCATAGAGGATCACCTTGCCGTCGACATTGCGCGCGGCGCGGCCGATGGTCTGGATCAGCGAGGTCTCGCTGCGCAGGAAACCTTCCTTGTCGGCGTCCAAAATCGCGACCAGCGCGCATTCGGGAATGTCGAGGCCCTCGCGCAGCAGGTTGATGCCGACCAGCGCGTCGAAGGCGCCGAGGCGCAGGTCGCGGATGATCTCGATGCGCTCGATGGTGTCGATATCGCTGTGCATGTAGCGCACGCGAATGCCCTGCTCATGCAGATATTCGGTGAGGTCCTCCGCCATGCGCTTTGTCAGCACCGTGACCAGCGAGCGATAGCCGGCCTGCGCGGTCGCGCGCACTTCACCGACGAGATCATCGACCTGGGTGCGCGCGGGGCGGATGTCGACGGGCGGGTCGATCAAGCCGGTCGGGCGGATCACCTGCTCGACGAACACGCCACCGCTCTCGTTCAATTCCCAGGCGCTCGGCGTCGCCGACACCGCGACCGATTGCGGGCGCATCATGTCCCATTCCTCGAAGCGCAGCGGGCGGTTGTCCATGCAGGAGGGCAGCCGAAAACCGTATTCGGCAAGCGTCGCCTTGCGGCGGAAGTCGCCGCGGAACATGCCGCCGATCTGCGGAACGGTGACGTGGCTCTCGTCGGCGAAAACAAGCGCATTATCTGGCACATATTCGAACAGCGTCGGCGGCGGCTCGCCGGGGCGGCGGCCGGTGAGATAGCGCGAATAATTCTCGATGCCGGCGCAGCTTCCGGTCGCCTCCATCATCTCGAGATCGAAAGTGGTGCGCTGCTCCAGCCGCTGCGCTTCCAAGAGGCGGCCCTGCGCGTTCAACTCGTCGAGCCGCAGCTTCAGCTCGCCCTTGATCGCCTTGATCGCCTGCACCAGCGTCGGGCGCGGCGTCACATAATGCGAATTGGCGTAGATCTTGATGAATTCGAGATCGTCCTGCTTGTGGCCGGTGAGCGGATCGAACTCCTCGATGTTTTCAACGACATCGCCGAACAGGTTCACGCGCCAGGCGCGGTCCTCATAGTGCGCCGGGAAGATGTCGATGACATCGCCGCGCACCCGGAAGGTGCCGCGGGAAAAATCGGCCGAAGTGCGCTTGTATTGCAGCGCGACCAGGTCGGCGATGAGCTGGCGCTGGTCGATCCGCTCGCCCTTCTTCAGCGCGAAGGTCATCGCGGTGTAGGTTTCCACCGAGCCGATACCGTAGATGCAGGAGACCGAGGCGACGATGATCACGTCGTCGCGTTCCAGAAGGGCACGCGTTGCAGAATGCCGCATGCGGTCGATCTGCTCGTTGATCGACGAATCCTTCTCTATGTAGGTGTCGGTCCGCGGAACGTAGGCTTCCGGCTGGTAGTAGTCGTAGTAAGAGACAAAATACTCGACAGCGTTGTCGGGGAAGAAATTCTTGAACTCGCCATAGAGCTGCGCGGCCAGCGTCTTGTTCGGCGCCAGGATCAGCGCGGGGCGCTGCGTCGCCTCGATCACCTTGGCCATGGTGTAGGTCTTGCCCGAGCCGGTGACGCCGAGCAGCACCTGGGTGCGGTCGTTGCGGTTGATGCCTTCGACCAAATCCTTGATCGCGGTGGGCTGGTCGCCCTTCGGCGAGTATTCCGACTTGATCTCGAAGCGTACGCCGCCTTCGGATTTTTCCGGGCGCGGCGGACGGTGCGGCGTCCACACTTTCAGGGAGCCGTCGTCCTTCTTGAACTCGGGACGGCCCTCGCGGATCAGACTTTCCAGCGCCTCGGCCGTCGCCTTCACGCCGAACGCTTCCATCTTGTTGCGCGGCGGACGCGCCAGCGCCTCGTCGTCGTCCTCCGCGGTCGGCAGCCCGAGCTGCCGCGCCAGCTCGGGGTCGAGCGTCGGGATGGTGGCGGAGGTGCCGTAATTGGCCTGCGGGGCTTCGTCGAGGCCGGAGTTTGCGGAGAGACCCCCACCCTGGCCCTCCCCCGCAAGCGGGAGAGGGGACGCAGGTTGCGCTGCCTCTGCTCGATCACTCTGTTCGGATTGCGGGGCGAGCCGACTGGAGCCCTCCCCCGCTTGCGGGGGAGGGTTGGGTGGGGGCAAGCCACGCGACGCGCCGCCAGCGATTGATTGGTCGCGCTTCGCCACATCCTCGCTCTTGCCGCGTGTCGAGGCGCGGGCGCGATGCGCGGCGGCCTCGCCGCCGGCGCGGCGATCCCAGGAATTATCCGGCGGCGGCTGCAGGCCGGTGCCCGAGCCCATGCCGGCATCGCCGCGGTTGATCGCGGGATTCAACAGCTCGGCCAGCGCCGGCCCGATCGGTTGTACGTCGGGGCGGCCTGCTTTCGATTTCGCCGTTTTGCGGGGCTTTTTGCTGCTGTCAGGGGTCTTCGCCATGCCGGCAATATGGGGCGAGTCCGCCGGACATGAAAGGGCAAAGGGCGCGCGCGGCTGCGTTGGCGGAGGCCTGTCAGCAGGCGCTCGGGCTGTCAGCAGATGTCAGCAAAAGCGCAGCGTGTTCCGCCTACGCGACGGTGCCGCGCTGGTGTTCCGCGATGGGAACGCGGGGATTGATGATGTCGAGATGGATCCCGCCGCAGTGCGTGCAGCGCATGGTCCAGTATTCCGAGCCTTCGCGCCCGGGGATGACGCGCAGGATCGCAAGCCCGCCGCGGCATTCCGGGCAGTCGGTGCGGACGTTGCGGGAGAGCGGTGAAAGCAGTCGGGGATCAAGCGATGACATAAGGGTTGCTCCTGATCAGGCCACCTGGACGGCGCCCGGCGTTTCCCAGCGATGCCTGAAGCGATCGATGTGACGCTTGGCGTCGTCGATGGCGGCATCGGGATCGTCCCATGCGAAGCCGACTTCGAGCGTGGGGAAGGCATAGCCGTTGATCATGATCGGGGTCTTGTCGGCGCGGCGAATGCGGGCGTGCCACAGCCCTCGGCCGGCTTCGAAGGATTCGATGTCATAACCCTGATGCTGACGAATCATGGGGGCGATTCCAATTTGTGATGGAAACGAGACCACCATGAAACCTTGGGAAGCTGTGTGAAGTCGTTCACATGGCTGCAAGTTTTTTGGGGAAGCCCACTTCACATTCACGTGGCAATCGGCGTGTCGACGCACTCAGCCGGCGTGACGCTTGCCGGTCTGGCGCTTGCCGGCCTTGCGTGCGGCGGGCGCTGCCGCGGCGCGGATGATCCAGCGGCGGAAGGCGGCAAAATCGCGCTGCTCGGCCTGGAAACTGCGATAGACCAGGTACCAGCGCATGCCCTTGGGTACGCTCAGCGCGAACGGCGCAACGAGGCGCCCGGCGGCGAGATCGTCGTCGATGTAGGGGCGGATGCCCATGGCGACGCCGAGCCCGTCGCTGGCTGCCTGCAGCGCCTGGCCGTAATACTGGAATTCCGGGCCGCGCGCGGTGATGCGGGCGACACCGGCGGCTTTCAGCCATGACGGCCAGTCGTCCGGCGAATGCGCGACGCGGAGCAGGCTCGGACCCTTGAGGTCGGTTGGCCGCTTCAGGACGTTGGCGAATTTCGGCGTGCAGACCGGCAAGAGATCGGCGGCGAACAGCGGTTCGGCGATGAGGCCCGGCCAGTCGCCGTCGCCGAGCTTGATGCCGCAGCTCCAGTCGTCGCCGAAGGGCGCGGCGACGCCGCCTGCGGTGATGCGCACGTCGATGGCGGGCTCTTCCTTACGGAAATCCGCCAGCCGCGGGATCAGCCAGCGCATCGCAAAGGTCGGCCCGACGCCGATGGTGAGCACGCGGAGCGACGCGGGCGCCGTCACCTGCGCCGTGAGGCTTGCGAGCGCATCGAAGATCGGCGTCAGCCCGCTCTGATAGGCGCGGCCGGCCGATGTCAGGACGAGGCGATTGGCCTTGCGCTCGAACAGCGCGACGCCCAGCCGCTCTTCCAGGAGATGCACCATCCGGCTGATCGCCGCCGGCGAGACGTTGAGCTCGGCGCCCGCCGCGGCAAAGCTGCCGCCGCGGGCGGCCGCTTCAAACGCCTTGATGCCGTTGAGGAAGAGCAGCCTGCGCAAATAACCCTCAGGAAAGCTGATGCTGAGGGCAAGATAACTCCGTTTGCGCGGAAGGTACAGGCAGGGCAGAAATGATGGCGGAGATTCTCATGACCCCGCTGACGATAGCCGCGCTTGGCGCGCTGATGGTTGCGACCGCGTTCCTGTCGGGGCTGTTCGGCATGGCCGGCGGCATGATCCTGATCGGCGTCCTGCTGATGCTGATGCCGCTGCCGACCGCGATGGTGCTGCACGCGATCACGCAGATGGCTTCCAACGGCTGGCGCGCGTTCCTGTGGCGCGCGCATATCCGCTGGCGGCCGGTGTGCGTCTACCTGATCGGCTGCGCGCTGGCGCTGGGGTTGTGGTCGCTCACCCGCTACGTGCCGGACAAGCCGGTCGCGCTGCTGTTGCTCGGCGTGACGCCATTCATGGCGCGGATGCTGCCAAAGGACATCAAGCCCAATCCCGACAGTGTCTGGCAGGGCGCGACCTACGGCTCGATCTGCATGGGCTTGATGCTGATGACCGGCGTTTCCGGGCCGCTGCTCGATACCTTCTTCCTCGGCGGCAAATTCGAACGGCGCGAGATCATCGCGACCAAGGCGACCTGCCAGGTCGCGAGCCACTTCACCAAGCTGATCTATTTCGGCGGCATCATCGACCAGGCCGCAACGCTCAATCCGGCGCTGGCGCTGGTCGCGGTCGCGGCTTCCATGCTCGGCACCACGCTGTCGCGCCGCGTGCTGGAAGCGATGAGCGACCAGCAGTTCCGCCGCTGGGCCAACCATTTGATCACGACGGTCGCGGGCTATTATCTGCTCTATGGCGGCTGGCTGTTCGTGACAAACAGCTCGGCCGCCCCCTTCTGAAGGAGAGAGACGATGAGCGATCCGGCCGATCCGCTGGTGCTCGATTTCGTCGAATGGATCGCGCGCGAGCCGCGCACCTATTCCGAGGTGATCGGCGCCTGGAAGACCTCGTGCCCGCGGCTGACGATCTGGGAAGACGCCGCCGACCGCGGCTATATCGCGCGCGAGACGGTCGAAGGCTTCGGGCTGGTTGTGAAGGTGACGGCCGACGGCGAAAAACTCTTGCGCGCGCATGGCCGCGTGAGCTGAGGGCCGATCACATTTCGAGACGTTTCCTGCGCTTGCCATTGACTCATTTTCCGGGCATGGCAACATTCATGCAATCGCATCTAATTGCGATGCAACGCCACCTCAAAGCAGGACGGGAACGCCGAGATGATCGACCTTCATTATTGGACTACGCCGAACGGCCACAAGATAACGATGTTCCTCGAAGAGACCGGGCTGCCGTACAAGATCGTCCCGGTTCAGATCGGCAAGGGCGAGCAGTTTCGTCCGGAATTTCTGGCGATCGCGCCGAACAACCGGATTCCCGCGATGGTCGATCACGAGCCGAAGGGCGGGGGCAAGCCGATCTCGATCTTCGAGTCGGGTGCGATGCTGCTCTATCTCGCCGAGAAGACCGGCAAGTTCATCCCCGCCGATCTGCACGGCCGCTACGACGTGATCCAGTGGACGTTCTGGCAGATGGGCGGGCTCGGGCCGATGGCCGGCCAGAATCATCACTTCCGCAATTACGCGCAGGACAAGCTGCAATACGCCATCGACCGCTATGTCAACGAGACCAACCGCCTCTATGGCGTGCTCAACAAGCGCCTCGCCGACCGCGCCTTCATCGGCGGCGATTACTCGATCGCCGACATGGCCTGCTATCCCTGGGTCGTGCCGTACCAGAACCAAGGCCAGGACATCGAGCAGTTCCCGCATCTGAAGCGCTGGCTGGAAACCATCAAGGCGCGGCCCGGGACCGAGCGCGCCTACGCCAAGGCCAAAGAGGTCAATCCGAATTTCGGCCAGCCCGCGATCCGCACCGAGGAGGAGCGCAAGATCCTGTTCGGGCAGACCGCGTCGGTGGTGCGATAGCATTCGGTCGTAGGGTGGGCAAAGGCGCGCTTGCGCCGTGCCCGCCAGTTGAATCCGGGTGGCGTTATGGTGGGCACGCTTCGCTTTGCCCACCTTATGAATTTTGGTGGCTGCTCCATGACTCTCCAACTCTTCGAACTGGTCGGCACCGATGCGGCGCGTCCGTTCAGCCCGTATTGCTGGCGCACGCGGATGGCGCTCGCGCACAAAGGACTCGATCACGCCTCGATTCCGTGGCGCTTCACCGAGAAGGCGGCGATCGCCCCGCATGGCTCGGAAAAAGTGCCGGTGCTGCTTCATGTCGACAAATCGGTGGCCGGTTCCTGGGAGATCGCAAACTATCTCGAAGATCATTTTCCCGATCGCCCATCCCTGTTCGGCGGCGAGGGCGGGCGCGCCGCCGCACGGATGATCAATTCCTGGGGCGATATCGTCGTGAACGGCGGCATGTTTCCGCTGATCGTCTCCGACATCCCGGCGCATCTCGGCGCCGTCGATGCCGACTATTTCCGGCAATCGCGCGAGGCGCGCCTGGGCAGGAAGCTGGAGGAAGCCACCGCGGAACGCGACAAATCCGTCATCGCGTTTCGCCGGTCGCTGGAGCCGATGCGAACCACGCTGCGGGCGCAACCCTATCTCGGCGGCATTGCGCCGAACTATGCCGACTACATCGTGTTCGGCGGCTTCCAGTGGGCGCGCGTGGTCAGCCCGTTCCATCTGCTCGCGGATGATGATCCCATCCATGCCTGGCGCGAAAAGCTGCTCGACGCGTTCGACGGGCTGGCGCGCAAATCGCCGGGCTTTGCGGTGTAAATCTGCCGGCCCCGAAAATCCCGCCCGCGAGCGCATCATTTCGGCGAAGGCTGGACGGCGCAGGCGATAGCTCGACGTCGTGGCGGCTTGAGCCTAAAATCGGCTGCACCGTCGCGAGGGGCCCGATCATGACCGATCACGCCGACATGCTTGCCACCAAAGCCGTCATCGCCGCTGTCGAGCCGCAATTGTTCGTCGCCGACATCATGACGTCATGTAGCTTCTTCGTCGAGAAGCTCGGCTTTTCCATCGTCTTCACCTATGGCGAGCCGCCCTATTACGCGCAGGTCAAGCGTGACGGCGCGCGGCTCAATCTGCGCTGCGTCGATCGCCCGCTGATCGATCCTGCCTTGCGCGATCGCGAGGAATTGCTATCGGCGACCCTCGTCGTTGCTTCCGCGGTGGAAATCCGGCAGCTCTTCCGCGAGTTCGAAGAGCGAGATGTGAGCTTCGTGCAGACACTGACGAAGAAACCCTGGGGCGCTCGCGATTTCATCATCCGGGATCCGGACGGAAATCTGCTGCTGTTCGCAGGACCCGCGGAATAGGTTCTTGCTCCATCGTCAAGCCCGGCCATGACGAGCTCGAATCAACAGGTCCGCCGGTCAAGCTTTCGTCGTCAGCCCGCGCAGCCTGTTCCGGTGATGCGTTCGTCCTTGACGACGGCCGCAACCAGCTTGCCGGCGACGCCGTCGAAGTCCGAAGGCTTCAAATAGCCGCTGGCGTAAGCTTCCTGGGTGAGGCGTTCGATGCGCTCGTCCTCGCCGGTCGACCATTGTGTGGCGATGTAGTCGGCGCCGAGCTTGCCGTGGATTTCGGGGTAGCGTTCGTACTGGTTCTGGCGGTGATAGTAGTACTCGTTGATGCCGCTGATGAAGCCCTTGCGCGCCTCGCCGCAACGGCTGCTCCAGGGCAGATCGAGCGCCGCCATCGCGCCCTTGCGCTGCGAGACCCGCGATTCAACCGTATATTGCTCGGTGTCGCCGAACGGCCTGCCGGGGTCAGTGGGTGCGGGCTGTGCGTCGGGCTTGTCCGGCGCGAAGGCCCAAAGCGCGATCTGCCCGACCACCATCGCCCACAGGATGAACCAGACGGGCTTCATTGAACTGGATTTGCGCTGCCGAGCTGACGCGGCAGGCAGATCGGCGACGGATGGTCCCAGAAATCCGGGCCGGCGAAGACCACGACGTCTTCGCGCACGTCCTCGGGAAAATCCGCCTTGACGATGCCCTTCTGTTCGAAGGCGGCGTTCAGTGCGACCTGCACGCGCTTGTCGAGCGGCGTGTTGACGCTGTCGGCGCCTTCCTTCACTTGCTGGTCGCTGCAAGTCGTCATGCCGAGCATATTGCGTCCGCAGCTGCGCTTGGCTTGCCACGCCCTGGTGTAAGCGGTCAGCGCGTCGACCAGGTTCGCCTTCATGGTCTTGTCGCAGGGCGACATCGCATAGGCATTGGCCGCCTGCAGCGTATCGAGCCGGATGGCGTTGCGCCTGGCGTCATCATCGCCGCGGGCGGTGTGTTCGGCTTCCCAATCCTTGCGGGCGTGCTCCTTGGAGCTGCCATCGCCGAAATACGCGTCCACCGTCGGCTGCAACGGAACGACTGCGACCGGCGAGGAGGAAAACTTCATGGGGAATCCGCGCGCGGCCCATGACACGCCGACAAAGGCGGTCACGAACGCCATGCAGACGAAGAGAATGAAACGGACCATGGCACGAATTTCCAATGCAATCGACTTCAACCTAAAGGTGTTCGGTTAACGTTTTAACGTGACCGGCATTGTCGCGGCGAAATCCCGTTAATGAAGTCTTCGCGGAATTGGTCAGGTTGCAGACATCTTGCCCGGCGGCATCGCCGCGGCCGCCTTGCGCAAGCATTCCCGGCACAGGCAGTCCTCGCCCGCAACCGACTCCGCTCAGTCAACGTGATCGTGTCGGTGATTTTCGGCTCGTCGAACCCCCGCTCGATTGCTGACGCTTGCTGATCCTGAAGGCGCAACGACGGGCGCCGGCGAGAATGTGATCGGTCCGCTCGACGGTGACGCCGGTTCCGAGCACGGCGCGGAAGATCGCCAGTTCCGACCGACAGAGCCCCTGGCAAGCTTTCGCCGCCGCGCAAATCGGACAGTGGTTTTCGATGAAAAGAAAGCTGTCCCGGCCGTTATTGGCGACGCTCGCCATGTAACCCTCGCGGCTTCGAATTTTTGCCAGGGCAGTAAGCTTTTGACGAAGCGAACGTCGTTCTCCGACGAACTTGCGGTAAGCCGCAACGCTCGCATGCTCGCGGTGTTCGATCAGTTTTTCCAATCCGCGGTCGCCAAAAAGGTCGCGCATGGATTGCAGCAGATCGAGCGTCAGATCGGAATGACGGTCGGGGAAGCGGTCGTGACCTCGCGGCGCCAACCGCCAATATTTCCTTGGTCGACCTCGCCCCTCTCGTTGATCCTCGCTTTCCACCAGACCCGCCGTTTCGAGCTTGAGCAGATGCTGACGTGCGCCGGCCGAAGTCATGCCGAGGCGCGTCCCGACGTCGGCAGCAGTCTGCGATCCGCGGGTCTTCAGCTGGAACAGGATGCGATCCTGGCTGCGGTCTTCGTCTTGACTCATCATGGCTTTAATTTAGAAAGCAGATGCTATCTAAATTAGCCTGGATATCGATCGCTGGCAACTTCCCGCGCGCGGGTCCCTGGAGCAAACAGTGATGCGGCAGCCGCTGGTGCAGGAGGGATGGCGATCGCTTCTCAGGCGGGAGTGGATGCCGACGCTCGCCGTTCTGCTCGGCGGCGTGCTGCTGCAATCGATGAATGTGCTGATGCTGACGACGGTGCTGCCGTCCATCGTCGGTGAACTGGGCGGCGTCGCCATGTTGACTTGGCCGACGACCGCGTTTCTCGCGTCATCCATTGTCGCGGCGAGCTGTGCCGGCATGCTCGCTTCCGTCGTCGGTGCCCGGGCGGCCTATTGCGCAGGGGTAACGACATTCGGACTTGGTGCGTTGGTATGCTCACTGGCGCCGACCATGGGCTGGATTGTCGCCGGCCGGCTCGTCCAGGGTTTCGGCGGCGGGCTGGAGGCGGCCGCAGCCTATGTGGCGGTGCGCGCGACTTTTCCAGAAGCGGTTTGGTCACGGACCATAGCATTGATGTCAACCAGTTGGAGCATGTCCGTGCTGGTCGGACCCCTTGTCGGCGGGATGTTCGCCCGCTTCGGCAATTGGCGCGGCGCGTTTGTCGCAACCGCGGTCACGGCCGGCGTATTGGCGGTGGGTGCCTTCTTCGTTCTTGCGCCGGCGACTTCAGTGCGTCAGACGCCAGCTCCGCGCGTACCTGCCGGTCGTGTCGCTCTGATCTGCATCGCAATTGCGCTAACGTCTGCGACGTCCATCGTCATGTCGCTGCTCGCCAAGGTCGGACTGATTATCATGGCGATCGTCTCCCTGGCGGTGATGCTGCGGCTCGATCGCGCCGCGTCAAAACCACTGCTGCCGAGCGACGCGTTTTCGGTGCGCACGCCGACCGGTGTTGGACTGTGGCTGGCGCTGATGCTTTGCGTCACCTACAGCCCGCTGCAGATCTATGTGCCGATCTTCCTGCAGCAATTGCATGGGCTGGATCCACTGGCCGCGGGCTTCACCGTCGCCAGCGCTTCGCTAGGCTGGACCGCCGCCTCCCTGGCCACGGCCGGGGTGTCGGAATCCTGGCGAGATCGGTTGATGCTGGCCGGGCCAATCACGATGGGCGTCAGCCTGACGGCCATTGCGCTGCTCACGCCGCATGCTGCGACCTTGTTGTTGGTTCCGGCAATTGTCCTGCTCGGTATCGGCATCGGCCAATGCTGGCCCTTCGTCGCACAGCGTGTCATGGCCGGCGCAAAAGCCGGCGACGAGGCCGTCGCGGCCTCATCGGTGCCCACCATCCAGCAAATGGGTTTTGCGTTGGGCGCGGCGCTTGCAGGTCTGGCCGCAAATGCCAGCGGACTCTCGGCCGGAACCGCGGATGCTGGAATGGTGCAGGCAGCCTTCTGGGTACCGGCGAGCTTTGTCGTGTCGGCGGCCCTCGCTTTGTTAGCGGGGCTGCGCTTGCGACACCTGCGGGGACTCTGAATCTGCAGAACGCATCTCTTCCGCCGCCTTGCGCAAGCATTCCCGGCACAGGCAATCTTCGCCGACGACCGGCATCGGCAGCCGCACGGTTTCATCCGCGCACCAGCACGATCCGCCCGGATTGCAGTCGAATTCAGCGCCGCATCGGGAACAGGCAAGGCGGCGGAAGGCGAGGCTTTCTGTCTGATTTGTCATGAATGCCAGGAAAATTCCGCAGTGTTTTCATGCCGGGTTCATCTCGAACGGCGGTATAGTCTCGCACGACCAAAGCGCAACGGAAACTCCGCCGAAGGAACCCCCAAGGGGCTATCAAGGGACTATCAAGGGAATACCAGATGGCCCGCGATTCCAGAAATGCGCTGGTGGCGCTCAATCGATTTGGCTTCGGCGCGCGCGGCGGTGCCTCCGGCGATTTCGTCAACGCGGCCTCCGATCCGCGCGGTTTTGTCAAAGCCGATCTCGCCCGGCCGAGTGCCGTACTGCTGGAAGTGCCAGGGCTGCAATCGACGCCCGATCTCGCCAAGGCCGTGTTCCAGTATCAGTTCGAGCAGCAGCAGGCGCGCGCCGCCGTGAAGGCTGCGGCGCCGGTTGCAACCGAAGCGCCGCCGCAAGCACCCGCTTCGGATGCAAAACCACCGCAGCGGCGCAACCTGTCGCTCGCCAATCTCGCCCAGGACATCTCGCCGAAAGAGCAGCCGGTTCAGCCGGCAGCCAATAGCGGCTCCAGTTCGACCATGGCGCCGCAGGACGCGATGCAGCCGAACGCCGCGCCGCAGCCGCCAAAGCCGGCGCCCCCGCCGCTCAACGTGATCCAGAAGACGTTTCGCGCCGAGGCGCTGGCGCGATTGCAGCGCGCCGCGCTCGTCGACTGCGGCTTCGCCGAGCGGCTGGTCGTGTTCTGGTCCAATCATTTCTGCATCTCCGCCAACAAGGGCGGACTGGCGCGGATGTGGGCCGGCTCGTTCGAGCGCGAGGCGATCCGCCCGCATGTGCTCGGCCGCTTCGCCGACATGTTGAAGGCGGTCGAGCAGCATCCGGCGATGCTGTTCTTCCTCGACAACCAGCAATCGCTGGGGCCTGACTCGCGCGCCGGCATCAACCGCCAGCGCGGCCTGAACGAAAACCTCGCGCGCGAGATCATGGAGCTGCATACGCTCGGCGTGAACAGCGGCTACACCCAGGACGACGTCACCTCGCTCGCGCGGATCATCACGGGCTGGACCTTTGCCGGACGCCAAGGCATCCTCGGCGTGCCCGGCAGTTTCGTGTTCAACGCCAATGCGCATGAGCCGGGCGCACAGCGCGTGCTCGGAAAGGTCTACGAGGCCAATGGCCTCGCGCAGGGCGAGGCGGTGCTTTCGGATATCGCACGCCATCCCTCGACCGCGAAATTCATCGCGACCAAGCTGGCGCGCCACTTCGTCGCCGACGATCCGCCGCCTGCGCTGGTGGCGAAGCTGCAGGACTCCTTCACCAGGACCGATGGCGATCTGCGGCTGCTGGCGAACACGCTGGTCGACGCGGATGAAGCCTGGACCGCGCCGCTCTCCAAGATGCGCTCGCCTTACGAATATCTGGTCGCGATGGGCCGCGTCTTCGCGCGCGTGCCGGAAGATCCCGGCCGCTATCTCGGCGGGCTCAATCTGCTGGGCCAGCCCCTGTGGTCGCCGGCGGGGCCGAACGGCTTTCCCGACACCAATGCCGCCTGGGCCGCGCCGGAGGGCATGAAGCTGCGGCTCGACATCGCCGCGCAGGCCTCAGTGCGGCTTCCCGATACGCTCGATCCGCGCGAGTTGCTCGAGCTGGTCGCGGCGGATGCGGCCTCGGAGGAGACCCGCCGCACCATCGAGCGCGCGGAGTCGCGGCAACAGGCGATGGCGCTTCTGTTGATGTCGCCGGAATTTCAGAGGAGATGACGATGGATTGCTGTCAAGGCTACGCCCGGCTTGTGACGTCGCGCCGCGCGCTCCTGCTCGGGGGTGCCTCCTTCGCCGCCTGGGCCTACTTGCCGAAATTCGCCCGCGCCGCCGATGGCCGCGACCCGCGCCTGATTGTCGTGATCCTGCGCGGCGCGCTCGATGGTCTTGCCACCGTCGCGCCGATCGGCGATCCCGATTATGCCGGCTTGCACGGCTCGATCGCGCTGACGTCGGGCGGGCCGCATCCGGCGTTCATGCTCGACTCCTTCTTCGGCCTGCATCCGTCGATGCCGGAGTTTTCGCGGATGTATGCCAACAAGCAGGCCGCCGTGATCCATGCGGCGTCGACTCCTTATCGCGATCGTTCGCACTTTGACGGGCAGGATGTGCTGGAGAGCGGCTATGCCGGGCCGGGCCGGGTGCAATCCGGCTGGCTCAACCGCGCGCTGGAAGCGCTGCCGCGCGGCGAGCGCGTCGCGAGCGCGCTCGCGGTCGGGCCGACCACGCCGCTGGTGCTGCGCGGCGCCGCGCCGACGGTAGGCTGGGCGCCGGTGGCGCTGCCGAATGCCGACGACGACACCGCGATGCGGCTTGTCGAACTGTATCGGCATCAGGATCCGGCGCTCGCAACGGCGCTGTCGCAGGGCCTGCAGCTCGAGAAGGCCGCGCTCGGCAACGACATGAAGCCGCAGCCGGGCGGCAATGCCATTGCGGCGATGCGCACGGTGGCGCGCGGCGCGGCGAAACTGATGGTCGCCGACGACGGCCCGCGGATTGCCGCGCTCGCTTTCGACGGCTGGGACACCCATGCAAATGAAGGCGGTCCGGTCGGTCGTCTTGCTCAATTGCTGTCGGGTCTCGACGGCGCGTTCGCGGAATTCGAGAGCGGGCTCGGCGATCACTGGCGCGACACCGCGATCGTGGTCGCCACCGAATTCGGCCGCACCGCGCATATCAACGGCACCGAAGGCACCGATCACGGCACCGGCACCGTCGCGCTGCTCGCCGGCGGCGCGATCAAGGGCGGCCGCGTGATTTCGGACTGGCCGGGGCTTAGACCAGCGAACCTCTACCAGGGCCGCGATCTCGCGCCGACCACAGACCTGCGCGCCGTGATCAAGGGCGTGCTGGCCGACCACCTCGGCCTCAGCGAGCGCGTGCTGGCGCAGAGCGTGTTTCCGGATAGTGCGGCGGCAAGGCCGATGAAGGGGCTGGTTGCTTAACGACCGCTGTCATTCCTCGGCGTCGTGGGTCTCCGCAAAAGCGATTTGGGGTCTGCGCCTTGCGGAGCGTCTCGGAATGACGAAATAATTGGCGGGCATCAGGAGACTAATTGAATGTACATCGCCATGAATCGCTTTCGCGTCGCGAGGGGATCGGAGGCCGCCTTCGAACAGGTCTGGCTGTCGCGCGACACCCATCTTGACACGGTGCCGGGCTTCATCGAATTCCACCTGTTGAAAGGGCCCGAGGCTGAGGACCATACGCTCTACGCTTCGCATACCGTGTGGGCGAGCCACGCTGCCTTCGAGGCTTGGACGAGGTCGGAAGCATTCCGCGCGGGGCATCACAAGGCCGGCGACAACAAATCGCTCTATCTCGGCCATCCGCAGTTCGAGGGTTTCGTAGTCAAGCAGACGGTGGGCGGTGAGAAGGAACGCTAATATCCCTGTCGTCCCGGCCAAGCGAAGCGCGATCCGGGACCCATAACCACAGGCGTCAATCGTTTTGCGTTCCGGCGGTTACTCTGTTCTTTTCCAACACGCACATCACGCGGTATGGGTCCCGGCGTTCGCCGGGACGACATCATTTCAATGTAATCCCATCGATCTCCGCCATCTCCTCCGCGGAAAGAGTCCACGCGATCGCCTTCACGTTCTGCTCGACCTGCTCGACGCGGGTGGCACCTGCAATGACGCTTGAGACCTGCGGGCGTGCGGCGAGCCAGGAGAAGGCGAGCTCCAGCATGGAGTGGCCGCGGGCTTGCGCAAAGGCCTGCAGCTTCTCGACGATTTCCTCGTTGCGCGCCGTGACGTAGCGGTCGCGCAGCCGCGGCACCTTGCCGAAGCGGGTGTCGCCCGGCGCCGCCTCGCCCTTCCTGTACTTGCCGGTGAGCAGGCCGCTCGCGAGCGGGAAGAACGGCAAGAGGCCGAGCTTGTATTCCTGCGCCGCCGGCAAGATGTCCTTCTCGATGTCGCGCACCACGAGAGAGTATTCGTCCTGGCAGGAGATGAACCGGCTGACGTTCATCGTGCGCGCGACGTATTCGGCTTCTGCGACGCGCCAGGCCGGAAAATTCGAATTGCCGATGTAGCGGACCTTACCCTGGCGGACGAGATCGTCGAGCGCGCGCAGGGTCTCCTCGATCGGCGTCAAGGGATCGTAGTCGTGCTGCTGATACAGATCGATGTAGTCGGTCTTCAGCCGCTTCAGGCTCGCTTCCACCGCCTCCATGATGTAGCGGCGCGAGGCGCCCTGCTTGGTGCCGTCCTCTGCCATCGGCTTGGAGTATTTCGTCGCGAGCACGATGTCCTTGCGGCGGTCGCCGAGCACGGCGCCGAGCACGGTCTCCGAGCCGCCCATGTTCGAATAGATGTCGGCAGTGTCGAACAGGGTGATGCCGAGGTCGAGCGCCTTGTGGATAACCTTGCGCGAGGCCTCGAGGTCGATACGCTGGCCGAAATTGTTGCAGCCGAGGCCGACTGCGGTGACGCGCAGGCCGGAGCCACCGAGATTGCGAATTTCCATGGAAAAATCCTGTGCAGGGCATTTTGGGCGGAGGGGCGCGCATTGTGACGCGGCCCAAAACGCGCGGCAAGGCGCCATCCTGCCATGGCACCGCATGACCGCCCGGCGTCAGACGCCGTACAACTGGAAATGCAGAAAGCAGGGGCCCAAAAAAGTGCGGCCCCGGTCAGACGCGGCGACTGACGGGGACCGCTGGGGCGCTTGATCTGTGACGGGGGGCCTGATCAGACGCAACGGCAGCCTAGCCCTGCTTTGTAACGTGCCGGTGACAGGTTTATTTATCCACAGGCTGAGAAGTGCCGGTAATTCGCCTGTTTTTGCAGGGTCCGCAGTGGGAGACGCGTCAGACCTGTTTGCGATAGATGATAAATCCCTGATGCTCCGCGACCTTGTCGTAGAGCGTGCGCGCGGTGCGGTTGGTCTCATGCGTCTGCCAGTAGACGCGCGGCGAGCCCGCTGCTCTCGCCTGCTGATAGACGGCTTCGATCAGCGCGCGGCCGACGCCCGCGCCGCGCGCGGCTTCAAGCGTGAAGAGATCCTGCAGGTAGCACACGGGCTCGATCAGCGTCGTGCTGCGATGGAAGAGATAATGCGTGAGCCCGAGCAATTCGCCGCCGCTTTCGGCGACCAGGCCATGCACCGGCTCGTAGCCGTCGAAGAAGCGCGCCCAGGTCATCTCGGTGATTTCGTGCGGCAGCGCGGTGGCGCCCGTGCGGCTGTAGAAGGCGTTGTAGCCGTCCCACAGGGGAAGCCATCTGTCGAAATCGCTTCGCCGCACGAAGCGGACGGACAGGTTATCAGACATCTTATATCTTTCGGTCGCGCGTGTTTGTCCTCTCTTAAGGTCTACACGCGTTCCGATCAACGATATTTCAGACTTGACCTGCGCTGTAGTCGTGCTGCGTCATACGCGACTCCATCCCCTCATCCTTCGAGGCGCTGGCGCGTCTCCTCACCATGAGGGAGACCAGGCGCTATTCCGCGGCGCGGAGCGAGCGGGCGAGGTCGCGGTCGCCGCCGCGCAGCGAGCGCAGATATTCGGCGTCGGCGGGATCGTCGCTGTGGCGGACGAGGTCGGTGACCGGCGTATAGGCCAGCATGCGTCCGCCATCGGGCAGCACCGTGCAGGAAAAGCGCAGCACGGTGCCGTCTTTCAGGTTGATGTTGATCGGCGTGGAATCGCCTGATCGCATCATCTCCATGCGCCGCGCAATGAAGGCGTTCAGCTCGTCCGCCGGCATCTCGTAGGCGCCGGTGTCGCGGCCGTGATACATCAGTGCGATGAAGGGCGGCTTCGAGTCCGCCTTGGCGTCGGGCAGCGCGAAATAGTCGCGGAAGGCGCGGTTGATGAATACGGCGCGGGTGTCGGCGTCGAGCAGCACGATGCCGATATCGACCTGGTCGAGTGCGGACGACAGCCGCGCGGCGGTTGCGTAGTGCTCCCGATCGAGCGCGAAGGCGTCCATCATCCATTGGCGCAGCAATCCGGTGATCGCGGCGGTGCCGCCCGCGGTCATCGCCAGCATCGCGAGCCGGATGAGGTCTGCGGTGTGGTAGCCGGGCGTGGCGCGGTGATCGAGGAAGAACAGCGCGGAAGCGAGGATCGCGATCGCGGCGCTGATCGCGGCCGAACGCAGGCCCGAGAGCGAGCCGGCAAAGGCGACGATGCAGACCAGCAGCGGCGCGGGATTGGGCACGTCGGCGATGTGGCGATCGAGCACGATGGCAGTGAGCGCGGTCACCGCCGCGAGCGCCGGTCCCGCGATTGCACGCCAGTCGAGGTGCATGCCGTTTCTCGCCTTGCACGCGTGGTCAAGATGCTGGCTTGACCGGTTGTTGCATCAGGCGCGAATTTTCCTGCTCGCCACTTAAGGAGCCGTTGATTCGGTGTGCACAGCTTTCAGATTTGTTGGATCAAATCAGCGCAAGCTCGGCCGGTTCCAAGGAACCGCCTAGATCATCAGGCCGGCCTTGATCGTCAGCACGGTGAGGACGACGACGAGGCAGATCGAGAACGTGCTGAAGGCGAGCGAAGCCGCGACGGCGTCGGTCAGGCGGGGCGAGGCAACGGGAGTGCTGTGGCCGCTAAAGCCTGCGGCACCGGGCGACCGTTTCATAGCTAGGGGTCCCTTTGGCGCGCGGGCGAATCACCCGCGACGGCGAAAACCTCGCAGGCACGGCCGGCAATATTGCGGCGATTTCTCCGCCAAACCGCCGCAGGCGTTAAGCTTTGTTAACGATTGGCCTGATTGCGCCATGACCGGCTTGTCCCCTCATCCTCGGGAGCTTGCGCGAGCCAAGCGTCTCGAAGGATGTGGCCACAGTCGGGCCTCATGGTTCTCCCGGCGATGAGAAGCATCGTCCGGAGACGCGCCGACGGGTCCACAAAGCGCGGCCCGATGATAAACTCAGATGCGCTCCTCACCATGAGGGCTAGGCGCCCGCCGCGATGCTCGCGGAATCGTCGACCTCGTAGGGCCGCCAGTCCATCGCGACGAAGCCCGGCGCCTGCTCGACGCGCCTAAGCCAGGCGCGGATGGCGGGGAAGGTGTCGAGCTCGAAGTCGCAGCGCTCGGCGACGTGGGTGTAGCCATAGAGCGCGATGTCGGCGACCGTGAGCTGGCCGGCGGCAAAGAAGTCGTTGGACTTGAGGTGGTTTTCCATCACCTGCAGCGCCGCATAGCCGCGCTCCATCCAGTCTTCCAGCGCATGCGTCTGCAGCACGCGGCCGCCCTTCACCAGCGCCAGCCAGAAATAGGCCGCGCCGATATTCGGCTCCAGCGCGTGCTGCTCGAAGAACATCCATTGCAGCGCCTCGGCGCGCTCGATCCGCGATTCCGGCGACAGCGGCGTGCCGTTGGCGACGTACCAGAGGATGGCGTTGGATTCGGCGAGGTAGCGGCCGTCGGCGACCTCGAGCAGCGGCACCTGGCCGCTCGGATTCTTCTCGAGGAATTCCGGCGTGCGGCTTTCGCCGCGCAGAATGTCGATCTCGATTGCGTGGTAGGGCGTGTTGAGCAGTGCCAGCGCAAGGCGGACCTTGTAGCTGTTGCCGGAGCGCTGCATCGAATAGAGCTTGTACATTCGGACCGTGCTTAAGTCGTGTGATGCGCCGAACGCCGCCGACGCGGGAATCCCTAGGTCGCGCCGCAACGCGGCCAAACAATGATGCCGATGAGGATGAGCTGCAAGGCCTGAACGGTAGAAAAGGTCGAAAACCTCTACTGCACCGCACACGCGCGGAACAATTTTTCAATTTGGATCACGCTTGCGCGATGCGCGCAGGGATCGCCACATTTTCGCGATCCGCCATGGCGCGGTGCAAGGTCGCAACGTAAAGCGCGAGCATCACGATCAGGCCCGACGGGATTCCACTGGCGCCGGCAAGCCCGCGCGAAATCAGCGGCACGATGAAGGCGGCGGCGAGCACGCTGATCTCGTAGTCGCGGAAGCCGCATTTGAAACCGTGGCGCGCGAGGAACGCGATCGAGATGGCCAGCACGACGAGGTCGTAATCGAGCACGTAGGGCGTGGCGAGCAGGCTTGCGGTCGCGAGCGCGGAAGCTTTCAACTCGAACGCGGCGACACTGTGCCAGAGCCAGGCCAGTGTCGTTGCGAGCGTCAGTCCCAGCGCGGCCTGAATCGCATATGCGGTCCTGACGTCGGCGCCCCAATTGCGCGCGGCCGAAAACGCCGACTGGATTTTTTCCCAGCCGGTGCCACCCTGTTCGAGCACCACCGTTTGCGTGAAGTTCATGGAGTCGGCGAAGGCATGCCAGACGCTGCCGCCGAGCGTTGCGAAGCTCACTGCGACCAGCGCTGCAACCGTCGCGATTGCAGCCGGCACGCTGCTCCATCGCTGACCCGCGAGCAGCGCGACCGGAATCATCACGCCGAATTGCGGCTTGTAGGCGAGCAGCCCGATCAGGATTCCGGCAAGCCACGGCCGGCGATCGAGCAGATGCAGCGCGCCGCCGAGCAGCGCCGCGGTCAGAAATCCGTTCTGCCCGTGGCCGATGTTGACGAACACGGCAGGGAAGGCGGAGGCGATCAGAAGCGTCTCGGGGCGCGGCAGGATCGCGCGGATGATGGCGAGATAGGCGGCGAAGCTTGCGATCAGCCAGAGCGCGAGGCCCCAGGCATAGGGCAGCGCGGCGACGAGGAACGCGACGACGAAGAAGAACGGCGGATAGTGCCAGCCAAAGAACGGCACCTCGCGCCCGCCGAAGGTCGCCTTCTCCGCCGCATGCTGGAGCGCGGGGCTGTACGCATCCGCCGGCTTGCCCTGCCAGGTCAATTCGCCCGCGGCATAGACATTGGAAAAATCGGTGCCGATCGGCTTGCCGTTGCGATCGATCAGGCCGTCCGCAATCGCGATCCAGCCGGCGAAGGCCAGCGTGCAGATCACGAGCAGGATCAGGCTGTAGCCGCGGGCGCGCGCAGGCGTCAGCCACTCACCGGATCGCAGGCCTTGCCGAACACCTTGCCAGATATGAGCCATTTCGCCACGGAATTTTAGGAATGTTGCGCGGAAACACTATCGACCTCCCTTTAATGTTCCCTAAAGTTCGCTCGTAATTGTCGAAGCTTCTTGCGATGCCGCGGCGCTCGGAATAGGGTGCATTATTCCCTCAAATAGAGTCGTGACGCATCTGTTCACGACGCTTGGCCAAGGAGCTGATGATGCCTTTCCTGTCCGCTGCGCTCGACCGTGTGAAGCCGTCCGCGACGATCGCGGTCACGGATAAAGCACGCGCGCTGAAAGCGGCGGGCCGCAACGTCATCGGCCTCGGCGCAGGCGAGCCGGATTTCGACACGCCCGAAAACGTCAAGCAGGCCGCGATCAAGGCCATCAAGGACGGCAAGACCAAGTACACCGACGTCGGCGGCATCCCGGAATTGAAGGAAGCCGTGATCAGCAAGTTCAAGCGCGAGAACGAGCTCAGCTACAAGCCGAACCAGATCATCATCGGCACCGGCGGCAAGCAGGTGCTCTACAACGCGCTGATGGCGACCATCAATCCGGGCGACGAGGTGATCATCCCCGCGCCCTATTGGGTGAGCTATCCGGAAATGGTGGCGCTGGCCGGCGGCGAGTCCGTGCCTGTGGTCTGCACCGCCGAGCACGGCTTCAAGCTGCGCGCGGCGGATCTGGAAAAGGCGATCACGCCGAAGACCAAGTGGATCATCCTCAACTCGCCGTCGAACCCGACGGGGGCGGCCTATGCGCGCTCCGAGCTGAAGGCGATCACCGACGTGCTGGCCAGGCATCCGAACGTCTGGGTGATGACCGACGACATGTATGAGCATCTGGTCTACGACGACTTCGCCTTCGCGACGCCGGCGCAGATCGAGCCGAAACTCTACGACCGCACGCTGACCGTGAATGGCGTTTCAAAAGCCTATTGCATGACGGGTTGGCGCATCGGCTATGCCGGCGGTCCGGCCGAGCTGATCAAGGCGATGGCGACCATCCAGTCGCAGTCGACCTCGAACCCGTCGTCGATCGCGCAATGGGCCTCGGTCGAGGCGCTCAACGGTCCGCAGGATTTCATCCCCGCGAACAACAAGGTGTTCAAGGAGCGGCGCGACCTCGTGGTGTCGATGCTCAATCAAGCCAATGGCATCGACTGCCCGCGCCCCGAGGGCGCGTTCTATGTCTATCCGTCCTGCGCTGGCACGATCGGCAAGACCACGCCGTCGGGCAGGAAGCTCGCCAACGACGAAGATTTCGTCACCGAGCTGCTCGAGAGCGAGGGCGTCGCCGTCGTGCAGGGCTCCGCGTTCGGGCTTGGACCTGCATTCCGTATCTCGTATGCGACCAAAACCAGCGATCTCGAAGACGCCTGCAAGCGCATCCAGCGCTTCTGCGGCAATTTGCGATAAGCGTTTTCGCGCCAGGAACTCGTGAAGAATTCGCGCGAGGCAGATGCGTGAAAAAAAGGCCTGTCAAATCACAAGGCACATCATGGTCTTGATGTTTTGACGGCAATTTTCGGAAGCGCCTTGTTTTGGACACGGCGTTTCCTTCCTGTCCCTCCGCTTTTTCACTTTGTCTCGCGGAGAACAGACCATGCGACTTTCTATCCTTCTCATCGCCGCTGCTGCGTTGGCAGGCACCATCGCGAGCGCCAACGCGGTGCCGGCCGTGCAGGCGGGCATTCTCGAATGCCGCGGCGGACAGAATGTCGGCTTTGTCGTTGGTTCTGTGGCAAACCTCGAATGCGTGTTCCAGAGCCCGGGCCGCCGGCCCGAGGCCTATATCGCCACTGTGCGGCGGATCGGCCTTGATCTCGGCGTCACCGCGCAGACGCAAGTGAGGTGGGCCGTCAACGCGCCGACCAGCCGGCTCGGCTTCGGCGAACTCGCCGGCAACTATGGCGGCGTCGGCGCCAATGCGTCGATCGGCATCGGCGGCGGCGGCAATTTCCTGGTCGGCGGTCCGCGCAATGCCTATGCGCTGCAGCCGATCAGCGTGCAGGGCCAGACCGGACTGAATGTCGCGGCCGGCATTGCCGGCATCGAGCTTGAGCCGGTTGCCTTCGGGCACCGCGGCCACTGGCATCATCATCGCCGTCACGGCTGATGGTTGTATTTTAATGATCGACCAAGAGGCCCGCGAAAGCGGGCCTCTTTTCTTTGGCGCGGTGGAACCTGTTATGGCATAGAGGAACCGGCGCGAGGCACGGCTTTGCGCCCGCATCAGATCTTTCATTCGGAGTTTTCTTTATGCGCCGTTCAGTTCTTCTTGGCGCGATGGCCGCAACCCTGCTGGCCGCGCCGCTTTTCTCCGCCGATGCGCAAGCCCCGGTCACACGCGTGCAGGTCGGCGTGCTCGAATGCCGCGGCGGCGCCAGCGTCGGCTTCATCGTCGGCTCCGTCACCAATCTCGGCTGCGTGCTGCGCGTCGAAGGCGTGCCGGAGGACCGCTACATCGCAACCATCCGCAAGGTCGGCCTCGATCTCGGTATCACCGAGGAGACCGCGCTCGCCTGGGGCGTCTATGCGCCGGTCGCCCGCCTCGGGCCCGGCGATCTCGCCGGCACCTATGCGGGTGCACAGGGCAGCGTCTCGCTCGGCGTCGGCGGCGGCGGCAATGTGCTGGTCGGCGGTTCCAACAATTCGATCGCGCTGCAGCCGCTCAGCCTGCAGGGTCAACTCGGTGTCAACATCGCCGCGGGGTTGGAGAGCCTGGAACTGCGCCCGGGACGTTAGCGCGCAACCCCGCACCGTCATTGCGAGCCAACGGGTCGCGCGAACGCGCGCCCGATGACAGGCTCCGCGACTTGTCCGCCGAAGCCTTGGCGAAAGCGGAAGCAATCCACGCCTCAGCACGGGGAAAGATGGATTGCTTCGTCGCTAGTCAAATCCAAAGCTCCACTGGAATCAATATTTTGCTAGCGGTCCTCTATTCCAACATTCGCAAAGGTGACCGCTGCAACGGGATGCGAATGTTGGAATTGGACAGCTAACGCTCCAGCAATGACGGTGAGCGGATACTCTTTCCTCACGCCGCACCGCAGCGACGATTTCTCCCTTGCCAAATCTCGGAGGCAGGCAGAGCATGATCGTTTGCCGACCCAATCAAGGGCCGAGCTCCAACCAAGGAGGCGGCGAATGGGACAAGACGTCAGAAGTCCCCGAGGTCCACGGTGCATTGCGCTGGTGGGCCCTTTCCAAAGCGGTAAAACCACACTTCTCGAAGCGATACTGGCGCGCACGGATGCAATCCCGCGCGCCGGCAGTGTCGATGCCGGCACGTCCGTCGGCGACGCCAGCGGCGAGGCGCGTCATCACAAGATGAGCGTCGGGCTCACGGCGGCGACCACGACCTTCATGGGAGAAAGCTACACCTTCATCGACTGCCCGGGCTCGGTCGAGTTCGCGCATGACATGCGCGCGGCGTTGCCCGCGGTCGACGCCGCGGTCGTGGTCTGTGAGGCTGACGAGAAGAAGCTGCCGCAGCTGCAGATCATCCTGCGCGAGCTGGAAGATCTGAAAATTCCGCGCTTTCTCTTCCTCAACAAGATCGACCGCGCCAACAAGCGCATCCGCGAGACGCTCGCGACCCTGCAGCCCGCCTCGCGCGTGCCGCTGGTGCTGCGCCAGATTCCGATCTGGAACGGCGAGCTGATCGAAGGCTTTGTCGATCTCGCGCTGGAGCGCGCCTTCGTCTATCGCGAGCACAAGGCATCCGAGGTGATCGAACTCGCGGGCGGCAATCTCGACCGCGAGAAGGAAGCGCGCTTCTCGATGCTGGAAAAGCTCGCCGACCATGACGACGCGCTGATGGAGCAGTTGCTGGAAGATATCCAGCCGCCGCGCGACGCCGTGTTCGACGATCTCGCCCGCGAATTGCGCGAAGGGCTGATCTGTTCGGTGCTGCTCGGTTCCGCCATCCGCGAGAACGGTGTGCTGCGGCTGCTGAAGGCGCTGCGCCACGAAGCGCCCGGCGTGGCGGAAACGGCAAAACGCCTCGGCGTGCCCGCGACCAAGGACGCGCTCGGCTATGTGCTCAAGACCGTGCATTTGCAGCACGGAGGCAAGCTGTCGCTGACGCGCCTCTTGTCCGGCCATCTCGACGACGGCGCAACCTTGCAGTCCTCCTCCGGCGGCACGGGGCGCGTCTCCGGCATCCTCGCCGTCAACGGCGCCTACGACACCAAGCGCGCGTCCGCGGAAGCCGGCGAGACAATCGCGCTCGGCAAGCTCGATGCGATCAAGACCAGTGACACGATCGGCAACGGCAAGACGGCACCGGCGTCGCTGGTGGCGGTCGAGCCGATGCCGGGCGTGCTGTCGATCTCGATCGCGGCAACCGACCGCAAGGACGATGTCAAGCTCGGACAGGCGCTGCTCCGGCTCAACGAGGAAGATCCTTCGCTGACCATGGTGCAGAACGCGCGCACCCACGACACCGTGCTGTGGGGGCAGGGCGAGATGCATCTTCGCGTGGCGCAGGAGCGGCTCAAGGACCGCTTCGGCGTCAGCGTCAAATCGCATCCGCCCGTGATCGGCTATCAGGAAACCATCCGCAAGCCGATCACCCAGCGCGGCCGGCACAAGAAGCAGTCCGGCGGCCACGGCCAGTTCGGCGATGTGGTGCTCGACATCAAGCCGATGCCGCGGGGCAGTGGTTTCGAGTTCCAGGAGAAGGTCGTAGGCGGCGCGGTGCCGCGCAACTATATCGGCGCGGTGGAGGAGGGCGTGGTCGACGGGCTCGCGCGCGGGCCGCTCGGCTTCCCGGTGATCGACGTGCAGGTGACGCTGACCGACGGCTCCTATCACAGCGTCGACTCTTCCGATCTTGCGTTCCGCACCGCGGCGCGGATCGGCCTCAGCGAAGGCCTGCCGCAATGCCAGCCTGTGCTGCTCGAGCCGATCTATGTGGTCGAGATCGTCTGTCCGAACGACGCCACAGCCAAGATCAACGCGATCCTCTCGGCGCGGCGCGGACAGATTCTCGGCTTCGACACCCGCGAGAACTGGGATGGCTGGGACTGCGTCCGCGCCATGATGCCGGAAGCGGAGATCGGCGAACTGATCGTCGAGCTGCGTTCGGCCACCGCCGGCGCCGGCAGCTTCACCCGGCAGTTCGACCACATGGCCGAAGTGACGGGCCGCGCCGCCGACCAGATCATCGCCGCGCATCGCGACGCGGCGTGATCACTCCCTAGCGACCCCTCTCTTGTTTTCGACGCCGTCCCCTCCCTTCAACGGGACGGGGGCGGCGCGCTCGGCGCTGGCCCGGCCGGCGCTGCGGGATTTTCTTCTTTTGATATATGATACATGCAGATTGATGCTTGAAGCCGGCATTCATGGGGTGTACCTATATTGGCTGGATGGAGAGAAACCCTCGATGATCACTGCCAATCAGCTCAGGGCCGCGCGCGCCCTCCTGAATATCGATCAGCGGCAAACGGCCGATCTGGCAGACCTTTCCGTTCCAACCATTCAGCGCATGGAAGCCAGCGACGGCGTCATCCGGGCCAATGTCGATTCGCTGATGAAGCTGGTTTCCGCGCTTGAAAATGCAGGGATCGAACTGATCAATCCGGGGGCTCCCAGTGCGTCCGGCGGCCGGGGCGTTCGGCTCCGCGACCATGTGGCAAATCCGAAGACCCAACATTCCGGCAGAAAGCAAGCTTCGCCGCGAACCGTCGAGCGGACGCGATAAAGCATGATCCGGAAAAGCCTGCCCCGCACTTGGATAGCGGGGTGGGAACCGGTTTTTCCTCGCGACAAACGCGAAGCGTTTGCGCGGAGATCATGCTCAAACAAAAAGAGCAACCGCTTCAAATCGTGACCGCGTTGCCCTCCACCTGTTGCAGCAGCGCAAGAAGACCCCGCAGTATGGCCATCGGCGTCGGCGGGCAGCCGGGGATGTGAAGGTCGACCGGGATCACCTCGGAGACGCCGCCGACCACCGCATAGCTGCCGGCGAAGCAGCCGCCATCGCGCGCGCAATCGCCGATCGCGACCACCCATTTGGGATCGGGCGTCGCATGATAGGTGCGTTCCAGCGCGTCGCGCATGTTTTTGGTGACCGGGCCGGTCACGACAAGCACGTCGGCATGGCGCGGCGAGGCGACGAACCGCAGGCCGAAACGCTCGGCGTCGTAATAGGCGTTGTTGATCGCGTGGATCTCGAGTTCGCAGGCGTTGCAGGAGCCGGCGTCGACCTCGCGGATCGACAGGCTGCGGCCAAGTCGCCGCCGCGCCGCCTGGCCCACCACTTCAGCGAGTTCGGTGAGCCCGGCCTCATCCGGCGACGGCGCCTGCTCGGTGAACGGCCGGCGAAACAGGCTTTCAAACAGCAGTCGGCGCATGTGTTGCTATCCTCAGACGTCATTGCGAGCGAAGCGAAGAAGCAATCCAGCTTTGCTTCGTCCACTTCGCTCGCAATGACAGTTTCTCAGTCATGTTCCTAGACATCCTGGCCCGAGTAAGAGCAGTTGAACGACTTGTTGCAGAGGGGGAAGTCGGCAACAATGTTGCCCTCGATCGCCGCCTCGAGCAGCGGCCATTGAAACCACGAGGGATCACGCAGGTGGCATCGTTCGATCAGGCCGCCGCGCAGGCGGAGCCAGACCAGGACGTCGCCACGAAATCCCTCGACGATGGCCATGCCTTCGGCCGCCTCGGACCGCTCCGGAACATCGGCTCGCGACGGGCCTTCGGGGAGGCCCGTCAGAATCTGATCGATCAGCAAAAGCGACTGCTCGACCTCGCGCACCCTGATCCAGACCCGCGCATTGACGTCACCCTCGTTCAGCGTCGGCACCTCGAAGCGCAAGCGGTCATAGGGTGGATAGGCCAACGTGCGTCGGGCGTCGAAGGTGCGGCCGGACGCGCGGCCGGTATAGCCGCCGGCGGCGTATTGTCTGGCCAGTGCGGGCTTCAGCACGCCGGTATCGACGGTGCGATCCTGCAGCGAGGCGGTGTTGTCGTAGAGTTCGACCAGGCTAGGAAAGCGCCGGCGTATGTTGTCCAGCGTCGTCCGGATGATTTCTCTCGCCTCATTTGTCAGGTCGCGGGTCACGCCGCCCGGAACAATGACATCACGCATCAGCCGATGACCGAATGCGGCGTTGGCGGCGCGCAGCACGCTCTCACGCAACACGCTGCAATGAGCGTGCATCAGGACAAAGGAGGCATCGTTGCAGATGGCGCCGATGTCGCCGAGATGGTTGGCCAGTCGCTCCAGTTCGGCAAGCAGGGCGCGCAGAAACACCGCGCGCTCGGGCACGGCAAGCTCAAGCGCGGCTTCCGCGGCCCTCGAAAATGCAAAGGCATAGGCAACGGTACTGTCACCCGACACGCGCCCGGCGAGTTGCACGGCCCGCTCGATCGTGGCGCCCGACATCAGCCCTTCGACGCCCTTGTGCGTATAGCCGAGCCGCTGCTCCAGCCGGACCACGGTCTCCCCGCTTGCCGTAAAGCGGAAATGTCCGGGTTCTATGATGCCGGCGTGGACGGGGCCGACTGCAATCTGGTGCGTTCCGTCGCCATCCACGGGCAGGAAGCGATAGGGCGCGGCGTTTGGCAGCGCGTCGATGCGATTGCCCAGCGGAAAGCGCACTCCCCATTTGTTGTGATCGAGCCAGGGGCGGCTATCGGGCGAGCCTTGCGCTGATAACCCGAACAGATCGTTCGCGGTCCGCTCCAGTCTAAGCGCCGGCGGGTGAAGCCTTCCGATCGAGGCATAAGCGTGATCGGGGCAATCCAGGCTGACGATGGCGACGTCGGCGGCGGCTTCATCCATGATCGCCATGTGCACCATGGAGGGGTCGCCCCAGAAGCCGAGCAAACTCAGCCGTCCTTGCGCCAGCTCGCCTGCCACAAATCTCCAAAGGTGGGCGCCGACCACGGCGCGCGGCCAAGGCCTGCGGTGCAGGATCTCGCGGCCATCCAGTATCCGATCGATCAGCGAGGCCATATCGTGTTGATCCTATCCAAGAAGGCGGGCTACGTGCTGAAACCAGGCGACGAGCGGCGCGGGAAGATAGATGCCGGCGATCAGAACCAGGGAGAGATGGGCAAACATCGGCACGTAGGAAGCGTGCACCTTAGCCGTGCTGCCGCGCGGCTTGCCGAAAGCGACACTGGTCAGGCGCAAGGTCAATGCGCCGAAGGCCAGGAGAAGTCCGAACACCAGCACGACCGCCAGCATGGGGGCACGGGCAAAGGTGGAACTGACGACCAGAAATTCGCTCATAAAAATGCCTAGCGGCGGCAGGCCGGTGATCGCGACGACGCCCACGACCAGGCCCCAGCCGAGCACCGGATGCGTTACCGTCAGGCCTCGGATCCTGGAGATTCGCTGTGTGCCCTTGATCTGCGAAATATGCCCGACGGCGTAGAAGATCGCCGACTTGGTGAGGCTGTGCATCACCATGTGCAACAACCCGGCGAAATTGGCGAGCGGGCCGCCCATGCCGAACGCGAACACGATGATGCCCATGTGCTCGATTGAGGAATAGGCGAACAGGCGTTTGATGTCGCGGCGGCGGTAGAGCATGAAGGCGGCGAACAACACCGAAACCAGGCCCGTCGTCACCATCAACGTGCCCGGAGCAAGAGACGCCGGATTTGCGGCCAGCAATATCTTGAAGCGCAACAGTGCATAGAGCGCGACGTTCAGCAGCAGCCCCGATAGCACCGCCGATATCGGCGTAGGACCTTCGGCATGCGCGTCAGGCAGCCAGGCATGCAGCGGCGCAAGCCCGACCTTGGTGCCGTAGCCAAGCAGCAGGAACACGAACGCGACGTTGAGCAGGGCCGGATCGAAACTCGCCGCGCGCTCGATCAGGAGCGTCCAGACCATGGCGTCCTGGCCCTCGCCGACCACCGGCCGTGCCGCCATGTAGACCAGGATGGTGCCGAACAGCGCGAGTGCAATGCCGACGCTCCCGAGGATGAAATATTTCCACGCCGCTTCGAGCGCCGCGTGGGTGCGATAGATGCCAACCATCAGCACCGTGGTTAGCGTTGCGATCTCGACGGCGACCCACATCAGGCCGATATTGTTCGACACGAAAGCCAGATTCATGCCGAACATCATGATCTGGTACATGGCGTGGTAGAAACGCAGATATGTCGGCGTCAATCGCCCGGTCGCGAGTTCGTGGCCGATGTAGCCGGCGCTGAAGATCGACGCGGTGAAGCCCACGAAGGTGTTGAGCACGATGAAGACGATGTTGAGATCGTCGACCAGCACATACGGACCCGGATGCGGTCGTTCGACCACGAACAGCGAGAGCGCGGACAGGAACGTCGCGAGGCTGGCGACGACGTTCAGGCGCGCGGTGATCCGGTAGCCGGGCAGCACGGCCAACAGCGCCGCCGCGATGATGGGGATCAGGAGGACGGCCGAGACCGGCTCGAAGGAGGGCACGTTCATCGACGTTCACCCCGGAAATCGTCGAGCGCGGAGACGTCGACGGAATCGAAGCGTTCGCGGATCCGGAACAGGAAGATGCCGATGACGATGAAGGCGATCAGGATCGAGAAGGCGACGCTGATCTCGACCACCAGCGGCATGCCCTTGGCGCCGGTCGCGGCGAGCACCAGCCCGTTCTCCAGCGACATGAAGCCCACGACCTGGCTGACCGCATTGCGGCGGGTCACCATGACCAGAAGTCCGAGCAGCACGACCGACAAGGCGAAGGCAAGATCCTCGCGCGCCAGCGGATCGGCCTCGGCCGTCACCCGCAGCATCAGCACCATCGAGAGCGCGACCAGCGCCATTCCGGCCAGCATGGTCGGGCCGATACCCACGGCCGCCTCGATGTCGCGGTGAATTCCAAGCTGCTTGATGATGCGATGCAGCGCCACCGGAATCACGATCGCCTTGAAGACCAGGGCGATCGCCGCGGTGATGTAAAGATGCGGCGCGTTCTGGACGAGGGCCTGCCAGGCTACCGAAAGCGCGAGCACCACGGCATGGAGCGCAAAGACGTTGAGCAGCGAGTAAAGCCGGTCCTGGTACAGCATCATGAAGCTGATCAGAACCAGCGAGCCTGCGAGCGTGTGCGAGATGTCGAAGGAGAGGCTGTGCATCTGCATCAGAAGCTCCTCGAAACGAACAGCAGGAGCGTGCCGAGCAACCCGAGCATCAGGGCGGCACCAAGAAATTGTGGAACGCGAAACACCCGCATCTTCGCGGTGGCGGTCTCGAACAGCGCGAGGAAGAAGCCGGCGACCGTCAGTTTGACGACATAGGCGACGGTACCGACGGCGTAGGCAATCGCGCCGGTTCCGAACACCGCGATCTTCCAGGGCAGGAACACGCAGGCGATCAGTGAGATATAGAGCAGGAGCTTGAGAAACGCGCCGAACTCGATCATCGCGAGATGGCGGCCGGAATATTCCAGCACCATCGCCTCATGCACCATGGTGAGCTCAAGATGCGTGGCCGGATTGTCGACGGGAATTCGCGCGTTCTCGGCGAGCGCCACCATGATCAGCGCGATCACCGCCATGCCGAGCGAGACCCGCAGGCCGACATAGGAGGAGGCCATGTGATTGGCGACGGTCGAAAGCTGGGTCGAGCCGGCAACCAGCGCCATGCAGAACACGATCAGCAGCATCGCGGGCTCGGCGAGGGCGGCGATCATGACCTCGCGGCTGGAGCCGATGCCGCCGAAACTGGTGCCGACGTCCATTCCCGCAAGTGCCAGAAAGAAACGCGCGCTTCCGAGCAGTGCGACGATGGCGATCAGGTCCGCCGTCCAGTTGAACAACAGCCCGGTCGCAAAGGTCGGCACCAGCGCCGCGGCGACCCAGATCGCGGCGAAGGTGACGTAGGGCGTGACCCGGAACAGCCATGAGGCGTTATCGGCCAGCACCACTTCCTTGCGGAGCAGGCGCAACAGATCGCGATAGGGCTGAAAGACCGAGGCACCCTGGCGGCGCACCAGCCGGGCCTTGACCTTGCGCACGAAGCCGGTCAGCAGAGGGGCGAGCAGCAGCACCAGCAGCATCTGCATGCCCTGCACCAGAATGTCGGAGATCACGACCATATCGCGAGCACCAGCAGCAGGGTGACGAGGGTGACAAAAACCAGGCTGAGATATTGTCGGATGGTCAGGAACTGCAGGCGGTTCAGCCGATCGGCGGAGACGCCGACCGCTCTTTCGATCGGCTGATACATTCCCTCCCAGATCAGATCATGCAGCTCGATCTTGAGTCGCGCCGGCCGAACGTCTCCGGGGGGCGGCATCTCGACACGATCGCGGGCGCGGAACGCCATCGTACCGAACACGCGGCGGATCGGCTGCGCGAAGCTGTCCGCCGAATACTGGGCCGCCGGCGTCGGATCGGAGAAGCCGCAGCCCCAGGCCGGCCCTCGCCGCAACGCGTGCGAGGCGAAACGGTGGATGAAGTAGACCGCAAGCGAAGCGGAGATCGTGATGAATACCATCACCAACAGCCCGTTATAGGAGCTCTGGCTCTGCGCGATCGGCGCGATCGAAAGCCATGCCTCGTTGGCCTGGATCGGCATGCGACCGCCGAGAATCGCGGTGGTGATCGGCGACAGCGCATCGATCACCAGTCCCGGCAGGATTCCGGCCAACAAGCAAAGCGAGGCGAGGATCGACATGGCCGCCAGCGAAATGCGGTCGACTTCGCCGGCGGTCTCCGCGGCTGCGCTGCGCGGCCGGCCAAGAAAGGTCACGCCATAGGCCTTGACGAAGCACGCGGCGGCGAGTGCCGCGGCTAGCGCCAGCATGGCGCCTACCGCGGGCACCATGATCTTGAGCGCCCATTGCGGCAGCTCCGGACTTTGCAGCATGGCCTGGAAGATCAACCATTCCGAAACAAAGCCGTTGAACGGCGGCAGCGCCGAGATGGCGACGCAGCCGATCAGGACGGCGAAGCTCGTAAACGGCATCCGGTGAATGAGGCCGCCCAGCCGGTCCATGTCCCGCTCGCCGGTCGAGGTCAGCACGGCGCCGGCCCCGAAAAACAGCAGGCTCTTGAAGAAGGAGTGGTTGAGCACGTGAAACAAGGCCGCGGTGAAGGCCAATGCGGCCGCGAGCTTCAGGCCGTTGGCCTCAAACGCCAGCGCAAGTCCCAGCCCCGCGAAGATGATGCCGACATTCTCGATCGTGGAATATGCGAGCAGCCGCTTGAGGTCCCTTTCCATCATCGCATAGAGGATCCCCATCACAGCGGTGATGCCGCCGAGAAACAGGACGATCGCGCTTGCCGGCCATGCCGGCGGTCCCAAGAGATCGAAGATGACGCGGATGAACCCGTAGATCGCGACCTTGGTCATGACGCCGCTCATCAGTGCGGACACGTGGCTTGGCGCCGCCGGATGGGCGAGCGGCAGCCAGACGTGAAGCGGTACGAGGCCTGCTTTTGATCCGGCGCCGAGCAGCATCAGGATCAACACCAGCGTCGCCACATAGGGCGTGTGTCCGGCGGCGCGGATCGCGGCAAAGCCGTAATCGCCGGCTGGTCCCGCAAGCAGGCCGAAGGCCAACAGCAGCGCCAGCGTGCCGAAACTGGCCATCACCAGATAGATGTAGCCCGCTCTCGCATTGCCCGGCTCGCGATGATGCGCCATCACCAGCGCCCAGGAAGCCAGCGACATGAACTCCCAGCACAAGAGATAGGAGAACGCATCGTCCGCCAGCACGACCAGATTCATGCCGGCCAGGAACGCCGGGAAGAACGGCAGCACGCGCTGCGGTGTCGGCTCGTGATGGCCGTAGCCGAGACCATAAAGGCTCGCCGAAGCCCCTCCCAGATTGACGACGGCCAGGAAAAACGCAGCCAGCACGTCAAGGCGGAAATGCGCGCCAAGCCAGGGCAATCCGATCGGCAGGGTCATGCCGGATGCGTCGGCCTTGCCGGCGATCAACCAATCCAGTGCGGCAAACAGCCCGACCACGCAGATCGCCAGTGTGGCGCCGTAGATCACATCGGTGGCGCGCTTGGCGCGGCCGAGCCCGATCGCGAGGATGGAGGTCGCCAGCAAGGCTGCGACGCACGACAATTGCAAGACGATCGCGGAGATCGGGAACGCCGCGATCATGAGCGTGCCCTGGTACTGCCGGATGCCTTGGGTCGGGAATCCGGGAGAGTGTTGGGCACGTCTGACCTCGTCTTCAGCCGCACCCCGCGGCCCTGTGCGTTGCTGACGGCCCCGTCGTCGATCATCTCGATCCCGGCCGCGTCGAACGCGGCGATCAGCTTGACGAGCGAATCGACATTGCCTCGAACCATCGTCTCGCTAGCCTCCATGCGCTGAATGGTCGGCACGGAGAGCCCCGACAGTTCGGAGAGTCGGCGCTGATCGATGCCGAGAAGCATCCTGGCGGCCCGCAATTGCGCCGCGGTGATCACTGATTGGCCTCAAGGCGCGGACCTCTGCCGGCATTAGACATCATCTTTGCATGATAAGTAATGATGTTAAGGTGTCAATAAGTGATATTTCAGATATCTAATCTAAGGGATGCCAACCCCTGCTTTTCAGCCCGGTTGCTTTGGTGAACACTGTCATCCGCTCGCGACGGGGGGCCACGAGGGATGCTTGATTCACACCGCAACGTATTGTTGGCCTGCGCGCTCAGCGCGCTCGCTGGCTACGCCGACGGCATCGGCTATCTCTATCTTGGCGGCTTGTTCGTTTCCTTCATGAGCGGCAACTCGACGCGGATGGCTGTCAGCCTGGCCGACGGGCATTTTGAGGCGGCGGCCGAAGCGTTCGGCCTGATCGCCCTGTTCGTACTCGGTGCCGCCTGCGGCAGCCTGATCGTGCTCGGACGCAGCCTCTATTCCCAATGCTGGCTGCTGCTGACGGAAGCGGGGCTGCTCGCGCTGGCGGGGCTTTGCTATTCCCTTGGCTTCGATCGGTTTGCCGTCACCGCCATCGTGCTGGCGATGGGGCTGGAGAACGCGGTGTTCCAGATCGAGGGCGGTTCGGGCCTCGGCCTCACCTATGTCACGGGCGCGCTGGTCAAGGTCGGCCAGCTCATGGCCGCGGCGCTGACCGGCGGCGCGCGTTTTGCGTGGGTGCCGAACCTGCTGCTCTGGGCGGCGCTGGTGGCGGGCTCGCTCGCGGGGGCGCTCGCCTATCGCTGGATCAATCTCGCCGCGATCTGGGTTGCGGCGGCTGCAGCGCTGGCGCTGAGCGCATGGGTCGCCTCTGATGCCAAACCAGCATGATCCGGAAAGGTGGGTACCGGTTTTCCCTCGCGACAAACGAGTAGCGTTTGCGTGGAGATCATGCTCCAAAAAGAAGGATTGGGATGACGATAGTCATCCTGATCCGCCATTGACAGCGCCGCCCGCTTGCCTGATTGGACGGCGATGACCGCTCGCTCAAGACCCCCTGCCGCGTGCCTGATCGGATGGCCGGCCGCGCATTCGCGTTCGCCGCTGATCCATCACTACTGGCTGCGCACGCTCGGCATCGAGGGCGGCTATGTCATCGAGGCGGTGCCGCCGGACGATCTCCGCGATTTCGTGCTGCGGCTGTCGTTGCGCGGCTTTGTCGGCGCCAATGTCACCATCCCGCACAAGGAAAGCGTGCTCGATCTCTCGACGCCGGATGCGCGGGCGCTCGCGATCGGCGCCGCCAACACGCTGTGGTTCGAAGACGGCGAATTGCATTCGACCAACACCGACGTCGAAGGTTTTGTCAACAATCTCGACGCCTGCGCGCCGGGCTGGGACAAGGCCGAGGAAGCACTGGTGCTCGGCGCCGGTGGCTCGTCGCGCGCGGTCGTGTTCGGCCTGATCGAGCGCGGGGTCAAGCGCGTGCATCTCGTCAACCGCACGCTCTCTCGCGCGCAGGCGTTGGCGGAAAAGTTCGGCACGGCGGTGCTTCCTGTCGGATGGGAGAAGACCGGCGAGTTGCTGCCGCGCGCAAAACTGCTGGTGAATACCACCTCGCTCGGCATGCAAGGCCAGGGCGCGCTCGACATCGATGTGAGCCTTCTGCCGAAAGAGGCCGTGGTCGCCGATCTCGTCTATGTGCCGCTTCAGACACCGCTGCTTGCGGCCGCGAAGGCGAGGGGGCTAAAGACCGCCGACGGCCTCGGCATGCTCTTGCATCAGGCGGTGCGCGGATTCGAATTGTGGTTCGGCCGGCGGCCCGAGGTGGCAGCGGAACTTCGTGCGATCGTCGAAGCCGATCTCACTAAACCTTGAGCCGGGAATACGGTGCAAGACCAGGGGTCTATTGGCTATACACGCCCCTCCGCTATACAGCGTCCCTCCGGAGAACTTCCCCTATGCCCCGTCGTTCCACCTTTCGCCGCCCGCTGATTGCGCTTGCCATGGTCGCGGCTTCCACCGTTTACGCCATTGCGCAAAAAGCCCCCGTGCCTTCGCGAGTGCGCGGCACCATCGAAGCTGTCGACGGCGATACGCTTACGGTGAAGTCGCGCGGCGGCGAGGACGTCAAGCTGCACATGACCTCGGATATGCGGGTCGTGGGCATTACCAGAATTTCATTATCCGACATCAAGGTCGGCTCCTTCATCGGCACCACCACCGTGCCGGGGCCGGACGGTATGCCGACCGCAGTCGAAGTCCACGTGTTTCCGGAGGATATGCGCGGCACCGGCGAGGGATCGCGGCCCTGGGACCTCAAGCCGAACTCGACCATGACCAATGCGACGGTGTCCGAGAGCGTCGTGGGCAATGATGGCCACACGCTGCTGGTCAAGTACAAAGACGGCGAGAAGAAGGTGCTGGTCACGCCGGAGACACCGGTCGTCACTTACGTCCCCGCCGAAAAGTCAGACCTCAAGCTGGGTGCCAAGGTGATCGCCTTCATGAAGCAGCTGCCCGACGGTTCGTTCGAGACCAACCGCGTCAGCGTCGGCCGCGACGGGCTCACACCGCCGATGTGACTTTTCTGTCTACCCAGGCGCAGACTATTCCAACATCGTCGTCCTCGCGAAAGCGGGGACCGATATCCACAGGTCTCCGATTATGTGCCCTAGCTGTGGCCACAGCGTGGCCAACAACCACGTCCTGCGGTTATGGGCGGTTGGTAACCTGCGCATTTCGCGATCGTGATGCCGGCACACAGGAATAGCCTTCCGTTTCCGGGGTTGCCGTGATTAATCGCCGCAACCGCCCTGGAGGAACAAGGCTATGCTTAAACCGACATCATGGCTGCCACGCTTGCTCATGGCCTCGATCGCCGCCATTTCGATTTTTGCCACATCCGCCTTTGCCCAGCAGGCACCGATGGTGCGCATCCGCGGCGCCATCGAGGCGGTCGACGGCAATGTGCTGAGCATCAAGTCGCGCGATGGCAGCGACGTGAAAGTGCGCATGACCGATAACGTCGCCGTGTTCGCCGTGGTGAAAACCGAGCTGTCTCAGATCAAGGAAGGTTCCTATATCGGCGTGACTGCGATGCCCGAACCCGACGGCGTCCAGAAGGCGATCGCCGTCCATATCTTTCCGGAAAACCAGCGCGGCGCCGCCGAAGGTTTCCGGCCCTGGGATCTGCGCGCCAACTCGACCATGACCAATGCGACCGTCGCCGAGACGGTGAAGGGCAGCGAGGGCCAGAGCATCCTGGTTAAATACAAGGACGGCGAGAAGAAGGTCGTGGTGCCGCCCGATACGCCGATCGTCACCTTCGTCACCAGCGACAAGTCCGAGGTGAAGCCGGGCGCCAAGATCATCATCTTCGGCGCGGCGAAGAAGGAAGACGGCATGCTGGAAGCCAACCGCGTCAACGTCGGCCGCGACGGCATCACGCCGCCGATGTGACGCTGAACGTCAATGCGAGGAGCGTGAGCTCCGAAGCAATCCATATTTCCGCTTGCTGCGGCATGGATTGCTTCGCTTCGCTCGCAAGGTCCTCACACCGCGATCACACTATCGTCGATCTCGGGAATGGTGTTGACGCCGCAGAGGCCCATGGTGGTCTCCAATTCCTTTGCGATCAGGCTGATCGCCTTCGCCACGCCTTCCTCGCCGCCGGCGCCGAGGCCATAGGCGTAGGCGCGGCCGATCATGCAGGATTTGGCGCCGAGCGCGAGGGCGCGCATCACGTCCTGGCCGGAGCGGATGCCGCCGTCGAACATCACTTCAATCTTCGAGCCGACGGTGTCGACGATTTCCGGCAGCGCCTCGATCGACGACGGCGCGCCGTCGAGCTGGCGGCCGCCATGGTTGGAGACGACGAGCGCCTGCGCGCCGGTCTTTGCCGCGATCTCGGCATCCTCGACATCGAGGATGCCCTTGAGGACCAGCTTGCCCGGCCAGATCGAGCGGATCCAGTCGACGTCCTTCCAGTTCAGCGTGGTGTCGAACTGCGAATTGATCCAGGTCGAGAGCGAGGTGATGTCCTGATCGACCTTGAGATGACCGGCGAGATTGCCGAAGGTACGGCGCTTGCCGCGCAGCACGCCCGCGACCCAGGCAGGCTTGGTCGCGAAATCGATGAACTTCGACAGCGTCCATTCCGGCGGCACGGTCATGCCGTTCTTGATGTCCTGGTGGCGCTGGCCAATCACCTGCAGGTCGACGGTCAACACCAGCGCCGAGCATTTCGCCGCGATCGCGCGCTCGATCAGCGCCTTGATGAAACCGCGGTCCTTCATCACGTAGAGCTGGAACCAGAACGGCTTGTCGACGGCGGCTGCGATATCCTCGATCGAGCAGATCGACATCGTGCTTTGCGTAAAGGGAATGCCGGCGGCCTGCGCCGCGCGGCAGGCATGAATCTCGCCGTCCCCGTGCTGCATGCCGAGCAGGCCGACCGGAGCCAGGATCAGGGGCAGGGCGGATCGCTCGCCCAGGATGTTGGTCGACATGTCGCGCTTGGAGACGTCGACCAGGACGCGCTGGCGCAGCTTGATCTGCTGCAAATCTTCGCGGTTGGCGCGCAGTGTCTCCTCGGCATAGGAACCGCGATCGGCGTAGTCGAAAAACGCCTTCGGCACGCGGCGCTTGTGCAGCGTGCGCAGATCGTCGATGCAGGTGATATGCTTCATGAACGTTCCCGTCCCTTCTTGTATTGGCGCCTTTGAACGTCATCTAGCATGCTTGGACACTCTGCAAAATCGCGTCCCAGATGCCGCCGGGAGAGCTCACATGACCGCCTCACGCACCAAGCCGGAAAAGCCCGACAGCGCCGAAAAGCGCCGGCTCGATGAGGCGCTGGAAGAGGGGCTGGAGGAGACTTTTCCGGGCTCCGACCCCGTCAATGTCACCCAGCCGGCGCCCTCAAAGGGCGACCATTACGTCCGCCGAAAGGACTGAAAGCGCCCAAGTTTGGTCAATAATTGTAGCGTTAACAAAGGGTTAATTGATGCGTACCGGGGTATTTCCCGGTAATGATTCATCATATTTTTTGAAGCCATTTTAGCCCCGGAGGCTTTATAACACTCCGATGCACCGTTGACCTGGGCGAGGGTTGGCGCGTTAGGTGACACGGGTATCCGGGGTGGTCACTGGGGGTTACATGAGCCGCAATTATTTCGGTACCGACGGGATTCGGGGCCGTGCCAATGGTCTGATCACGCCGGAGCTCGCGCTCAAGGTGGGCCAGGCCGCGGGCCTGGTGTTTCAGCGCGGCGAACATCGCCATCGCGTCGTGATCGGCAAGGACACGCGCCTGTCCGGCTACATGATCGAATACGCCATGGTCGCGGGCTTCACCTCGGTCGGCATGGACGTGCTGCTGGTCGGTCCGATGCCGACGCCGGCGGTCGCGATGCTGACCAAGTCGATGCGCGCCGATCTCGGCGTGATGATTTCCGCCTCCCACAATCTGTTCGAGGACAACGGCATCAAGCTGTTCGGCCCGCAGGGCTTCAAATTGTCCGATGACGTCGAGAAGCAGATCGAGCTGCTGCTCGACGAGTCCCTCGACAAGAAGCTGGCGCAGAGCGCAAGTCTGGGCCGCGCCCGCCGCATCGACGGCGTGCATGATCGCTATATCGAATTCGCCAAGCGAACGCTGCCGCGTGATCTTTCGCTCGACGGCCTTCGCGTCGTGGTCGATTGCGCCCATGGTGCGGCCTACAAGGTGGTGCCGGAAGCGCTGTGGGAATTGGGCGCCGACGTGATTGCGATCGGCGTCGAGCCTGACGGATTCAACATCAACAAGGAATGCGGCTCGACCGCGCCCGAGGCACTGTGCCGCAAGGTGCGTGAGATGCGCGCCGATATCGGCATTGCGCTCGACGGTGACGCCGACCGCGTCATCCTGGTCGATGAGCGCGGCCATATCGTCGACGGCGACCAGCTGCTGGCGGTGATCGCGCAGAGCTGGAAGGAAGACGGCAGGCTTTCCAAGCCCGGCATCGTCGCGACCGTGATGTCCAATCTCGGGCTAGAGCGCTTCCTGCAGGGCCATGGCCTCGAGATGATCCGCACGCCGGTCGGCGACCGCTACGTGCTCGAGCGCATGCTGAACGGCGGCTACAATCTCGGCGGCGAACCCTCCGGCCACATCATTCTCTCCGACTACGCCACGACCGGCGACGGCTTCGTCGCGGCCCTGCAGGTGCTTGCCGTGGTGCAGAAACTGCGCCGCCCGGTGTCGGAAGTCTGCCACCGTTTTGATCCCTTGCCCCAAATACTGAAGAACGTGCGCTATCGCAGCGGCAAGCCGCTCGACGATGCCGAGGTGAAGTCGGCGATCATCGACGGCGAGAAGCGGCTCAACGGCCATGGCCGCCTGCTGGTGCGCTCGTCGGGCACCGAGCCGGTCATCCGCGTGATGGGCGAGGGCGACGACCGCATCCTGGTCGAGGAAGTGGTCGACCACATCGTCTCCGCGCTCGGCCACGCCGCCGCGGCCTGATCGCGGCCTTCGCGGGCGGCTGCTGCATCGCTGCCATCAGCTTATGATGGTACTCGCCGCCGCGCCGCCGTCGTAGGAACGGCGCGTGAACACGCGAATCCTGCCGGGAATGCTCTCGTGAACAAGCCTGTGGTCTCCGAAGAAGTGCTGGGCGAGCCGGTGCTGGTGCCGGATGTCGCGCCGCGCGCGATGGCGAACGCGGCCGCCGCAGGTCCTGCCTATGTCGTGCTGATCGCGATCAGCGTTTCGCACTTCCTCAATGACACGATGCAGTCGTTGATCGCTTCGGTCTATCCGATCCTCAAAGATGCCTATGCGCTGAACTTCGCGCAGATCGGCATGATCACGCTGGCGTTCCAGTTCACCGCTTCGCTGCTGCAGCCGGTGGTCGGCCACATCACCGACAAGAAGGCGCAGCCGTTCTCGCTCGCGGTCGGCATGGGATCGACCTTTGTCGGCCTGCTGTTGCTCAGTGTCGCAAGCACCTATCCCGCGATCCTGATCGCGGCGGCGCTGGTTGGACTCGGTTCCGCGGTGTTTCATCCGGAGTCCGCGCGCATCGCGCGGCTTGCTTCCGGCGGCCGCTACGGTTTTGCGCAATCGGTGTTTCAGCTCGGCGGCAGTTTCGGCACCTCGATGGGCCCGGTGCTGGCGGCGCTGATCGTGGTGCCGTTCGGCCAGCCTTCGATCGCCTGGTTCTCCTCGATCGCCTTCGTCGCGATCCTGATCCTGTGGCGCATCGGTCTGTGGTACAGGCCGCAGATCGCGAACAGGAAGGCGGCCAAGGTCGCCGCGCATCCGGATGCGCCGAGCTCGCGCCGCGTCAAGGTCGCGCTCGCGGTGCTGGTCGCACTGCTGTTCTCCAAGCAGCTCTATGTCTCGAGCCTGTCGAGCTATTACATCTTCTATCTGATCGACAAGTTCGGGGTGTCGACCCAGGCAGCCCAAATCTATCTCTTCGTCTTCCTTGCCGCGAATGCGGCCGGCGCGTTCTTTGGTGGGCCGATCGGCGACCGCTTCGGCCGCAAGATCGTGCTCTGGTTCTCCGTGCTCGGTGCGCTGCCGTTCACGCTGGCGCTGCCTCATGTCGGCCTGTATGCGAGCGCGGCGCTGACCATCATCATCGGCCTCGTCATCTCCTCGACGACATCCACGATCATCGTGTTCGCGCAGGAGCTGGTGCCGCATCGCTTCGGCATGATCTCGGGCGTGTTCTTCGGCGTCGCCTTCGGCATCGGCGGGCTTGGCGCGGCGGCGCTCGGCAAGCTCGCCGACCACACCTCGATCGAATTCGTCTACCAGGTCTGCGCCTTCCTGCCGGCGATCGGATTGCTCGCAGTGTTCCTGCCGAACATGAAGCAGCACGTGCGCTGAACGGCGCCGGTCCGCGCGCTTGTTTCGTCAACACATCGTTAGTGATCGGGGCGAGGGCGGGACATCATGGCGCGCAAGCGCCGCCGTGGTGAGAAAATATCAACCTTAATAATTAGGGTTAAGTGCCGTTTAAGGTTTTGGTGCGATCGTCCGGCCGTGGGTTTTTTGAAGTGAGGCTTTCCCTGTCTGCCTCACCGGCCAAAAGGACGGAGCAATGCGTAGCGTTAGGTCTTTGATTGCCGCTGGTGCGGCCTCACTGTTGTCAACCGTGGCCTTCGCCGCGGACATGCCGATTGCGGCCCCGCCGATGTACGCGCCGCCGCCGCCCGCCGACTTCGGCGGCTGGTATCTGCGCGGCGATATCGGCTTCAGCAATCAGAAAGTGAACCACCTCGACACGCCAGGTTATCACGACCCCGGCATTACCGTTCCTCCGACGATCGGCCTCGGCTTTGACTCGGCAGGGATATTCGGCCTGGGTGCTGGCTATCGGTTCAACAGCTGGTTTCGTGCCGACGTGACGGGCGAATTCCGCGGCAATGCCAACCTCCACGGTCTCGACATCGTCAGCTTCAATGGTGGGATTATTGGAACTGACGAATATCACGGCAGCAAATCCGAGTGGCTGGTGCTGGCCAACGCCTATGTCGACCTCGGGACCTGGTGGTGCGTTACGCCATTCATTGGCGCCGGCGTTGGCGCGTCACGCAATACGATTTCGAACTTCCAGGACATCAACACGCCGAACCTCGGCGTTGCGTTTACGCCGTCAGCTTCGAAATGGGATTTCGCGTGGGCGGTGCATGCCGGCGTCGCTTACAAGGTTACGCCTAACCTGACGCTGGAGTTCGCCTACCGCTACGTCGACTTGGGCGACGGTGTTACTGGCGCGCTCACAGACTTCACCGGCTTCACACGCGGCCGCACCATTCAGTTCAAGGACATCACCTCGAACGACCTGAGGTTCGGCGTACGTTGGAATCTTGAAAGCCCGCCGGCCTATGCGCCGCCGCTGGTCACCAAGGGCTGATCGAGATCGTTCTCTCTTAAGACTGGTTAACGGCGCGGGATCTTCCCGCGCCGTTTTCGTTTGCGCCTCCGTGCAATCGATGTGCGCTTTTCGGACACAAAGTGCCGAGCGACAACGATTGGTTAAGGTTAACGAGCGATGATCGTCGCGAACCCGGTGGTACGATTGGAGCGTTGCGATGCGTAGGTTTCTGTTGGCGGCGATTGCGTTTGGCGCAATGTCCAGCGCGCACGCGGCCGATCTGCCGTTTCTTCGCGGCGGCTTCACCGACGGCTACTCTCGCGCCCCCGTCAACTGGCAGGGCTTCTATGTCGGCGGCCAAGGCTCCTGGGGCTCGCAGAAGTCGGCCCTCCCGGGGGTCGGCGACATGCAAGGCACCTTCATCACGCCGGCCGGCGTCGCTCCCTACTTGTTTGCGACGCCTCCGAGCACGGCGAATAGCTTGAATGGCGGTTATGGCGCCTTTTTCGGATACAATTCGCAGTACGAGGACGTCGTCGTCGGCATCGAAGGCAATTACATTCATGACGGTTTCCGCGCCACGTCCGCTGCGGGAAGGGTGAATCCCGGCATCGCTCCCTTCACGGTCACGAGCGTGACGTACTCCAGCGAGACGATGAAACTGCCCGATTTCGGTTCGGTGCGGCTGCGCGGCGGCTACATGATGGGGTGTTTCCTGCCCTACCTCTTTGTTGGCGCAGGCTTCGGCGGGCAGACCGTCGACCGCGCCGTTTCGGCGTCTCCGCCCCCGCTGGCGCCGGCGTGGATGACCGACAGCAAAAGCAAGCTCGTCTACGGCTATACGGCCGGCGCCGGCTTCGACGTGCAACTGGTCGGCGGCCTGTTTGGACGCGTCGAGTACGAATACAAGCGCGTCACGTCGAATCTCGAATCCATCGTCAATACCGTGCACGTCGGCCTCGGCTACAAGTTCTGATCGAACACGAGACGCGTTGTCGCGTCGCCCCACAGTTGACAGTTTTGATGCCGCCTGTTCGTCTGCCGCTTCCTCAAGAGGGCGGCTCGCATGAAGATTCACGGCGACAGCAATTCCGGCAATTGCCTGAAGGTGAAATTCGTCTGCGACCGTCTCGCGCTGCCCTATGAGTGGATCGAGGTCGATACGCGCAACGGCGGCAGCCGCACGCCGGAGTTTCTGAAGCTCAATCCGTGGGGACAGGTGCCGACGGTCGAACTCGACGACGGCCGCACCCTGGCGCAATCCAACGCCATCATCCGCTATCTCGCGCGCGGCAGCGATCTCATTCCAACGGATGCCTATCTCGCGGCGAAGATGGATGAATGGCTGTTCTGGGAGCAGTACAGCCACGAGCCCTATGTCGCGGTGTGCCGCTTCCATATGGTCTATCTCGGCAAGCCTGCCGGCGCGCTCGACCAAAACCTCGTCAAGCGCGGCACCGCCGCGCTCGATCATCTGGAGAGTCATCTCGAGCAAAGCCGTTTCATGGTCGGCAACGCCTTCACGCTCGCCGATGTCGCGCTCATAGCCTATACCCGCCTTGCGCATGAAGGCGGCTTCGACATGACGCGCTATGGTGCGATCCGGCGCTGGATCGGCGAGGCCGAGAACAATCTTGGTCTCGCGCAAGTCAGCTAAAGCACAAGTGCGCTAAATCAACGGAAACGAATATGACTTTGATTTCTCAGATTACCCTCCGTCCTGCGCGCCGCGACGATGTCGCCGCCATCATCGCGATGCTGGCCGACGATCATCTCGGCCGCGCCCGCGAGCGGCTCGAGGATCCGCTGCCGGCGCTCTATGACGACGCCTTCGAACGGCTGAGCCGCGATCCGAACATCCAGCTCGTGGTGGCGGAGGAGGGCGGTAACGTCGTCGGCTGCCTTCAGCCTTGCATCCTGCCGGGCCTGAGCTCGCAAGGCGCTTCGCGCGCGCTGATCGAGGATGTGCGTGTGGCTTCCGACCGCCGCAGCCGCGGCGTCGGCGAAAAGCTCGTACAATGGGCTGTCAGCGAAGCGCGGAGCAAAGGCTGCAAGCTGGTCGAGCTGCTCACGCATCACACCCGCGTCGACGCGCAGCGATTCTACGAGCGGCTTGGATTTGCACGCAGCCATGTCGGAATGACGATCCGGTTCTGACCAGCGAGTCGGCTCGCGGGCCGCAGCGCGAGCGCAATCCTTCCCCTCGAAGGGGCGATCGTAGCTCGGCTGCGCGCTGCGCGAGGGTAGCGGTCGATGCGACCGCTTTAGTGTTTGACTTGATCGAACTCGATGATCGTGCCCGTCGTTTCAGGGGCATGCGGAGTCAAACTGGTGAGTGTGGCATCCGACCAATCCGCGAGGCTCACGACCTCGCCTGATGGGACCTCCCTCTCGGAAGTTTCGGTCGGTTCCAGCACCTTGAGACCGTTCTGATCGAGAAAGAACGTGTGTTCCCCAAACATGTTGGTCAATCGCGCCGTCGCGGGATGGTCGTCGGGAAGAACCTGAGCATTCATCTGGCTCAGCGTCTGCTTCACCTGCATTTCATTCAATCTCATAAGCCGCTCCTTCTTCTGAGTTGAGCCGTCGAGACGAACGAATCCCGCGGGGAAGTGTTCCACGCCGCGAGAGAACTCCCTTGAGGCAGCGTCTCCGACAGCGATGTGTTATGAGGGAACTTCCAGGACAGGGAGAGAACGACAATGTCCGCCATCAATCCACTGACCGCCGCGGCCGTGGTGCTTGCGACCGCCGCCACCGACGCCGTTTACGTGATGTTTACTTCCGCGGTGGTGGCGAAGAAGCGCGTGCCGGCGGCGACCTGGAGCAGCATCTGGTACATGCTCTCGTCCTTCGCCGTCATCAGCTACACCGAGAACTGGATCTATGTGGCCTTTGCCGCCATCGGCTCCTGGATCGGCGCCTATGCGTCCATGACCTTCCTGCATCGGCCGCCTGAGAAGTCGCCGGTCGGCGCCTCGCCGGAGTAAGCCGCGCAAGTTTATTCCTCGCGCACGATCTTTCCCGAAAGAACGTGCTCGCCGGAAATGATCGGCCTGGCATGCCATCGAAGTTCCTTGACGGCGAGGGCCGATTCCCATATCTGCAGCGGCGGGACACCTCCCCCCAACGGGAGGCTTACTATCTGGAAGGGTAGATCATGACGATAGCGAAGCCCGCTCAGCGGCCGACCGTGCCGCATTTTTCTTCCGGTCCCTGTGCCAAGCGCCCCGGCTGGAATCCCCAAAATCTCAAGGACGCAGCACTCGGCCGCTCGCATCGCGCCAAGATCGGTAAAGCGCGGCTCAAGCATGCCATTGAGCTGACGCGCGAAGTGCTGGAAGTGCCGGCCGACTACAAGATCGGCATCGTGCCGGCGTCCGATACCGGCGCGGTCGAGATGGCGCTGTGGTCGCTGCTCGGCGCACGGGGCGTCACCACCATCGCCTGGGAATCCTTCGGCGAGGGCTGGGTCTCTGACATCATCAAGGAATTGAAGCTCAAGGACGTCACCCAGCTTCATGCGGGTTATGGCGACATCCCCGATCTGTCGAAAGCCAGCTCCGACACCGACATCATCTTCACCTGGAACGGCACGACTTCCGGCGTGCGCGTGCCCAATGCCGACTGGATCAAGGCGGACCGCAAAGGCCTGACCATCTGCGACGCGACCTCGGCCGCCTTCGCGCAGCCGCTCGACTGGAAGAAGCTCGATGTCGTCACCTTCTCCTGGCAGAAGGCGCTCGGCGGCGAAGCCGCGCATGGCATGCTGGTGTTGTCGCCTCGCGCGGTCGAACGGCTCGAGACCTACAAGCCCGCCTGGCCGCTGCCGAAAATTTTCCGCATGACCAAGGGCGGCAAGCTCAATGCCGGCATCTTCGAGGGCGAGACCATCAACACGCCATCGATGCTCTGCGTCGAGGACTATCTCGACGCGCTGAACTGGGGCAAGTCGATCGGAGGCCTGAAGGCGCTGATGGCGCGTGCGGATGCCAACACCAGGGTGCTCGCCGACTGGAAGGCGAAGACGCCCTGGATCGATTTCCTCGCCAAGGATCCTGCGACCCGCTCCAACACCTCGGTGTGCCTGAAGGTGATCGATCCCGCGATCACCTCGCTCTCCGCTGACGCGCAGGCCGACTTCTCCAAGAAGCTGGTCGCGCTGGTGGAGAAGGAGAATGCCGGATTCGACTTCGCGCATTATCGCGATGCGCCGGCGGGCCTGCGCATCTGGTGCGGAGCGACGGTGGAGGTGAAGGACGTCGAGTTGCTGACGCAGTGGATCGACTGGGCCTTCGCCGAGACCAAGGCGGCGTTGCCGAAGGCTGCGTAAGCCAGGTCACATCATTGTCGTCATGGCCGGGCTTGACCCGGCCATCCATCCAAAATGATGGACCCGCGGGTCAAGCCCGCGGGTGACGACCTGAAATTCACTTGTTCACCGATGGAACACTCCCATGTCCAAACCCAAAGTTCTCATTTCCGATGCGCTTTCGCCGGCCGCCGTGCAGATCTTCAGGGATCGCGGCGTCGAAGTCGACTTCCAGCCCAATCTCGGCAAGGACAAGGACAAGCTTGCCGAGATCATCGGAAATTATGACGGGCTTGCGATCCGTTCCGCCACCAAGGCGACGGCCAAGATCATCGAGAAGGCGACCAAGCTGAAGGTGATCGGCCGCGCCGGCATCGGCGTCGACAATGTCGAGATTCCCGCCGCGACCGCCAAGGGCATCATCGTGATGAACACGCCGTTCGGCAATTCGATCACCACCGCCGAGCATGCGATCACGCTGATGCTGGCGCTCGCGCGCGAAATCCCGCAGGCCGATGCCTCGACCCAGGCCGGCAAGTGGGAGAAGAACCGCTTCATGGGCGTCGAGATCACCGGCAAGGTTCTGGGCGTGATCGGCTGCGGCAATATCGGCTCGATCGTCGCAGATCGTGCGCAGGGTCTGCATATGCGGGTCATCGCCTTCGATCCCTTCCTGTCGCCGGAGCGCGCCAAAGACATCGGCGTGGAGAAGGTCGAACTCGACGACCTGCTCAAGCGCGCCGATTTCATCACCCTGCACACCCCGCTCACCGAGAAGACGAAAAACATCATCGATGCCGCCGCCATCGCCAGGATGAAGAAGGGCGTGCGCCTCATCAATTGCGCGCGCGGTGGCTTGGTCGACGAGCAGGCGCTGGTCGATGCGCTCAATTCCAAACATGTCGCGGGCGCGGCGTTCGACGTATTCGTCGAGGAGCCGGCCACGTCCAATGTGCTGTTCGGCCATCCCAACGTGATCTGCACGCCGCATCTGGGTGCGGCCACCACCGAGGCCCAGGAGAATGTCGCGCTGCAGGTCGCCGAGCAGATGTCGGACTATCTCTTGTCCGGCGCGATCTCGAACGCGGTCAACTTCCCCTCGATCACCGCGGAAGAAGCGCCAAAACTGCGGCCCTACATCGAACTCGGCGAAAAGCTCGGCTCGTTCGCGGGACAGCTCACCGAGACCGGCATCCTGAAGGTGCAGATCACCTATGAGGGCCATGTCGCCGAGATGAAGATCAAGGCACTGACCTCGGCGGTGCTGTCGGGCCTGCTGCGGCCGATGCTCGGCGACGTCAATGTCGTCTCCGCGCCGGTGGTGGCGAAAGAGCGCGGCATGGTGGTGGACGAGGTCGTGCGCGCCGCGCAGAGCGACTATGAAAGCCTGATCACGGTGAGCGTTGCCACCGAGCGCCAGGAGCGCTCGGTGTCGGGCACCGTCTATCACGACGGCAAGCCGCGGCTGGTCGACATCAAGGGCATCCGGGTCGATGCCGAATTCGGCAAGTCGATGATCTATGTGACCAACGAGGACAAGCCGGGCTTCATCGGCGCCTTTGCGAGCCTGCTCGGCGATGCGAAAATCAATATCGCGACCTTCCATCTCGGCCGCGTCAAGCAGGGCGGCGACGCCATCGCGCTGGTCGAGGTTGACGGCGCGGTGCCGCCGCATGTGCTCGCCAAGGTGCAGGCGCTGCCGCAGGTCAAGCAGGCCAAGGTACTGGTGTTTTGAGGCTCTCCAACGTCGTCATGACGGGCATCATATTCCGATCTGCGGAACTTGGACCCCGTCCCTGAAAGGGGGGGTCGGCGTTTGTCGTTTGCCGCATAATTTTTGTCGCACGAGGCAAAATTTGTGTAGTTTGGCGCCATGACACGCCAGAACCGGCTACTCGAACAGGGAGAGAAACATGCGTGAAGCCGTCATCGTATCCTATGCGCGCACCGGGCTCGCAAAATCCGGCCGCGGCGGATTCAACATCACCCCGCCCATGACTATCGCGGCGCATGCCATCAAGCATGCAGTGGAACGGTCCGGCGTCGACAAGGACTATGTCGAGGATTGCTATCTCGGCAATTGCGCCCATGGCGCGCGCAATATCGGCCGCGAGGCGGCGCTGCTTGCCGGCATGCCGAAGAGCACGGCCGGCGTCTCCGTCAACCGCTTCTGCTCTTCGGGCCTGCAGACCATTGCGATGGCCGCCAACAGCATCCGCGCGGACGGCGCCGATTGCATCGTGGCCGGCGGCGTCGAGAGCATTTCCGCTCCCGCCGGCGGCATGCCGAAGGAAGCGCAGGACGCCGAGCTCCTGAAATACGCGCCCGACATCTACATGGCGATGATCGACACCGCCGACATCGTCGCCGAGCGCTACAAGCTCAGCCGTGAATACCAGGACGAGTTCTCGCTGGAATCGCAGCGCCGCATGGCGGCCGCCCAGCAGGCCAACAAGTTCAAGGACGAGATCGTCCCGATGAAGACCAAAATGAAGGTGGTCGACAAGGCGACGAAGGAAGAGAGCATCGTCGACTACACGGTGACGCGCGACGAATGCAATCGCCCCGACACGACCATGGAAGGCCTTGCCAAGCTCGAGCCGGTCAAGGGCCCGGGCAAGTACATCACCGCCGGCAATGCCAGCCAGCTCTCCGACGGCGCCGCCGCGGTGGTGCTGATGGAAGCCAAGGATGCCGAGAAGCGCGGGCTGGAGCCGATGGGGCGCTTCGTGTCCTGGGCGATCGCCGGCTGCGAGCCCGACGAGATGGGCATCGGCCCGGTGTTCGCCGTGCCGAAACTCCTCAAGCGCCAGGGCCTGAAGATCGACGACATCGACATCTGGGAGCTGAACGAAGCCTTCGCCAGCCAGTGCCTCTACAGCCGCGACCGGCTCGGCATCGATCCCGCCAAGTACAACGTCAATGGCGGCTCGATCGCGATCGGCCATCCGTTCGGCATGACCGGCGCGCGTCTCACCGGCCACATCCTGCAGGAAGGCCATCGCCGCAAGGCCAAGTGGGGCGTCGTCACCATGTGCATCGGCGGCGGCCAGGGCGGCGCGGGGCTGTTCGAGATTTATTGAGATCACGGTGCGTAGGATGGGTTGAGCAACGCGAAACCCACCGTCTCAAGCTTGATGGGTTTCGCTAGCGCTCAACCCATCCTACGATCTGTTTCAAGACCGCAGCACGGCGATAACATCGCCGCGCTGTTTTGTTTCCTCCGGGGTGAAGACGGCCGGTCGCGAGCACCCGCCTTCTCTCCGCCATCACTTTGACGCGCGAAAACCTCAATCGAACCCGCGCCTCCCATGCAACGTCTAAGCAACTAATGGGGGTGTGACTTCAGCCGGCTGGCTTCGCCAGCGCGGATGATAGCCTGCGCGATACGCGCTGGCTTTGCAGGAGGGTGCCAATGCGATTGATTTCGAACTATCTGGTCACGACGAGTCTCGTGCTGGTGACGGCGTTTGCCGCGATGCCGGCGCGCGCCGCTGATCTGGATGCCACGTCCACGATCGACGCCGTCACGGTTTATCCCGACGGCGCGAGCGTCACCCGCGTGATCTCGCTCGATCTGCCGTCCGGCGACAACACGCTGGTGGCAAAGGATTTCCCGCCGACGCTGGACCCGTCCTCGCTGCGGGTCGAGGGCGAGGCGGGCGACCGGCTCACCATCGGTGCGATCGATACGCGGTTGCCGCGGCAGGTCGTCCCGGTCAACCTGCCAGAGATCGACAAGCGCATCGAGGCGCTGAGAGACCAGCGCGCCGATCTCGACGGCGCGATTTCTTCAGCGCAAGCGCGGCGCAAATTCGCCGAGCGGTTTGCGGAAGCCTCTCCGGCCGGATTGGGCGAGAAGGGCGAAGCACGTCCGCTCTCCGACTGGCGCGCCGCCTTTGCCGCGGTCGCGGATGAGGTCGCAACGGCCGAGGCGGCGATCCGCGATGCCCAGCGCAAGCAGCGCGACCTCGACCGCGACATCGCGCGGCTCGAGCAGGACCGCGATGCCAAGCCGCCGAGCAAGCTCGAAGTCCGCATCGATCTCGCATCGGCTGCGGCGACGAAGGCGACATTGCGCGTGACCTATTCGGTCCGCAATGCGCGCTGGACGCCGCTCTATGACGCCCGCCTCGACACCGGCGCGAAGGACCGCAAGCCGGCGCTTAAACTGGTGCGCCGTGCCGAGATCACGCAGTCGACCGGCGAGGACTGGTCGAACGTGACGGTCGGCGTCTCCACCGTCCGTGTCGCACGCGGCGGCGCCGCGCCCGATCTCAATTCGCTGGTCGTGCAGTATCCGCAGCCGCAGCGTCCGGCGATGCTCGGCGAGGCGTTTTCCAGGGGCCACGTGGCCCAGTCGGCGCCGGCGGCGCCGCCGATGTCGGAGGCCGAGAATTTTGCCAAGAAGGCAGAGAAGGCCGACGAGCAACAGGCCACCGCCGAGATCGGCGCGTTCCAGACCGCGTTCAGGATTCCCGGACGCGTCACTGTCAGCGCAAGCGAAGGCGCAAGGAGTCTCCGCATCGCCAGCACGACCATCACGCCCGATCTGATCCTGCGTTCCGCGCCGGTCGTGGATCCCACCGCCTTCCTGGAGGCAAGCTTCGTGCAGAGCGAGGATGCGCCGCTGCTGCCGGGCAAGGTCTCGATCTACCGCGACGGCACGTTCGTCGGCCGCGGCAGGATGGCGGCTGCCGGCAAGGACGAAACCGTGCGGCTCGGCTTTGGCGCCGACGACAAGGTCAAGATCGAGCGGACCGTGCTCAAGCGCAACGAAGGCTCTACCGGACTGATCGTGACCTCCAAGACCGACGAGCGCGCCTTCAAGACGACCGTGCGCAACGGCCATGATTTCCCGATCCGGATCGCGATCCAGGATCAGCTCCCGGTCAGCGAGAGCGAGGACATTGTGGTGGAAATGCTGCCGTCGACGACGCCTCCGACCACCACCAACTTCCACGACAAGCGCGGCGTGCTGGAATGGGCCTTCGAGGCAAAGCCGGCCGAGGTCAGGGACATCAACTTCGCCTGGCGCGTACGCTGGCCGAAGGACAAGGGCGTGGTGATGGTGCCGGCGGGCTGATCGCGTGAAGGCGGGGGCGGTCGCAAACAGCGGCCGCCCACCGCCTGAAATACCTCACAAAATCGCGTTCAAAAAGGAATCAGCGTTGTGTGATATGGCTCACCCCGTCCGCGCGATTATGACGCTAGCTGTTCGCCCTTGATCAGGGTGTCGGCTCGCCGAGGGCTGTTCTAATCTGGCGCGGATGCGCCGCCATTGAGGTTCAACAGGATGAAACGTTTGTTTTCCGCTATGATTGGCGTGATCACCATGACCGGCGCGGCCGGCGCCGCCGGCCAGGCGCCCGTTGCCATCGTCGAGGACGTGCAGGGCAAGGTCAGCGGCGCGGAGTTCATGGATTATGTCGTGCCGGGCCAGGTCATCAAGCTCGGAGCCGGCGGCAAGATCGTCCTCGGCTACATGAAGTCGTGCTGGCATGAGGTCATCTCCGGGATCGGCACGGTGATCGTGGGCACCGAGCAGAGCGCGGTGCATCTGGCGGAGTTCAAGGCCGATCATGTGCCGTGCGACGCGAGCCAGGCCGAACGCATCGGCAAGGAAACCGGCGAGAGCGCCGCGACCGTGGTGCGCAGCATCAGGGACGATCCCCCCAGGGGACCGCCGCCCCTGGTGCTGCACGGCCTGACGCCGATGGTCGGCATCACCGAGCGCGGCAAGCTTGTCATCGAGCGGCTCGATGTGAAGGGCGAGCGCTATGAGGTCGACCTCACCAGCGCGCCGCTAGCGCATGGCAAGTTCTACGACCTCGCCAAGTCCAACATCGCGCTGAAAGCGGGCGGGGCCTATGCGATGACGCTGAAGTCGAAGCACGTGGCCTTCGTTGTCGACGCCGACGCCACGCCCGGCGCGGGTCCGGTGATCGGGCGCCTGGTGACGCTGCAGTAAGCGCCGATGCGCCCGGGCCGAAAGCGCGCATGAGGCTCGTGAGGCGGGACGCCGTCGCGCTTTTGCTGGTCGCCCTGATTTGCGGACTTGCGACCGCGCTGCCGCCATTTGGCCAGGTCCATGGCTGGTCGATCGACATTCTCACGGCGCTGCGCTGGCAGATGTTCGGCGCGCGCCGGGATGCCGCCAGCGCGCCCGTCGCGGTGATCGCGATCGACGAGGAGACGCACAACACGCCGCCCTTCGATCATTCGCCAACACCGACCTGGACCACCGAGGTCGGCCGCGTGCTGTCGGCGGTGCTCGATGGCGGCGCCAAGGTCGCGGGCTTCGACGTCGTGTTCGCCACCTCGATCGAGCAGTCCGAGATTCCCTTCGGCGACGATATCCTGGGCGCGAAGCTGCGCGGATTCGACCGTCCGTTCCTGCGCTCGCTGGCGACCGGTGCGGCCGCGGGCAAGGTGGTGCTGGGCGAGGTGCTGCGCGATGACGGCGCGATCGGCCCTGCGGCCGGCCAGCGCATCGCGGTCCGCCAGCAACAGAATATCCGCCCGCTCAACGTTTATTTCGACCCCGACGAAATCTTCCGAAGGGTGCCGCTGACGTTCGCGGGCAAGCAAGGACCGATCCCGTCGATGGCGCTGGAACTGGCCGCGCGCGCGCAGCAGGCCGCGCCGGTGTTTGCGAAAGACGGCAGCGTGACACTCGCGGGCTATTATATCCCGAGCGCGGTGATGAACACGCTGACGCTGAATTTCGACGGCGGCGCGGCTGACATCCAGACCTATTCGCTCGCCGATCTGCGCGCCTGTGTCGAGCGCGGCGACAAGGAGTTTTTCCGCAGCCAGTTCGAAGGCAAGATCGTCATCTTCGGCACGCTGCTCGAAGCCGAAGACCGCAAGCTCACCTCCAAGCGTTTCGTGACCGGGATCGATCGGGCAAGCGCGCCGCGCTGCACATTGCCGCCTGCGCCGCCGAGCCCTGCCAAATTCAGCCGCAGCACCATCGCCGGCGTCTATATCCATGCGACCGCCGTCAACAATCTGATCGCGCGCGACGCGCTGGTCGAACTCGGCCGGGTGCCCACGATTGCGATCGCAATCGGGTTCGCCCTGCTTGCCGCGGCCGCCGCACGCCGGCTGGCGCCGGCCTTCGCTGCGCTCGCCTTCGTCGGCATGATGGCGATCTGGACGCTTGGCGCGACGCTCGCGTTCTCGAAGACGCTGGTGTTGCCGTTGAGCGAGCCGTTCGCCGCCGGTCTCGCGGCGCTGGTCATGATAACGGCCTATCGGCTGGTCGTGACCGACCGCGGCCAGCGCCTGCTGCGCAAGAGCTTTGCGCTTTACCTCGCGCCGCAAGTGATCGATCAGATGCTGCATTCCAACAAGCTTCCGGCGCTTGGCGGTGAGACGCGCAACGTCACGGTATTCTTCTCGGATCTCGCAGGCTTTTCCTCGATCGCCGAGCAGATGACGCCGACCGAGCTGGTCGAATTCATGAACGAGTATCTCTCCGCCATGACCGACATCATCGAGAGTCAGGGCGGCTATGTCGAGAAATACATCGCCGACTCCATTGTCGCCGTGTTCGGCGCGCCCGTCGACGATGCCGACCACGCGCGCCATGCGGCGCAGGCCGCGCTGCTCTGTCGTATCAGGCTCGAGGAACTCAATGAAAACTCCGCGGCGTTTCGTGGGCACAAGGTCGCGCACCGCATGGGCCTCAACTCCGGCGAGGCGCTGGTCGGCAATATCGGCTCGCGGCGGCGCTTCAATTATTCCGTGATGAGCGACGCGGTGAATGTCGCCTCGCGGCTCGAGGGCGCCAACAAATATTACGGCACGACGATCATCGCTTCGGAGACAACGGTTGCGGCGACGGGCGCGACATTCGCCTGGCGCGAACTGGATGCGACGCGGGTCAAGGGGCGCATCACGCCGGTGAAGATCTGCGAGCTGCTCGCGGAATCGGGCCAGGAGACGCCGGAACAGCGCGAAGCCGCGTCGGCCTATGCGCAGGGCCTCGCACATTGGCGGGCGCGCGAATTCGATGCGGCGGCGGCGAGCTTTTCGCGCGTGGCGGAATTCGACCCGCCGTCGGCGCTGTTCCTGCAGCGCTCGTGCGAATTCGCGAAGCAACCGCCCGATGCCGGCTGGGAGCCGGTCAGCGCGCTGGATAGCAAGTAGGCCAAGGTTCAGACGCTATCGATTGCGCTTCCTCACCTCTCCCCGCGCGCGGGGAGAGGTCGCGCCGAAGGCGCGGGTGAGGGGGACTCTCCGCGAGTCCCGATGCTGAGGTAGCCCCTCACCCCAGCTCCCCGCAAGAGCGGGGAGAGGGGGAAGAGCAGCCCTGACTATTCCTTCACCGCGCCGGTGAGGGAGGAGACGTAGTAGTCCACGAACAGCGAGTAGAAGATCGCAACCGGCAGCGAGCCGAGCAGGGAGCCCGCCATCAGCGCGCCCCATTGATAGACGTCGCCGGTGACGAGCTCGGTCAGGATTGCGACCGGCACGGTCTTGTTGGCGCCGCTCTGGATGAAGGCAAGCGCGTAGATGAACTCGTTCCAGGACAGGGTAAAGGAGAAGATGCCGGCCGAGATCAGGCCGGGCACGGCGAGCGGCAGCGTGATCTTGCGCAGGATCTGCAGCCGTGTTGCGCCGTCGACCAGCGCGCATTCCTCCAGCTCATACGGGATCGACTTGAAATAGCCGATCAAAAGCCAGGTGCAGAACGGCACCAGAAAAGTCGGATAGACCAGGATCAGCGCCAACGGGCTGTCGAACAGGCCGAACTGCACCACCACCGTTGCGAGCGGAATGAACAGGATCGACGGCGGCACGAGATAGGCGAGATAGATGCCGAGCCCCACATAGGGGCTGCCGCGGAAGCGCAGCCGCTCGATCGCATAGGCCGCAAGGGTGCTTGCGAACAGCGAAAGAAACGTCGCGCCGGTGGCGACGAACATCGTCGTCCTCAGCCAGCGCGGATAGGAGGTTTCGAACAGCAGATGCTTGATATGCAGGAGCGTCGGCGAGGAGATCCAGAACGGATTGTGCGCCTTGTAGTTCAATAGCTCCGCGTTCGGTTTGAACGAGGTGACCGCCATCCAGTAGAACGGAAACAAGAGGATGATGACGAAGCATGCGAGCGGCAAATAGATCATCATCATGCGCCGCGCGCGCGAATCCCATTGCATCGCCTCGGGCGCGGCGCTGGTGGTATTGGCGGGCTGCGCGACCGCGTCAGTCATCGGCTTCCCCCTGCTGCCATTTGCGGCGCGCCAGGCCGAAATAGGAGAACAGCGTGGCGAACACCAGGAACGGTATCATCGAGACCGCGATCGCCGCGCCTTCGCCGAGCTCGCCGCCGGCGATGCCGCGCTGGAAGGCAAGCGTCGCAAGCAGATGGGTGGAGTTGACCGGGCCGCCTCGGGTGATGGCGTAGACAAGCTGGAAGTCGGTGAAGGTGAAGATGATGGAGAAGGTCATGACGATCGCCAGTATGGGCATCATCATCGGGAAGGTGATGTAGCGAAATCGCTGCCAGCTTGTGGCGCCGTCGAGCATCGCCGCCTCATAGAGCGAAGGCGAAATGGTCTGCAGACCCGCGAGCAGCGAGATCGCGACAAAGGGAATACCGCGCCAGATATTGGCTGTTATCAGCGAGAAACGCGCGGGCCAGGGCGCGCCGAGGAAATCGATATTGGTCGTGCGGAGATGCAGCACGTCGACCAGCAGATAGGAGATGATGGAGAATTGTGGATCGTAGATCCACCAGAATGCCAGCGCCGACAGCACGGTCGGCACGATCCAGGGCAACAGCACGATGGCGCGGATCAGGCTCTTGAACGGAAAATGATTGTTGAGCAGCAGCGCGAGCCAGAAGCCGAGCGCGAATTTGCCGAAAGTCGCGACTGCCGTGTAGAAGATGCTGTAGAACACCGCGTTCCACCACAGCGGATCGGTCAGGAGGTACTGGAAGTTCTCGAGGCCGATGAAGACGCCGCGGCGGCCGATGGTGGTGTCGGTAAAGGCGAGCCAGACGCCGAGGCCGAGCGGATAGGTGAGGAAAACGGTGAGCAGGCCGATGGCGGGCGCGAGACAGACGACGATCAGAAACGGCTTGTAGTCGAGCAGCCGGGCAAACCTGTTGGGTTGCCGCTGCACCAGACTCCGCGAAGGCATCGTCGTGACTGACATCGCATCCCACTTCACGTCATTCCGGGTTCGATGCTTCGCATCGCCCCGGAATGACGAACCTTACCGCCTGAAATACCGCTTCGCCCGGCGCTCGGCTTCCGCGGCGGCGGCCTCGGGCGTCGCGGCGTCGGTGGCGACCGAGGCGCACATCTGCACCAGCACGTAATCGGCGTTGATCGCGCCGGTCGCGGTCGAGATCGGGCCTTTGTAGCCGTTGTAATAGGTACTCTTCATCGTATCCTTGAAAATCTTGATGTTGGGATCGCCGGACCATACGGCGGCATCCGCATAGGCCGCGAGCGGCTGTGCCCAGTAGCCGCTGTTGGCGTTGAGCCAGGGTTCATACTGCTCCTTCTCCAGCATGGACTGCAGGAACGCCTTGGCGGCGTTGGGGTAGGGGCTGTGCTTGAACACCATCGCGTTCAGTGTCAGTCCCCCCATCGGCGAAATCGGGGCGAGCCCCTTTGGGACGAGCTGATGCTCGGTATCGTCGGCGATGGCTTTCGTCGCCGGATCGTTCTTCAGCGAGAAATACAGCGACACGCCGTTCGCGGTCAGCGAAATATCCTGGGCCGAATAGGCGCGGTTGTTGCTGACGTCGTTCCAGGATGGCGTGCCCGCAATGAAGGTCGGATAGAGCTCCTTCAGATATTTCAGGGCTGCCACCGTCTCCTTGCTGTTGATGATGACGTTGCCCTCTTCGTCGAGCAGCGAAGCGTTGTGCGACCACAACAGCCAGCTCGCAAAGCCGTTACCGTCGCCGACGGCGTTGCCGAGGGCAAATCCCGCGGGCTTGCCGGCGGCTTTGAGCTTCTGGCACAGCGTGAGGAAGCCCGCATGGTCGTCCGGAACCCTGTCGTAACCGATCTGCTGGAGGACCGATTTACGGTACACCAGAGGGCCGCCCGAAGCGCCGAAGGGCAGGCCGATCCAGGTGTTGCTCTTGGTCTTCTTGCCGTAGCGCTGCGCGAGCGCAAGCCAGCCGCCGTATTTCTTGTCGAGATAATCCGCGACGTCCGTCAGCTCGATCAGCTTGTCGACATAGATATGCGGTGCGTCCGAGAAGCCGATGATGATGTCGGGCCCGGCGCCGGAGTTCGCGGTCACAGCGGTTTGCTGGTTGATGTCCTCCCAGCCGACGAAGTCGACCTTGACCTCGACACCGGTCGTTTCCGTGAAGCGCTTCGCGTTGGCGCGGAACACGTCCTCGTCCGGCTGCACGAAACGCACCGGGCGCAGCAAGCGCAAGCTCGCACCCTTCTCGATCGGCAGCGAGGGAGCCGGAACATCAGCGGCATTGATGGCGGCGGCGGCCGGCCGCGCACCCGTCGCGGCCAAAGCCGCGGCGGACGCACCGAGGCGCAGCGCATCACGGCGCGTGATTTCGCTTGTCATCGCTCTCTCCCTTTTCTTCTTGCCCCCGGCGTTGAATCGCCGGTGAACGCGAGTTTTTGCCCTAGCTGTTCGGTCCGCGATCCATGCTGACCGGCTGCCAGCGCCGCAATTGCGTGTTCTGCAGCACCGACGGGTTGACGCAGCTTACCGGCCACATGCCTTGCAGCACCAGTGACAATTCGTAGCCCACCCGCCGCTTGCGCGCCTCGTCGAAACGTGCCGAGGCCGACGCCACGTGCGCGGTCAGGGTCGTGGTCTCCATGCGGAGCAGCGGATTGTTGTGCGAGGGCGGCTCCTTCTCCAGCACGTCGAGCGCCGCATGCGCGATCCAGCCTTCCTGCAGCGCCTTGATCAATGCTTCCTCGTTGACCGTTGCGCCGCGGCCGGTATTGATGAAGACTGCGGTCTTCTTCATCTGCTTGAAGTGCGTTTCACCGAGCATGTGATGCACCTCGGGCCGCGCCGGCGCGTGCATCGAGACGAAATCGGACTGCGACAGCACTTCGGAGAGCGTTGCCGGCATCACGCCGTGATCGTACATCAACGTTTCCTGGATGAAGGGATCGTACGCCATCAGCCGCAAGCCGAAGGGCGCGGCGCGCTTGGCCACCGCGCGCGCGACGCGGCCGAAGGAGACGAAGCCGAGCGTTTGTCCCATCAGCCGCGGAATTTTCAGCAGCGCCGGCCGTCCCTCGGACCAGCGGCCCTCGCGCACCATCTTGTCCTGTTCGACGAGCCGGCGGAAGCCGGCGAGCAGCAGCATCATGGCGTGGTCGGCGACTTCCTCGATGAAGGTGTCGGGAATGTTGGTGACGGGAATGCCGCGCGCGGTCGCTGCCTTGACGTCGACCGAGTCGACGCCGACGCTGCCGAGCGTGATCACCTTGCAGTTCTCGAGCTGATCGATGATCGCTTTGGTGATCGGCATGCCCTTGGCGTAAATGGCGTCCGCGGTCTTGGCGGCGGCGACGAACTCGGCCTCGTTGGCCGGCGCTTCGATGATCTCGGCTCCGATCGGATCGAGCGCCTCCTTCTCATAGGCATAACCGCCGCCGGCGACCGTGAAACTCGCGCCTTTCGGCGTCACCACCTTGTAGTTCGACATCGATCGCTCCCGCTTTTCTTTTGGCTGCTTGCTGGCAGTCATCTTCTTGAGGTGAGGCATCAAAGCATGGCCGGCCGCGGCTCGGCTAGGCCCCAAACGCAATCGAGGATTGCACCGATTTCGAGGGAGTCAGTCAGGTGGAGTAATTCGCACGCCGAACGTGCGCTTCACCCGAATTTCTACGGAGCGTGTCGTAAGGAAGCGCTAGGGAATTCACCCTATCGTGAGCTGAATTATCCGTTAATCGCGACCTCTCGCGCCGAAAATCCCCTCCGGAGATACCCGCTGTGAAGGTTAACAATCTGAAGATTGCCCCCAAGCTCGGCATTCTCCTGGGTATCACGCTGGTCGGGCTCGGCGCCGCCGGTATCCTGGCGGGCTACCTGGTGCAACGGGAAATGATGAACGCCCGCATCGAGCAGATCCACGCCATCGTCGACATGGCGCGCAACATGGCGGCCGGCCTGCAGAAGGAAGTGGAAGCCGGCAAGCTCACCAAGGAAGCTGCCTTCGCCGAGTTCGGCAAGCGGGCCAATTCGCTCACCTATGACCACGGCTCCGGCTATCTGTTCGGCAACACCATGGAGGGCATCACCGTGCTGGCGCCCGATCCGAGCTTCATCGGCAAGAACCGGATGGACGTTTTGACCAACGGCCGCGCGGTGTCGCGCGAGCTGCGTGACGGCGTCGCCGCCAAGGGCGAGGTCACGCTGTTTTACGATAACCTGCGTCCGGGCCAGCAAGAGCCGAGCCGCAAGGTGGGTTATGCCGTCGCGCTGCCCTTCTTCGACATGTATGTCGGCACCGGCGCCTATCTCGACGACATCGACGCCAAGCTGAAGCCGATCGCCTGGCTGCTCGGTCTTGCCATCCTCGGCATCGGCGTGATCTCGGGCAGCGTCGCCTGGATGATCGGCCGCAGCATCTCGGGCCCCCTCGGCCAGCTCGGCACCCGCATGAAGGCTCTCGCCGACGGCAAGCTCGAAGGCGAAATCCCCGGCGTAGGCCGCGGCGACGAGGTCGGCGAGATGGCCGCCACCGTCCAGATCTTCAAGGACAATGCGATGCGAATGCGCGAGCTGGAGAAGTCGGAAGCCGAGACCCAGGCGCGCATGGCCAAGGAACGCCGCTCGGCGATGGAAAACCTCGCCGGGGATTTCGAGCGCAGCGTCAACGGCATCGTTCGGTCAGTGTCGACGGCTGCAGCGGGCATGCAGTCGACTGCGCAGTCGATGACCTCGACCGCGAGCGATGCCAGCGCGCGGGCGTCCAACGTCAGCGCCGCTTCGCAGAACGCCTCGAACAATGTCGGCACGGTTGCGGCGGCTGCCGAAGAGCTGTCAAGCTCGGTTACTGAAATCTCGCGCCAGGTCGCGCGCTCCAGCGAGATCGCCAGCAAGGCGGTCGGCGATGCCGAGCGCACCAATGCCACGGTGCAGGTGCTCTCCACCGGCGCCGAGAAGATCGGCGAGGTCGTGAAACTGATCCACAGCATTGCGGCGCAAACCAACCTACTCGCACTCAACGCCACGATCGAAGCCGCACGCGCCGGTGAATCCGGCCGTGGCTTCGCGGTCGTTGCTTCCGAAGTGAAGGCGCTGGCGAACCAGACCGCGAAGGCGACCGAAGAAATTTCGGGTCAGGTCGCCGCCATGCAGCAGTCGACCAGCGATGCGGTCTCCGCCATCAACGGTATCACCCAGACGATTGCCCAGATGAGCGAGATCACGGTGAGCATCTCCACCGCCATCGAGCAGCAGGGCGAGGCGACGCGCGAGATCGCGCGCAACATCCAGTCGGTCGCGGCCGGATCGACCGAGATCAATTCCCATATCGGCGGGGTCACCACGGCGGCCGAAGCGACCGGCAAGGCCGCTTCCGATGTGCTGTCGAACGCCCGCGAACTCGACAACCAGTCCGGCATGCTGCGCAGCGCGGTCGACGGCTTCCTGGCCAAGGTCCGCGCGGCCTGACGGGCGCGACAAAGATTGCCGCCGCCGAGCGCTGGAGCAGTCCGGCATCCGGCGGCGAAACCCGCAAGAAAGCACCAAAGCGGCGCACCACGCGCCGATCTCTGAAGGAGATGGTACCGTGAAGCTGAACAATCTGACGATTGTGCCCAAACTCGCCATCCTGGTCGGTGTGACCCTGGTCGGCCTTTGCATCGCCGGCGGTCTGGCGGGCTATCTGATGCAGCAGGAGATGCTGCGCGCCCGTATCGAGCAGACCAAGTCGATCGTCGAGATGGCCCGCAACATGGCGGCTGAGCTGAAGAAGGACGTCGATGCCGGCAAGCTCAGCAAGGAGCAGGCGATGGCCGAGTTCCGCAAGCTCGGCAACGCCATGACCTATGACAAGGGCGCTGGCTACATCTTCGGCACCTCCTACGACGGCATCACCCAGCTTGCGCCCGATCCGAAGCAGATCGGCACCAACCGCATGGAGGTGGTGACCAATGGCCGCAAGCTCTCGTGGGAATTGCTGAACGGCGTGAAGGCCAACGGCGAAATCCTGCTGCGTTATGAATATGTGAAGCCCGGTCAGGAAACGCCGATCCGCAAGCTCGGCTATGCTGTCGCCGTCCCCGGCTTCGACATGTATCTCGGCACCGGCGCCTATCTCGACGACCTCGACGACAAACTCCGTCCGATCATCTGGGTGCTCGGGCTTGCCATCCTCGGCATTGCCGTGATCTCGGGCGGCATCGCCTGGATGATCGGCCGCAGCATCTCCAGGCCGCTCGCGCTGCTCGGTGTGCGCATGCAGGATCTTGCCGACGGCAAGCTCGAGAGCGAAATCCCCGGCGTCGGCCGCGGTGACGAAGTCGGCAAGATGGCCGCGACCGTCCAGATCTTCAAGGACAATGCGGTGCGCATGCGCGAGCTGGAGAAATCCGAAGCCGAGACCCAGGCACGCATGGCCAAGGAACGCCGCTCGGCGATGGAAAACCTCGCCGGCGATTTCGAGCGCAGCGTCAACGGCATCGTCCGCTCGGTCTCGACCGCTGCCGCCGGTATGCAGGGCACCGCGCAGTCGATGACCTCGACCGCGAGCGATGCCAGTGCCCGCGCCGCGAACGTCAGCGCGGCCTCGCAGAACGCTTCGAACAATGTCGGCACGGTTGCCGCGGCGGCCGAAGAGCTGTCAAGCTCGGTCACCGAAATCTCGCGTCAGGTCGCCCGCTCGAGCGAGATCGCAAGCAAGGCCGTCGGCGATGCCGAGCGCACCAATGCCACGGTGCAGGTGCTCTCCACCGGCGCCGAGAAGATCGGCGAGGTCGTCAAGCTGATCCACTCGATTGCCGCCCAGACCAACCTGCTCGCCTTGAACGCCACCATCGAAGCGGCGCGCGCCGGCGAGTCCGGCCGCGGCTTTGCGGTGGTCGCTTCCGAAGTGAAGGCGCTGGCCAATCAGACGGCGAAGGCGACCGAGGAAATCTCCGGCCAGGTTGCCGCCATGCAGCAGTCGACCAGCGATGCGGTCTCCGCCATCAACGGCATCACCCAGACGATCGCGCAGATGAGCGAGATCACCACCGGCATCTCGACCGCGATCGAGCAGCAGGGCGAAGCGACCCGCGAGATCGCGCGCAACATCCAGTCGGTGGCGGCCGGATCGAGCGAGATCAATTCCCATATCGGCGGCGTGACGTCCGCGGCGGAAGCCACCGGCAAGGCCGCTTCCGACGTGCTGTCGAACGCCCGCGAGCTCGACAACCAGTCCGGCATGCTGCGCAGTGCGGTCGATGGCTTCCTCGCCAAGGTAAGGGCAGCGTAGGGGAATCCATAGGGTGGGCAAAGGCGCTCTTGCGCCGTGCCCACCAAGCATCGATCCGCAATCGCGATGGTGGGCACGCTTCGCTTTGCCCACCCTGCGACAGTTGCGCTACCCCTTCGCTGACCCCTGCCTTGAGGAGATCACGACGCCAGCCAGCACCAGCGCGTAGCCGACCACGTGAAACAGTCTTGGCTCCTCGCCGAGCAGTACGATCGCCATCACCGAGCCGAACACCGGCACCAGATGCAGGAACGGTGCTGCGCGGTTCGGTCCGATCAGCACGATGCCGCGGTTGAAGCAGAGATAGGCGAGCGTCGAGTGAAAGATCACGACATAGGCCAGCGTTGCCGCCGTCAGCAGATCGGCCTTCGGCGCAAAGCCGCTCAACATCTCCCACCATGCGAACGGCGCCAGCATGATCGAGCCGCAGCCCATGGTGAAAGTGATCAGCGACAATGGATGCGTCGCCGGCCTCTTGGTCATCACCGCCGAGTAGAGTCCGAACGCCAGCACGGCGCTGGCAAACATCAGGTCGCCCTTGTTGAAGTGGATCGCCGCCAGCGCGGAAAGATCGCCGCGCAGGATGATGGTCAGTACGCCGGCAAGCGAGATCACGATGCCGCCGAGCTGGGCCCAGGTCAGCCGCACGCCGAACAGCAGCAGCGCCCACAGCGCCACGAACAGCGGCGCGGAAGACTGGATCAAGAGCGCATTCAGCGCCTCGGTATATTGAAGCGCCATGTAGGAGATCGCGTTGTTGAAGGCGAAGCCGGTCGCCGACAACAGCAGCATCAGCGGCAAATTGGCGCGAAGAAGCGGCCAATCCCGGCGCAGATGCTCCTTTGCGAACGGCCACAGCAGGATGAAGGCGCCCATCCAGCGCACGCTGGACAGCGTCAACGGCGGCACGTGGCCGGCGACAAAACGCGCCAGCACGATATTGCCGGCCCAGAACAGCGAGGTCAGGCTGAGCAGCAGATAGGGCTGGTTGATGATCCAGCGCAGCGACGAGAAATGTTTTGGGTCGGCGGACAATGCGCTGGGATCAAGTCTTCGAAATCGATGCTGCAGCTTGTGCTGGAATTATCTGTAACGACAAGGCGGCACGGCGGATTGCTGTTATGCGCGACCATTCTGCGCTGTCATGCCCGCCTTCGCGGGCGATGACATGGAATTCGTCGTCTGCCTTACTTCTGCGGCCCGGACAGCGAGATCTCGCGCTCGGCGCGGAAAACGTTGCTGTAGAGATTGGCGATCCACTGCCGGCCGCGCGAGGTGACGTTGAGATAGCGGATCGCGGTCTGCACATGCGGCGCGACGCTGTTCCAGTAGAACTGCGGATAGAGATTGACGAGATCGGCGGGCGAGGAATAGCCGAGCTGCCGGTTCAGGCCTGCTTCCTCGAATTCGTAATACAGCGCGTTGGCTTTGCGGATGTAATGGGGATCGCCGAGCTGGCCGATCAGGTCGGCGGCGCGTAACAGCGCCGCTTCCTCGTCGACCTCCTCCTGCTCGCTCGGAATGCTCGCGGGAAATCGCGTGCCTTCGACGGCGCGCGCGATGCGGTGCTTGTCGAGCTGCGCTATGCCCTCGATGCGTTCCATCACGAACATTTTTGAGCGGTCGACATGATAGGGCAGCAGCGAAGCATCCGACGCGCCGCGCGGCAGTGCCACTTTCCGCGCCGCGGAATCGACGACATAGCCCTCCTTGTCGTCGGCCTTGAACAGGCCGCGGACATAGCCGATGTCGTGGGTCAGGCAGGCGATGATGACATGGGCATAGTCTTCGGCCGGCATGTGGGTGTGCAGCGCGCGTCCGCGCAGGATGTCGTGGCCGGCGAGCGTCACCAGCATGGTGTGCTCGACATTGTGATAGAGCGCATCGCTGTTGCCGATGCATTCGAGCGCGATGCGCGCGATCGACGGTACCGTTTCGACGAGATGTGTCTCCGACGAGCCGAACCGGCGCCGCATGTAATTGGCCAGGAATTTGCCCAGCGCGTCGGCCGCAAGCTCCGGAACGGTTATCATCACCACTGCCCCCGAACACCCCGGTATTTCGCGCGAGGCACGCCCCGCCCATGCTAAACCATAACGGGCGGTTGTGACATCATCGTTGCAGCGAAAGGCGGCGCGGGGAGGGCAAAGCCATGAAAGCGCGATGGTCAGGCCGATTGTCTGCGGGAGGCGACATAGACGCCGGTCAGCACCAGGGCAAAGCCGATGAAATGAAACGCTTGCGGATGCTCGCCGAGGAAGATGATCGCCATCACCGAGCCGAATACCGGCACGACATGGAAGAACGGCGCGGCGCGGTTGGCGCCGATCAGGTGAACGCCGCGATTGAAGCAGAGATAGGCGAGGATCGAGGGAAACACCGAGACGTAGAAAATCGTCAACAGGTTCGGCGTGTCGAACGCCATCACCGGTCGCGATATCAACTCCCAGATCAGGAGCGGGATCAGGCAGGCCGCGCCGGCGCCGAAGGTGAAGGTGGCGAACGACAGGCCATGGATCGCCGGCCGCTTCAAGGTCAGCACCGAGTAGAGCGCGAAGATCACCATCGCCACCAGGAAGATCAGGTCGCCCTTGTTGAAGCGGATGTTCGACAGCGCGGTAAGATCGCCGTGCGTCAGGATCACCAGCACGCCCGAGAGCGACAGCAGGACGCCGATCGCCTGCGCCGGCGTCAGCCGCACGCCGAGCAGGATCAGCGACCACACCGCGACCACCAGGGGACCCGCGGACTGCAACAGCAGCGTGTTCAGCGCCTGGGTGTATTCGAGCGCCCAGTACTGCAGCGTGTTGAACATGCCGATGCCGGTGACGGAGATCAGGATCATCAGGCCGAGCTTGCCGCGGATCGCGGGCCAGTCGCGCACGAGATGCTTCCAGGCAAAGGGCAGGAGCAGCAGGAAGGCGATGCCCCAGCGCAGGACCGACAAGGTCACCGGCGGAATGTGGCCTGCGGCGAGGCGGCCGACGATGGCGTTGCCCGCCCAACACAGTGCGGTGATGCTGAGCAAAAGATAAGGCTGGTTCGCGATCCAGTGACTGGAGGCTTGCGGCGCGACGTGCGAAGTTTGATCGGAAGCAGACATGAGGTTCGAATTCGGCCTTACTTCAATGCGCCGCGGCCCGGCCCGGTGTCTTGCTTCCGGGCCGGCTTCTTGCCCGGCTCCTTCACAGACACGGATTCTCCGTGTGCATCAATGGGGTTGCGCGCATCGCGACCATGCGCGGGAGCGCGATCGTCAACTTTTGGCGTTTTGGGTTTGACCGGACGGACTTAAAAAATGCGCATGCTTGTCTATCCTGCCTCCATGCTTCGACAATTCGCTTTTCTCCTGGTGATCGGCTTGGCCGCGCCTGTCGCCCTGGCGGCCGAGCCGGGTTCCGGCATCGATATTTCCGCAATCGACCCGAGCGTGCGGCCGCAACAGGACTTTTGGCAATACGCCAACGGCAAGTGGCTGGCGGCGACGCCGATCCCCGCCGACCGCGCCGGCTGGGACACGTTTTCGGAAGTGCGCGAGAAGACGCAAGCCCAGCTCCGCAGCGCGATCGAATCGATCGATCCCAATGACAAGGATCATCCCGAGCGCAGGAAGCTCGCCGATCTCTACACCTCCTTCATGGACGAAGCGGGCGTCGACAGAGCAGGCCTTGATTCACTGCAGCAGGCGCTGGCGAAAATCCATGGGCTGAACGACAAGGCCGGGCTGCCCGCCTTGTTCGCGGATCTCGCAAAACTCTGGGTCCGCATTCCCTTCGTGCTCGATGTCTCGCCGGATGAGCATGACGCCACCACCTATGTCGCGCATCTCGAGCAGGGCCGGCTCGGCCTGCCGGACCGCGACTATTATCTGAAGGACGACGCGCATTTCGTGGCTGTTCGTACGGCCTATCGCACCCATATCGCAAAGCTGCTTTCGCTTGCCGGCGAGCCGAACGACGAACTTGGCGCCGACAACATCATCGCGCTCGAGAAATCGCTGGCCGAGCTGCAATGGACGCGGGTACAGAACCGCGATCCCGTCAAGACCTACAACAAGACCGAGTTCGCCGCGCTGCCGGCGCTGGTCGCCAGGGACGATTTGCCGTCCTATCTCGCGGCCGCCGGCGTCAGCCGCGATATCTCGACGGTCGTCGTCGCGCAGCCGAGCTATTTCGCAGGACTCGAGGCGGTGTTCCGCGATACGCCGCTCGACACCTTCAAGGCCCTTCTCGTCTATAACCTGCTCAGTGCCTATGCACCCTACCTGTCGGCGCCGTTTGCGGACGAGGATTTTGCCTTCGAATTGCATACGCTGCGCGGCGTGCCGGAAATCCAGCCGCGCTGGAAGCGCGCGGTCTCCGTCGTCGACCGCCTGATCGGCTTCGATCTCGGCAAGCTCTATGTCGAACGCTACTTGCCGCCGGACGGCAAGGCGCGCGCGGAAGCCATGATCGCCAATCTGATCGCGGTCTATCGCGAGGGGATCGCGACGCTCGACTGGATGGGCCCCGACACCCGCGCCGAGGCGCTGAAGAAACTCGAGGCGATCGTGCCGATGATCGCCTATCCCGCCAAATCGCGCGACTACACCGCGCTTGAAATTCGGAGCGGCGATCTCGCCGGCAATGTCATGCGCGCGCGGCGTTTCGATTATGATTACTGGCTCGGCAAGCTCGGCAAGAAGGTCGACCGCGCGGAATGGTTCACCACGCCGCAGACGGTGAACGCGTTCTATAGTTCAAGCCGCAACCAGATCGTGTTCCCCGCCGGCATCCTGCAGCCGCCGTTCTTCGACGCCGGCGCGGACGATGCCGCCAATTACGGCGCGATCGGCTCGGTGATCGGCCACGAGATCAGCCACGCCTTCGACGACCACGGCAGCCAGTTCGACGGCGAGGGAAACTTGCGCAACTGGTGGACCAAGGACGATCGCGAGCGCTTCGAGAAGCAGACCCACAGCCTGATCGCGCAATATGACACCTTCACGCCGCTGCCCGGCTACCACGTCAACGGCGCGCTGACGTTAGGGGAAAACGTCGCCGACAATGCCGGGCTGGCGATCGCCGCGCGCGCCTACCGGCTGGCGCGCAAGGGCTGTCCGGCGCCCGTGATCGACGGCTTCTCCGGCGAGCAGCGGCTGTTCCTCAGCTTCGCCCAGATCTGGCACGAGAAGCTGCGCGATGCCGCACGCATCGAGCGCCTCAAGGTCGATCCGCATGCGCCGGGTCAATTCCGCGCCGACGGCACCTTGCGCAACCAGGGCTCGTTCATGGAGGCCTTTGAGGTCAAGCCGGGCGATGCGATGTTCCTGCCGAAGGAAGAACGGATATCGCTATGGCAGACCGACCGCGAAGTGGTCTGCCCCGGAAAGGCGCCTTAAAGCGTTGGCTCATGCGGGCTAAAATGATGCTCGCAAACCCTAGAATCGTTCAGCCGGCCTCACCGCCGCGATTGGCGGCATTTCACGATCTGCTCGGCGAGATGGACGAGCACCCGCTTGGCGTCGTGGTCCTGCAGTTCGCGGAAAGCCCGCAACAGGCGCAAATCGAGCAGCGATTGCACCGCGGGGTTCGCCGCCGCCTCGCCAGGATTTCTGCCATCGAGCTGGCCGGACAGAAGGTCGGTCGGCAGTTCGAGGGCCTCGGCAATCTGCCTCAGGCGTCCGATTTCGCTTCGGTGCCGTCCGGGGTCATGCCTCGGTTCGTTAGAGGCCGCACTCAGCACCTCGGCCAGGTCGCTCTGCGAAATACCGATCGCGCGCCATCTGGCTTTGACGAACTGATCGATCTGTCCTTCAGACATGTCCGTCATCGATCGGTTCCGTTCGCTTGATCGGGGAAGCGGATGAGTTTCGGCCGCGATACCTTCTTGAAGCCCGCGAACAGGTTCACGAGCGGCTCGGCGTCCTTGTAGGCCTTCTGCAGATCGCGCGGATGAACGAAGGCGTCGTTGAACCAGGGGAACTTGCGTCCGTCGAACGACTGAATGGTCCAGTCGATCACCTGCTTGACCCTTGCGATCTTCTTGGCGTCGGGATGGTAGGCGATCCAGATATCGAGTTCGAATTGAACGCCGATATCGAGCGGGATCAGCGGGTCGCCGAGCGCCGGCACATAGGTCGGCAGCCAGCCGACGCCCGCGCCCTTTGCGATCGACCACAGATGCGCGGTGGAGACGTTGTTGCGCATTGCGACGAAGCCGATCTGCTCGCGTCCGTCGGCGTATCTTTCGTAAATCTCCCTGCCTCGGGTCTGCTCGGCATCCTGCACCACGATCCGATGATTTCGCTTGATGTCGTCCAGGCTCTTCGGCATGCCGTAGACCTCGACATAGGACGGGCTCACGAACGGCATGATATGCAGGCGTCCGACCCTGATGCGCTTCAGGTCGGGCTGCTTCGGCTCCTCGAGTTGTACGGCAACGTCGGCTTCGAGGCGCATCACGTCGGCCTCGCGCATCTCGCATTTCAGGTCGACCAGCAGGCTCGGATAGGCGCGCTGAAATTCGACCAGCCGCGGGACCAGCCAGAACGTCCCGAGCCCCTCGGTGACGGCGATCCGCACCTCGCCCGTGAGCGCGGGCGTGCCCTGATTGAGCGCGCAGTCGAGACCGAACGAGGCCTCTTCCATGCGCTTGGCAGCTTCCAGCACCAGCAGGCCTTCGCGCGTCAGCCGGACGCCGTCGACATGGCGCGTCAGCAGCGTCGTCTTGTAGGAGCGCTCGAGCAGCGAGATGCGCTTGGAAAGGAAGTTCGCCGACATGTTCAACTGGTCGGCTGCCGCCCGGAAACTGCCGAACCGCGCCACCTCCAGGAAAATTCGAACCAGGTCCCAGTTGGCCATCCGACCCGGCGCATGCGCACCACCGTGCGCACCCCTGCGCTCATCTGAGTGCATACAGCTTCCCTCAGTTTGTCTTTCATTATTCATTGCAGAAATACGCCACTTCCACAACCAAGAGACGCCAACATGACCGCGCTCGACCTCAGCCTCATTCGCAAGAACGCCGGCGCAGCGGCCTCGCAAGGGCGGGCCCCGGCCTTTTCCATCGACCGCATGAACGCAATGCAGATGGCCAGACGAACCGTCATCTTCACACCCGACGCTGCGGACATTGCCGCACTCATCGATGCCGCACGGGTAGACATTCCGGGCCTCACCACCAACGCGATGTTCCAGACGGTGGCCAACCACAATCCGGATACGTTCTGGGCGATTGCCAGGCGTGACCGGCACAACGTGGCGGCTCCCAAGGGAGAAGGGTTCCTCGCGCTATTGATGCTTAACGATGAGGGGGTGCGGCGGCTGGTCGACGGCCGGCTCAATACCAAGCTGCCGGAACTCTGCTACATCGCGCGGCAGCATGAGCGTCCCGCCGGTATCTACGTCTGGGGTATCCACGCCAAGGGCATATTGGCGGCGGCCATACCGCTGGTGCTCGACAAGATCTCCTCGCCGCTCTACCGGGGCGTCAACCTCTATTCGCGTCCGATCACCAAAGGCGGTCTGCGCGTATTGGAGCCGCTCGGCTTCTCGCCCGGCGCGCACTATAACGGCGTTTACACCTCTGCGCTGCAGATGTTCGATCGCTCGGCGGATCTTCCGCCGGTCAAGGCCGCCAAGCCCGATCCGGTCACGGTCGAGGTGGTTCGCTCGATGGACGAAATGGCGCGCGTGATCGCCATCCGCGGCGCGATCTACATGGCCGAGCAGCGCTGTCCGTTCGAGGAGGAATTCGACGGCAACGACTTTTCCGCAACTCACCTGATCTGCCACAAGAACGGTGAGCCGGTCGGTTGCATGCGCATCCGCTACTTCGCCGGCTTTGCCAAGCTCGAACGGCTGGCCGTGCGTCAGGAAGGCCGCGGCGGCGGCCTCGCGGGGCGCATCCTCGATGCCGCGATCGAGCTCTGCCGCAAGAAGGGCTACAGCGTGCTCTACGCGCATTCCCAGAAGCGGTTTCTCAAGGTCTGGCAGTCGCGCGGGTTCAAGCTGATGGGCGGCCGCGAGCTCGTGTTCTCCGATTTCGATTATGTCGAAGTCAAGCTGGAGACGGAGAAGCACCCGCAAAGCATCTCGCTCGACGACGATCCCTACGTGATCATTCGGCCGGAGGGCCGCTGGGATGTGCCGGGAATCCTCGAACAGTCCGCACGTCGGGGCATTTGCAGCACGGCGGACGCGAGATGAGCTCGGTCATCGACTTGCAGTCCTATGTCGGCGCGGCGGGCAGCCGCCTTCTGGTGCTGACGGACCTCCAGCAGTGCAATCGCGACGAGCTCGCGCGGGACCCGTCGTGCGATCTCGCGCGGTCGCTGGACAATTGCATGGCTGCGATACGGCATGCCCGAAGCATCGGGCTGCCGATTGCCTTCACGCGGCAGGCGGAGCGGACGGGCACGGCGAAGAAGGCGCCGTCCCGGTGGATTTCCGGCTTCGAGCCTAATCGGGCCGACATGGTCTTCGAACGGCAGCAGCCGTCCTGCTACGCCAATCAGCTCTTCGACGATATCGTCTCGCAGTTCGGCAGCTTTGCGATCGCGGGTCTCGCTGCCGAGGAGACTTGCCTTGCGACCTCGATCGACGCGTCTTGTCGCGGCCATCGCGTGACGTTCCTGAGCGATGCATCGGTGAGCAGGCGGCGGATGGAGGCGGATGCGCAGGCTGTTCATGTCGTGACCACCAGCGCCATCGAATTGTTCGCCGACGTCGCGGCGACGAACCACTGGCTGATCGCTACGTCGCAGCGGCACCCCAGGGGTCGCCGATATGGATGAGTTCAGCGCCCGCCGTCTTCGCGCCGTCATTCCGGCGCTCCTCGAGCAGCGCAAGACCGTGCTTTCCGCGGGAATGGTTTTTACCGCCGATTTGATCGATCTGGCGATCATGCAGATTAGAATGACGCTCCACGATATTTCGGAAGACGAGCTGATCGAATTCTCCGAATTCCTGAGCCTCACCTTGAATGACAGCGATCAGGTCAATTGACTGGAGAAGCCGTTGCCCGACCGCAGATGGTTGATCCTTGCCATGTTGTTTGCGGCCCGTGCGGCGACCGGATTCCAGTTTCAGTCGGTCGGCTCGTCGACGCATCTCCTGATGCGGGATCTGGCGATTGATTATTCAGAGATCGGCATGCTGATCGGCGCCTATCTGTTGCCGGGCGTCGCCGTTGCCTTTCCAACCGGCCTGCTTGGCGCCCGCCTCACGGACAAGACGCTCGGCATCGCCGGACTGGCGCTGATGGTGCTCTCCGGGCTGGGACTGGCGGCCTCCAATGGGCTCGTGGCAGCATTGCTGGCGCGCACGATCGGCGGCGTCGGAGCGACGATCGTGGCCCTGGTTGCAACCAAGCTGGTGACGGACTGGTTTGACCGACGCGAGATCACCCTCGCAATGTCGCTTCTGCAGATGAGCTGGCCGTTTGGTGCGATGCTGGCCCTGCCGATACAGGCCCATGTCGCGCAGCTTTGGGGCTGGCCGGCGGTGATGATCAGCGGCGCGGTTTGCGCCGGCGCGGCACTTTGCTGCTTCACGCTTGTGTCGGAGCCGCAGCAACGGAGCGAGGCCGCCGCGACCGGTCGCGTGGGCCTGCCGGTTTCGGTCTGGCTGCCGGTCACGGTCGCCGGCGTGATCTGGGGGGCCGCGAATCTGGCCTGCATCCTGTTCTTCAGCTACGCGCCGCTTGCCATGGCCGCGCGCGGGATTGCGCCGACCACCGCGGCGTCGCTCACGAGCCTCTCGATCTGGCTGACGATTGTCGCGATCCCGTGCGGAGGTTATGTGGTCCAGCGGCTCGGCGCGCCGGTCGGAGCGATCTGCGTCTGCGGTCCGATTGCAGCGCTGGCGCTGCTGTCGTTCGCTCTCGATGTCTATCCGACCACCGCTTGCCTGATCTTCGGGATCGCGGTCGGTCCGTTGTCGGGAGCCATTCTCTCGCTTCCCGCCGCTATCCTCGCGCCGCTGCAGCGTCCGGTCGGCTTCGGCATTTTCTACACCTGCTTCTACGTGCTGATGGCCGTCGGCCCCTCCGTTGCAGGCCGCTTGCAGGACGCCTGGAACTCGCCGATAGCGGCATTGATCGCCGCTGCGATATTGCTTGCAGTCGGATTGCCACTGTCACTGAGCTTCATTGCGCTGTCGCAACCCTCGCGCGTCGTCGCGTCGAATGAAGAGCGGCGCCTGCGCGCGACCTCTTGAACGAACCTTACGGGGCCATGCCCCGGGGGGAGGCCGGCCGGAACCGGCCGAGCAACGAATTTTAAGGGGATATCAAAGGGTTGCCTTACGGCGCGGGGCTTCGAATCGCCCCTTCTTGCTTGCCTCAGAGGGCCGCTTCCGTTATCCGGGTAGGCGCCTCGCATGCGAGCGGCCCCGGCCGTGAATTTGAGCTGGGCGCATGATCCCGGAAAGGCGCACTCCAGGCCTGGAGTGTGCGGGATGGGACACGGTTTCCGTGGGGTTCATGCTCGTATGAAGTCGGGATTGCAGAGGGACTAGTCCAGGAATGGCCAACGTTGTCGTCGTCGGCGCCCAGTGGGGCGACGAAGGGGAGGGCAAGATCGTCGACTGGTTGTCGGAGCAGGCCGACATCGTCGTGCGTTTTCAGGGCGGCCATAATGCCGGCCATACGCTGGTCATCAACGGCGAAACCTACAAGCTCGCACTGTTGCCCTCCGGCGTGCTGCGGCCCTCGAAATTGGCTGTGATCGGCAACGGCGTGGTGTTCGACCCGCAGGCCTTTCTTGACGAGATCGCCAAGCTGAAGTCGCAGGGGGTCGCTGTCAGCCCGGACAATCTGCGCGTCGCCGAGAATGTCACGCTGATCCTGCCGCTGCATCGCGAGCTCGACGCGCTGCGCGAAACCTCCAATGCGGTCACCGCGATCGGCACCACCCGGCGCGGCATCGGACCGGCCTATGAGGACAAGGTCGGCCGCCGCGCGATCCGGCTGATGGATCTGGCCGATCTCGACACGCTGTCGCACAAGATCGACCGGCTGCTGGCGCACCACAATGCGCTGCGGCGTGGTCTCAATCTCGAAGAGATCGACGGCAAGGCGATTTTGCGCGAACTGACGGAGATGGCGCCAAAGCTCCTGCCTTACGCCGAGACAGTGTGGCGGTTGCTCGACCTGAAAAAGCGCGAGGGCAAGCGCATCCTGTTCGAGGGCGCGCAGGGCGCGCTGCTCGACGTCGACCACGGCACCTATCCCTATGTCACCTCCTCCAACACGGTGGCGGCGCAGGCCGCGACCGGGACCGGCATGGGGCCGGGCGCGGTCGGCTATGTCCTGGGTATCTGCAAGGCCTATACGACCCGGGTCGGCCAGGGCCCGTTTCCGACCGAGCTCCATGACGAGATCGGCGAGGAGATCGGCCGCCGCGGCAAGGAGTTCGGCGTCAACACCGGGCGCAAACGGCGCGTCGGCTGGTTCGATGCCATGCTGGTACGGCAAACCGTCCGCACCTGTGGCATCAACGGCCTGGCGCTGACCAAGCTCGATATTCTGGACGGCTTCGACTCGATCGAGGTTTGCACAGGATATCGGCTGGACGGCAAGGAAATCGACCATTTGCCGGCCGGCGAGGGCGCCCAGGCGAGGGTGGTGCCGATCTACGAGACCATCGAGGGCTGGAAGCAGCCCACCGCCAACGCCCGTTCCTGGGCCGATTTGCCGGCCCAGGCCATCAAATATGTCCGTCGTGTGGAGGAGTTAGTGGGTTGCCCCATCGCCCTGCTTTCCACCAGCCCGGAACGCGAGGATACTATCCTGGTTCAAAACCCGTTTGAGGCTTAACGGGATATTACTGGAAGGCCCGCACAGTTGAGTTGATATGGCCGATTACTACCCGCTGATCGCTCGCGCAATTGCCGGATTGGACCCCAGCGCCCCCGGCGAAAGCCGCCGTGCGCTCTACGAGCGTGCGCGGGCGGCGCTGATTTCCCAGCTCCGCAGCGTTCAACCGCCGCTTTCCGAGTCCGAGATCACCCGCGAACGGCTGTCGCTGGAAGAGGCCGTCCGCAAGGTCGAATCGGAGGCCGCCCAGCGCGCCCGCGACGCCCGTGCTGGCGGCGGTGGCGCCGCCGGCGCCTCTTCGCGGGGGGATGCCTTCCGCCGCTCCACCGGCACCCGGCCTGCGGATGCTGCCGCGCCGCCAAACGGCCAGCCCGCCGCGCCGACCGCCCGTCCGCGGCCATCGGCGCCGCCGTCCGCTCCACCCCCGCCGCGCAACGACCGGCCGCCGCTCGGGCCGGAGGGGGAGCGTCCGCCCCGTCCGCCACGGGCCGATGCGCCGCCTGCGCCGCGACCGCAACCGCCGGTGCCGCCGCAGCCGCAGGTCTCGATGCAGGAGCCGCAGCTGCCCCCGGTCCGCGACCGCGCAGGGCCGCCACCGCAGCCCCCGTCGCGCCGCCCCGGCGACAACGGCAACTCCCAGGCGCCGGGTGTACGCGGCTTCCGCGACATCGCCGCCGATGCCGACGATCTCGGCCGCGCCGCAGCCCAGGCCAACCGGGCCGCGCGGCGGACCTATGCCAATGTGCCGTCGCCCTCACCGGAGTTCGACCGGCTCGACCCGGACCTCGAGAACCGCGGCGGCGATTTCGAGCCGCCCTATTCCTACGAGGAGTCGATCGAGGAGGCCGAGCGCTATCCGTCGCCTGCGCCACCCGTCCCGCGTGCCCGCATCGGCACCGACCGCGACCGCGAGCCCAAGCGCGCCCGTTCCAGTGCGGTGTTTCCGTTCAAGAGCGCGATCGCCGTCGGCATCGTGCTGATCGTGGTCGGCGCGGCGATCCTGTGGGGCAGGTCGGTGGTGTCAACCGTGAGCGGATTGTTCAAGTCACAGCCCGCGGTCGAGCAGCCGAAGGATGCCTCGCAGCCGCTCTCCAAGCCGAAGATTCCCGATCGCGTCGGCCAGCCGTCGTCGACCGAGCAGCCGGTGGCGCCGGTGGCGCAGCGCGTGGTGCTCTATGACGAGGATCCTTCCGATCCCAAGGGCAAGCAATATGTCGGCTCGGTGGTGTGGCGCACCGAACCGATCAAGGCATCCGGCAACGCCAAGGGCGACATCGCCGTGCGCGCCGATATCGACATTCCCGACCGCAAGTTCAAGATGACGATGTCGTTCCGCCGCAACACCGATTCATCGCTGCCGGCGAGCCACACCGCGGAGCTCACCTTCATCCTGCCGCCGGATTTTTCAGGCGGCGGTGTCGCAAACGTCCCGGGCATCCTGATGAAGTCGAACGAGCAGGCGCGCGGTACGCCGCTTGCGGGGCTTGCGGTGAAGGTCACCGACGGCTTCTTTCTGGTCGGGCTCTCCAATGTCGATGCCGACCGCGCGCGCAACATTCAGCTCCTGAAGGAGCGCTCGTGGTTCGACGTGCCGCTGGTCTATGCCAACCAGCGCCGCGCCATTATCGCGATCGAGAAGGGCGCGCCGGGCGAGCGCGCTTTCAACGACGCCTTCGCGCTGTGGGGCGAATAGGGCTCCCGCCATCGACTATTTGGTCGTTCAAGCCCTCAGGCGCCGCTGCTGGCCCGCCGCAGTGCAGCGAGGCCGTAACGGGCGTCATCACAGGCGATCTGGACCCGGAGCACGTCAACGCGTTGTTTGCCTGGAGGCAAAACCTGACGCTGAGAATGAGTATGAGGCGCTTGGCGCGATCGATCAACACGTTCTCAAAGAGGTTCGAGAACCGCTGCCATGCCCTTGGGCTGTATTTCTTTTTCTACAACTTGCGCGTTCACAAGACGCTTGATGTAGACCAGGCAAAGGCGGCTGGTGTTGTTGATCGCATCCTAGCCGACGGAAGATTGCGTTTCCGTTATCGACGCCAGGGGGGCGCTGCGAGCGTGCTTATGAAATCAGATGAACTGCGGAGACCAATACCGGTGGCAGGCTTCGCCGCCGCTGCTATAAATAGCCCGGAGGCGGAGGGCAGAGCATGAAGCGTTACCTGATCTTCGCGGCCGTGGGACCGCTGCTGGGCGGATTCTGGCTGCTGCTGACGACCACGATGATGTCGGGCTATTTCAGCCATCCGCCGAGCGCGGCCGAGATCGGCAAGCTGCTCGCGGTGTTCGTGACGACGCTGCACTTCAGCTATCTGTTCGGCCTGCTGCCGGCGCTGATGATCGGCGCGATCGAAGACATCCTCTATCACGTCAAGCGCATCGGCCCGACGTTGCGCATCCTGCTGGTCGGCGTGGTTGCGTTCGGTGCGGCCGAACTCTTGTACGGCTCGCGCGGCCAGGACAGCGGCCTGTTCCAGTTCATCATGTACGGTCTGGTTGGTTTCATCCCAGGCACGCTGAGCGCTTTCCTCGTGCATAAATTCGTCGAGGAGCCGGGGCCGCCGGCGCAGGCGTCGCCCGCGACATAGAGCGGCTTGGGGTTGCGCGAGATTTGGGGTTGCGCGAGATAAAGCAACTTGCGCTGGCCTTGCGCGTTACCATCTGATGGCCGTGGCAAACAATCAGGCATTCCGCAACCCGCAGGCCGGGCGCGCTTCCCGCGCGAATTTCAGCACTCGGGAAGCACGCGGCAAGATCATCGACCAGGAGGGGCGGGAGGTTCCGGAAGCGGCGCCTGGCGCGTCCTTCGGCGGCATCCATTTCGATTTCCGCCATTCCGCGGCCAACCCGTTCGGCCAGCTCACCCGCGAGCAGCGGCTGAAGCGGCTGGAGGCGGTCGCGAAGGTTCTTGACGTTGCCTTCATCCTGCCCGGCACGAAGATCCGCTATGGCGTCGACGGCATCATCGGGCTGATCCCCGTGGTCGGCGACATCATCGCGACCGGCCTGTCGCTGTGGCTGGTCCATGAAGCCCGCGCGCTCGGCGCACCCTGGCACGTTACCGTGCGGATGCTCGGGAACGTCGCCTTCCAGGGCGTGGTTGGCACCGTGCCGATCGCCGGCGATGCCATCGACGTGTTGTTCCGCGCCAACATGCGCAACGCGCGGCTGTTGCGGAACTGGCTCGACAAACAGCCGCGCTAGCGCATGATCCGGAAAAGTGTGTGTAGCGGTTTTCCCTCGCGACAGACGCGTCGCATTTGCGCGGAGATCATGCGCAATCCAACAGAAAAATGCCCCCGGATTTTCATCCGAGGGCGCATCGCACGAAACAGAGAGAAAGCTTACGCCGCGTCCTTGTCGCTGGCGGCGGCCGCCGGTTCAGGCTTGCGCGGCCGGCGCGGCAGCGGGAACGCCTCGCTCTCATAGAGCGAACGGATGCCGCTCTGGTCGAAGCGGGCTTCCTCGACCTGCAGATAGGCGCCGTTCAGCGAATCCGCAGGCAGCTCCTCGATCGCGAAGCGAACCGCTTCAGCCGCGGTGCCAAAACGCCGATAGGCGAACCCGGCGCGCTTCTTCTTGCGAATGGCGGCGGGGAAAAGTTCGGCGGCGGTGTTGAAGTTGAACGGACGCAAAGGACGCATGGTCTATGACCTCTTATCTTCTTGGCGCTAGCGTGAGCGTGGTTGGGGATCAGACGCCGGTTTGCGCCGCAACCGGCGGCGCGCCGTGCACATCATTTCGACCCCTAATATAGGCCTGTTTGACAGAATTGCGAATCCTGCCGGACCAAATCGTGAATCTGGAACCGG
>DATMNV010000092.1:0-6580 GCA_035568535.1 Bradyrhizobium sp.
CGCCGTCAGATGAACTTGCTTTTGACGTCCTCGATGCCGCGCGCCATCAAATCCTCGGCGACCTTGCCCTTGGCCGAGACGGAGAGAATCCGCTCCGCGGCGGCGACTGCCGCGTCGGCCACGGCGGATTTCACGTCGGCGAGCGCCTGCGCCTCGGCCTGGACGATTTTCTGCTCGGCCATCTTGGTGCGGCGGGCGACGAAGTCCTCCATGCGGATCTTGGCCTCGCTGGCGAGCCGCTCGGCCTCGGTCTTGGCGCTGGCGATGATGGCCTCGGCTTCCTTCTCGGCTTCGCGGCCCTTGCGCTCGAATTCGGCAAGGAGCGCCTGCGCCTCCTCGCGCAGCCGGCGCGCGTCGTCGAGCTCGGACTTGATGCGGGCCCGGCGCGCATCAAGGCTGTCGAAGACTTTACGGTGCACGCCGAGATAAGCGAGCAGCGCCAGAAAGCAGAAAAAGCCTAAAGCGACCCAATTCTCGGTTTCTGCCATGGCTGTTCTCAGCTTTTCCCGGCGTCGAGCGCCGCGGCGACTTCATGGTCGGCCGGCGCCTTGCCGATCAGGCGCTCGACGATTGCCGCGGCGGTGTCGGACGCGATGCTGCGCACATTGCCCATGGCGGCCGTGCGCGTCGCCGCGATCGATTGCTCGGCCGCGGTGAGCCGCTCGTGCAGCTTCGCTTCGAGCTGTTTGTGCGAGGCTTCGGCAGCTGCGGCCTGCTGGTCGCGGGTCGAGTTTGCGATCGATTGGGCGCGGCTACGCGCATCGGCGAGCGACTTCTCGTAAGCCATCTGCGCGGCGTTCGATTGCTCCTTGAGGCGCTCGGCCGCCGCCAGATCGTCGCCGATCAGCTTGCTGCGCTCGGCCATAATCGCGCCGATCCGCGGCAGCGCGATCCTGGACATCAGCACGTAGAGCAAGACGAAGCTGATCGCCAGCCAGACGAGCTGCGACGGAAAGAACTCCGACTGGAATGGCGGGAATTTGCCGTGTCCAGCGGGTTGCTCGGTGTGAGCGGTTGGTTCAGCCATCAGCTTTACCTAACTGCACTCTGCGTGATTGGCGTGCCGTCGCTGCGCGGCTTAGAGCCCGAACAGCAAAAGCAGCGCGATCAGCAGCGAGAAGATGCCGAGCGCTTCGGTAATGGCGAAGCCGAAGATCAGGTTGCCGAACTGGCCTTGCGCCGCTGACGGATTGCGCAGCGCCGCCGCAAGATAGTTGCCGAAAATGATGCCCACGCCGACGCCGGCGCCGCCCATGCCGATGCAAGCAATGCCGGCCCCGATATATTTCGCGGCTGTCGGATCCATCAGAAAACTCCTTCTTTTAGGTTGAATAGAGGGCCGTCAGTGGCCGGGGTGTATCGCATCGTTGAGATAGATGCAGGTGAGAATGGCGAAGACGTAGGCTTGCAGGAAAGCGACCAGGAACTCGAGCGCCGTGAGCATGATGACGAGTATGAGCGGCAAGGCGGCTCCGAGCCAGCCGACGACGCCGAACCCGGCGAGCATGATGATGAAGCCGGCGAAAACCTGAAGGGTGATGTGGCCGGCCAACATATTGGCGAACAACCGCACGCTGTGGGAGACCGGACGCGAAATGAACGACAGCACCTCGATGACCACGATAGCCGGCAGGATATAGACCGGCACTCCGCTCGGCACGAAGAGCTTGAGGAATCGCAATCCGTTCCTCCAGAAGCCGTAGATGACGACGATGAAGAACACCAGCAGCGCGAGCGTAGCGGTGACTATCAACTGGCTCGTCACCGTGAAGGAATATGGAATCAGGCCGATCATGTTGGCGAACAGGACGAACATGAACAGCGTGAACACGAACGGAAAGAATTTCATGCCCTCGGTGCCGGCAGAGCTGCGCACCGTATTGGCCACGAATTCGTATGACATTTCGGCGATCGACTGCAGCCGGCCCGGGACGACGGCACGCGGCGCCGTCGCGCCGATGAGCAGCGCCGAAACCAGGACGATAATGATCAGCATGAACAGCGCGGAATTGGTGAAATAGATCTGATATTTGCCGATCGTGATGATCGGCACGATATTGTTGATCTGAAACTGGTGGATGGGATCGACTGTCATGGGATCATCGCCGCACGGCGCCGCGCCTCAAGGTCACGCCAAAGCTCACTGTTGCCGACTTGCCGACGTATCGTTTCCTTGGGTTCCGCCGGGCATCACCCCCGCGGAGCGCATCACGTTGAAAACGCCCGCGGCAAAGCCGAGCAAGAGGAATACAATGAACCCCCAAGGCGAGATGCCGAGCAAACGATCGATGAGCCAGCCAAGACCGGCCCCGACCAGCACGCCGCCAACGAGTTCGCTGGAGAGCCGGAAGCCCCTGGCGTAGCCTGATGCAGTCGTCGCCCGATCCACACCCTCGTCATCGGCAGGCTCCGTTGCTCCCTCGCGTGCAAGACCTTCGCCGAGACGCTGGAGTCTCGCGGAGAGAGCGGCCTCATCGGTTGCTGCCTTCCCGCGCTCGCCATCCTTGCGCGTGCCGTCGCTCATCGCCTCGACACCCGCGGCATGGCCGCGAACGCGGCGGGGCCGCCCGCTGAAGCCGCGCGGACCATACTGATTGGGTTCCCCCAAGTCAAGAAACGGTCACCGTTCCTAATGCATTGAAACAACGATAGATATGGACCTACCGCGCAAGCTTGTCGAGGCGCGATTGTGCACTGCGAAGCCGTTGTCCATAGATTGTCGCCACCATGGCCCTGTGCGGCACTCCGGCTTCTTACACTGCGGCCTCTTATATATGTCCGCCGAGGAGACGCCCATGATCGACAAGGTCCTTGCCACTCTCATTGCCTGCCTCTGCCTGGTGGTGCTGGTGCTGCCCGTTTGCGCCGACGAGGGCACACCTGAAAGCGAGGAGGGCCGTTACACGTTCAGCAAGATCGCGGACGGCTTCATTCGGCTCGACATGCAGACGGGCGAGGTGTCGACCTGCAGCCAGCGGACCGTCGGTTGGGCCTGTCAGGCAGTGCCAGAGGACCGCGCAGTGCTCGAGAATGAGATCGGGCGTCTGCGCGCCGAGAACGCCCTGCTCAAGCGGGATCTCATCTCGCGCGGGCTGCCCTTGCCAGCCGGGACGATGCCCGAGCCGCCCGGCGTGCGCGACGATGGCCGCGGGCTGCACCGAGGAGGCTCTGATTTCGACCGCATGATGGCCTTCATGGGCCGGGTCTGGCATCGGCTGGTCGAGGCGATTACCCAGGCGCAAAAACAAGTGCTGAACAAAAGCTAGCGTCCGGCGTGCCGTGACCGGCTTGTCCCCCATCCACAGCACGCCCGTGGAGCAGATTGCGACCGCCGTCCTAACGGTCGAGACTGCCGGCGAGGGCTTCTTCGAGATCACGCGCGACGTTGCCGGCTTCCTGGCGAAGATCGATGCACGCGACGGCGCGCTGCTCCTCTATCTGCGGCACACGTCGGCTTCGCTCGTCATTCAGGAGAATGCCGATCCCGATGTGCGCACCGACCTCGTGACCGCGCTCAAGCGCGTTGCCCCGGCGAACGCCGGCTGGGTTCACGAGGTGGAGGGGCCGGACGACATGCCGGCGCACATCAAATCGATGCTCAATGGCCTTTCGCTGCATGTGCCGGTCGCCGGCGGCACGATGGCGCTCGGCACCTGGCAGGGTATCTATGTCGCCGAGCATCGGGCGCGGCCGCACCGGCGCGAGGTGGTGCTGCAATTTCTCGGGTCTTGCGCAAAAGCGTGAGACGGGCCAGCATTCCAGCAATCGGCAGGTCTTTCTCACAGGAGCATGCAATGGTGCGAAAAGAGGTCGCGCGCTCCCTGGCGCAACGATCGGTCCTGCTGTCCGGGCTCGGCCTCGTCCTGTTGGCCTCTGCGGCGCTCGCTGAAGAGCCGAAGCTCGAGGTCGAAAGCTATCTCATTCCCTCCGCCGATCCGGGCATTCAGCTCTACATCCGCAACAAACACCCCGCCGGCGTTACCAGCTACTCTGCGGACAAAATTCTTCTTTACGTCCACGGCGCAACGTATCCCGCCGAAACGGCATTCGATCTGCCGTTGAACGGCCGCTCGATGATGGACTACGTCGCGCAACAGGGCTTCGACGTCTATCTCGTCGATGTGCGTGGCTATGGCGGCTCGACGCGGCCGCCGGAAATGGAAAAGCCGGCAGCCGAGAACGGTCCCATCGTCGACACCACCGTCGCGGTGAAGGACGTCGGCGCCGCGGTCAGTCACATCGTGCAGAAGCGCGGTGTCACCAAGATCAATCTCATGGGCTGGTCCTGGGGCACCGCGATCATGGGCATGTACACTACCGAGCATAACGATCGCGTGAATCGGCTGGTGCTCTATGCGCCGCTGTGGATCTTCACGACGCGGCCGCTCATCGGCGGCACCGGTCCGCTGGGCGCCTACCGGACGGTCACGAAGGAAGCGGCGAAGCAGCGCTGGCTCAACGGCGTTCCCGAGAGCAAGATGGCGGAGCTGATCCCATCCGGTTGGTTCGAGCAGTGGGCTGACGCCACCTGGCTGACCGATCCCGTCGGCTCGAAACAGACACCTCCGGTGGTGCGGGCGCCGAACGGGGTGCTGCAGGACCTTCGCACCTACTGGACGGCCGGCAAGGCGCATTACGACCCGGGAGATATCCGCGTTCCGACCCTGATCGTTCACGCCGAGTGGGACGCCGATCTGCCGAGCGATCAGGCGCAAGCCTATTTCGCCAAATTGACCAATGCACCCTACAAGCGCTTCGTCGAAATCGGCGAGGGCACTCACTCCATCATCATGGAGAAGAACCGGATGCAGTTCTTCCGCGAAGTCACGAATTTCCTGAACGAGGCGGATGTGCTGAGCTTGAATTAGCCGGGGCGCGGCAAGCGCCCTCGATCGACGGGGTGATACCTGAGCGAGGCTCAATCCTACCGCCTCCTGATCGCGGACGATCATCCGTTGTTCCGCGGAGCGTTGCGTGAAGCCGTCACCGGCTTGTTCAGCCAGGTCGATATCGCGGAAGCCGGCACCTTCGAGGAGGTCACCGACCTTGCCGAGCGCGGCGGCGACGTCGATCTCATCCTGCTCGACCTGAGCATGCCCGGCGTGCGCGGTTTTTCCGGGCTGATGTACCTGCGCGCGCAATATCCGAGCCTGCCGGTCGTCGTGGTCTCGGCCAACGACGATCCCACCGTGATCCGCCGTTGCATGGAATTCGGCGCCTCGGGATTCATCCCGAAGACGCTCGGCATCGACTCGCTGCGCCAAGCCGTGATCCGCGTGCTGCAGGGCGAGGTGTGGACGCCGCCGGACGTCGATCTCACGCGTCAGTCCGACGCCGAGACCGCAGCCATGATTGCCCGGCTGGCGACGCTCACGCCGCAGCAGGTCCGCGTGCTGATGATGCTGTCGGGGGGACTCCTCAACAAGCAGATCGCCTACGAGCTTGGCGTCTCTGAGGCGACGGTAAAGGCCCATGTCTCCGCCATCCTGCAGAAACTCGGCGTCGAGAGTCGCACCCAGGCGGTGATCGCGGCCGGCAAGATCGAGGCCGGCCAATGGCCGCAAACGCTTCCTCCCGCGCGGTAGCGAGGAGGATCGGCATCACTCCGCGGCTACACGCTGCACGCGCCATTGCGTGATCAGCGCCCGCAAGGAAGCGGGCTTGATCGGCTTGTTGAGGACGTGCACCCCGGCGGCGCGGGCCTCCTCGCGGACGCGCGCCGAGCGGTCGGCAGTAATCAGGATTGCCGGAAGGTCGCGTTGCAGGCGGCGGCGGAGGGCGGCGATGGCGCCGACGCCGTTGCCGCCGTCGAGATGGTAGTCGACGAGAAGCCCGTCGGGCTCGGTGTCGCGCGCGTCGAGCACCGCCAGCGCGCCGGGGAGGTCTGCCGCCTTGAGCACCCGGCAGCTCCAACCGCCAAGCAGCGTCTCCATGCCGTCGAGGATGGCCGGCTCGTTGTCGATGCAGAGGATGACGGTTCCAGCGAGACGGCCGGCGGCAACTTTCGGCGCTGCCGGTGCGGTCGCGGCGGCCAAAGCGGCCGTCGCGCGGGGCACTTCGACGGAGAAGCGCGAGCCGCGGCCCATATTCGATTTCAGTGCGACCTCACAGCCAAGCACGCGAGCGATACGTTCGACGATCGATAGTCCCAACCCGACGCCGCGCGCGACGCGGGCGCCCTGGTCGAGCCGATGGAACTCCTTGAACACGGCGCGCCGCTTCGCCTGCGGGATACCGATGCCGGTGTCGCAGACATCGATGCGCAGGCACGAACCACGGCGCCGGCAACCGACCAGCACGCGCCCCGCTGGCGTATATTTGATCGCGTTCGAAACCAGGTTCTGGAGCAGGCGCCGCAGCAAGGCCCGGTCGGAGCGCACCGTGACCGAGCAGGGCACGAAGACGAGGTCGAGACGTTTCTCGCGTGCCAGCGGCGCGAATTCCACTTCCAGCCGCTGCATCAATTCGTCGATGCGGAAATCGGCCATTTCCGGCTTCATCGCGCCGGTATCGAGCCGCGAAATGTCCAGCAGCGCGGCGAATATCTCCTCGACCGCCTCGAGCGAGGCGTCGACGTTGC
>DATMNV010000093.1:0-10347 GCA_035568535.1 Bradyrhizobium sp.
CTAGCTAGGCGCACCCGGTTGCGCAGCGCCACCGCAATCGCTACCAAGCCACCGAAGGAATGGCCGACCAGATGGACGCGGCCGCCGCTTGCCCTGCGAATAACCCATTCCAGCGCTTCAGCCTCGTAGGCGATGGAGGTATCGTGTGCGGCACGGCGCTCCGCGGTTCCCCCGTATCCGAGCAGGCTTGTGGTCACGCAGCGAAGCGAGTTATTCCACGCCTCCATCAAAGGCCGCCACGCGGCACCGGTGCTGCACGATCCCGGCGCAAGCACGACGGTCGGCCCGGAACCGCACACTTCGTAGTCGATGCGCTCAAGTAATTCCTGGGTCATGAGGTCAATCTTTGCTGCTCTGTCCGGATGCATCGGCCCATCGCAGCGTATCCCCGACCCCGCGCCCGGCCGGTGCCGGTGGCTTCCTGGCGGCCCCGCGCTTGCGTAGCTGGCATCGCTGTCAGGGTTATTCCTTTCCAGCGATGCCAGGCCGATGGCTCGTCACGCGGCGTTTCGGCCGGCAGCGAGTTCCTTGACCGCTTCGGTGGTCACCGGCTTGCCGCCCATGCCCCACTCGCCGCTGGTTACTTCGGAGATCTTCACCCAGGTCACCCCGCGCATGTTCTCGCCTTCGACCGAGACCATGGCGTCGGTCAACTTCTGGATGATTTGCCGCTTCTGCTCAGGGTTGAACACTTTTTCGATCAGATGGACCTCGATCAATGGCATTGCCGTCCTCCTCTATGCTGACCTCGCCCATGCGAGGACGCTGGCGACACAATGCACTTCGCGGCCAGTCAAGACTTTCAGAAAGCCATGATTTAGTCTCCACATGCCCCTTAGATACTCGTGATATGTGCTTGGCCGACGCATGACCCTCAGCTTTGGTGATTATGAGATCGATGTCGAACGACGCGAGCTCAGGCGCGCCAAGACCCCGGTACATGTCGAGCCGCAAGTCTTCGACCTGCTGGTTTACCTGGTGCAGAACCGCGACCGTGTCGTCAGCAAGGACGATCTCATCGCGTCGGTCTGGGGCGGCCGGAGCATTTCAGATTCGACTTTGACCAGCCGCATCAATGCAGCACGAAACGCGGTCGGCGACAGCGGCGCGGAGAAGAAGCTTATCCGCACCATCGCCCGCAAGGGCCTCCGCTTCGTCGGTGAGGTGCGCACGCAACCTATCGGCGCCGAACCGGCAGACGCCAGCGGTCCGCCGCCGGATCAGGTCCATGAGTGGTCGCGCGCGGCCTTGCCGCTGCCGGACCGGCCGGCGATTGCCGTGCTTCCGTTCGTCAACATGAGTCGGGATTCGGAGCAGGACTATTTTTCCGATGGCATTAGCGAGGACATCATCACGGCGCTGTCCAAGCTGCGTTGGTTCTTCGTGATCGCGCGCAATTCGTCCTTCATCTACAAGGGCAAGGCGGTCCATATGAAGCAGATCGCCGAAGAGCTCGGCGTCGGCTACGTGGTGGAGGGCAGCGTGCGCAAGGGCGGCGACCGCGTACGCATCACCGCCCAGCTCAACGACGTGGCCACCGGCAGCCACATCTGGGCGGAGCGCTATGACCGCAGCCTCGCCGACGTGTTCGCCGTGCAGGACGAGATCACCGAGGCGATCGTCGCTGCAATCGAGCCGCAACTCTATGCCGCGGAAAATTTTCGCGCCAAGCGCAAACCGCCGGAGAGCATGGACGCATGGGATCTGGTGATGCGGGCGCTGTCGCACTATTGGCGAGTGACGCGACAGGACAATGTGGTCGCGCAGGCGCTGCTCGAGAAGGCGATCGCCATCGATCCGAGCTACGGTCAAGCGCACGGCGTGCTCGCCACGAGCCATACGTTCGGCGCCCACATGGGTTGGGAAGACGTGGCCGCTGCAACGGCAGTCGCCGAGCGTGCGGCGCTGGCGGCGATCCTGGCCGACAGTGAGGACCCCTGGGCGCACCAGGCGCTGGGCAGCGTCTATCTGTTCAAGCGGCGCTTTGACGACTCACTGGCCGAATTCGAGTTGGCGCTCAGGCTTAATCCGAACTTCACTCTCGCCCAGGGTTATTACGGCTTGGCGCTGTCCTATAGCGGGCGCTGGGAAGAGGCCGACGCGGCTGCACGCCGTGCATTGCGGCTCAGTCCACGCGACCCGTTTTCGGCGGTCTACTACGGGATCGCCGCTTACGCACAGTTCAGCGGGCGCAATTACGACGAGGCGATACGGCTTTCGCGCGAAGGAATCCGACGACGCAGCGATTTCGTCGGCGCCCACCGAGTGCTGACGGCCGCCGCGGGCATGACCGGCCAGACTGATATCGCCAGTGTCGCATTGCGGGAGCTTCGCCGCGCGCAGCCCAACATTTCGCTTGCCTGGATCGAAGGGCAAATGCCGATCAAGCTCGACGCCGAGCGGGAGCACTATTTGGAAGGTTTCCGTCGCGCGGGCTTGGAGTAGCTTTGGCAAAGAAATGGTTCGCGAATTCAATTGTTTGCAAAGCATCAATCTTGACTGGAAATGACCGATAAGGCCGAAGAACGTCGCAATCCATAACCGATCGTTCAGCGGCGGCCGCTAGCCTCCGACGGGCGCGTTTTGAAGGCTGTCCAGGGACGGAGGTGCGACTTTTCTTAAAATGCGCGCTCAGCATATCGTCTGGAACGGTCAATCCGGCTGGCGTACCAAGGGGGACGTCGGCGACCCCTCGCTCGTGCTCTACTTTGGCACGCGTGAGGCGCTTGCCTGCGGCCGCAGATACGAAGAGCTGCGCGCCATGTTTCCGGCCGCCCATGTGCTCGGCTGCAGCACCGGTGGGCAGATCAACAACAACGACATCGGTGACGACGAAATAGTCGCGGCAGCAGTAAGTTTCGAAGCGACGAAGTTGCGGCTGTGCCGGCAGGAGATCTGCGACGCGCACCGCTCCAGGGACTTCGGCGAGGCGCTCGGGCGGGCGCTCCACGCCGACGACCTCGCGGGCGTGTTCGTCTTGTCCGACGGCCTGAACGTCAACGGCAGCGAGCTGGTAGCCGGTATCAGTAAAACCATCGGCCCGGACGTTCCGTTGACCGGGGGATTGGCCGGCGACGGCGCCAACTTCCAGGAGACGCTGGTCGGGGCCGATTGCGCGCCTCGCACCTGCATCATTGCCGGCGTCGGCTTCTATGGCCGAGCCATCCGGGTCGGCCATGGCAGCGCCGGCGGATGGGACCTGTTCGGACCCCGCCGGCAGGTGACGAGATCCGTAGGCAATGTCCTCTATGAGCTCGATGGCGAGCCGGCGCTCGATCTCTATGAGCGCTATCTCGGGCCCGACGAATCGAAGGGGCTGCCCGGCTCCGCATTGTTGTTTCCCATTCAGGTCTACGACCTGCAGCGGCCCGACTCCGCCGTCGTGCGCACCGTGCTGGCGATCGATCGCGACAAGCGCTCGATGACCTTCGCCGGCGACGTCCCGCAAGGCTGGACGGCGCAGTTGATGCGCGGAAACCTGGATCGTCTCGCCGCCGGCGCCGCCGACGCGGCGCGCCAGGCCCGCAGCGGATTTGATGCGAAGCACGGCGACCCATGCCTTTCCATTCTGATCAGCTGCATCGGCCGGCGTTTGCTGATGGGCCAGCGCACCATCGATGAAATCGAGGCGGCCGGCGCGGAACTCGGTCCCGATACGCTGCGGCTCGGCTTCTATTCGTACGGTGAGATTTCGCCACACGCCAAGTCCCGGCTTTGCGAGCTGCACAACCAGATCATGACGATCACCGCCTTCGCCGAGGCTGCCTGAGAGCAGTCCAGCCGGATGAGGTAAGGTCGTGCACAAGCTTCTCGCCCGGCAGATCGCCAAAGCAACCAATGAAGCCGGATCGGTCGATCTGGAGAAGCTGTTCGCTCTCATCACCGACGCCTACGCGGATGTCGACCGCGACCGGCGACGCACCGACCGGTCCATGTCCCTCATGATCGAGGAGATCGACACCGTTCAGCGCAACCTCGAGCGCACGGTGATCGAGCGTACCAAGGAGCTGCGCGAGCGCGAGGCCGAGTTGCAGGCGCAGAACATGCGCTTTGCGGCGGCCATCTCCCACATGTCCCAAGGCCTGGTGATGTTCGACAGTCAAACCCGGCTCGTCATCTGCAACCAGCGCTTCCTCGCCATGTACGGTCTCGAGGCCGACGGCATCCGGCCGGGCCATACTCTGCGGCATCTGCTGGAGCGGCGGATTGCCAACGGGACCATCTCCTGTGATGCCGAACATTATGCAGACAATGTGTGGGCCATGGTCAAAGCTGGGAAGCCGACCACGCGGTTCATCGAGCTGAATGACGGCCGGACCATCGCGATCGACAATCAGCCCATGCCGGGCGGTGGCTGGGTGTCGACCCACGAAGACGTCACCGAGCGGCGACAGGCGGAAATGAAGATCGCGCACATGGCGCGCCACGATGCGCTTACCGGCCTGCCGAACCGCGTCCTGCTGCGCGAACGACTCAACGAGGCCCTGGCGCACGTGCACCGCGGACAGCGGCTTGCCGTCCATTACCTCGACCTTGATCTGTTCAAGAACGTGAACGATTCACTCGGACATCCGGCCGGCGACGAGCTTCTGCGCATGGTGGCGGAAAGGCTGCGCTGCTGCGTCCGGGATACGGACACGGTCTGCCGGGTCGGCGGCGACGAGTTTTTCATCATCCAGGCGGACATCGGCGATATCACCGACGCCGAGCATCTGGCGCGGCGCATCGCCGAGGCCGTCAAGACGCCGTACGATCTTCACAGCCAGCAGGTGGTCATCGATGTGAGCATCGGTGTTGCGATCGGTCCGGCGGACGGCACCGATGCCGACCAGCTCCTCAAGAATGCCGACATGGCCATGTACGGCGCCAAGGCCGACGGTCGCGGAGTCTACCGGTTCTTCGAACGGAAAATGGACGCCCGCATGCGCGAACGGCGCACGCTCGAACTTGCACTGCGCAAGGCCTTCGACAACGGAGAGTTTGAACTGCAGTATCAGCCGATCTTGCATCTGGACACCGGCGGCGTCCAGTGCTGCGAGGCGCTGCTCCGCTGGCACCATCCGGAACGCGGCTTGGTGCCGCCAGCGGAATTCGTGCCGATTGCCGAGGAGGTCGGATTGATCGTCCCCCTGGGCGAGTGGGTCATCAGACAGGCATGCGCGGATGCGGCGCAGTGGGCCGGCGACGCATGCGTTGCGGTCAATCTCTCGCCGACTCAGCTGATCAACAAGAACCTGCTGCCGGCGGTACTCGGTGCGCTGGCATCTGCGCAACTGTCGGCCGACCGGCTGGAACTGGAAATCACCGAAGCAGTACTGATGCAGAACAGCGAGGTCACGTTGCGGGTGCTTCACCAGCTCCGGGCGCTCGGCATCCGGGTTTCAATGGATGACTTTGGCACCGGGTATTCGTCGCTGAGTTACCTGCGCAGCTTCCCCTTCGACAAGATCAAGATCGACCGCTGTTTCATCAAGGTCTCGGGCACAGTTCCGAGTCGGATGCCATCGTCCGTGCAGTTGTAGGGCTCGCCAACAGCCTCAACATGACGACGACGGCCGAGGGCGTCGAAACGCGGGAGCAGCTCGATCTCGTCCGCCGGCTCGGCTGCACCGACGCCCAGGGTTTTTTCTACAGCCCGCCGGTGTCTTCCCGGGAACTATCGATGATGTTCACGAAACGGCGCAAGGTCAGCTTCGCTGCTGCGTGATTTTTTTGGGCGAAGGCCTGAGACCGTAGAGCCCGACACGGCGTAGGCGCCGGCGAACCCGCAACCCGCGGGCGTCGAGACGGCGCTGTCCGAGCCCCTGTGAGACCACCCAGCCCGGCGGCCCCCAAAGGGGAAGTCGCCTATGGACTCCTGCGACCATATTTGAGTACGAGGCAAGGCCCGGTCGGCCGGCACCCGCGAGGACGCGAGCTTGGCGCACACACCCGTCACCATCCTCACCGGCTTTCTCGGCAGCGGCAAGACGACGCTGCTCAACCGCGCGCTGCGCGATCCGGCGATGGCGAACACGGCGGTGGTCATCAATGAGTTCGGCGAGGTCGGCCTCGATCACCTGCTGGCGGCGCGCAGCGACGACACCATCATGGTGCTGGAGAACGGCTGCCTGTGCTGCACCGTGTTCGGCGATCTCGTCGCCACGCTCAACAATCTCTATCACGCCCGCGAGGACGGCGCGGTTTCGCGCTTCGATCATGTCGTGATCGAGACCTCGGGGCTCGCCGATCCGTCGCCGCTCATCCAGGCCTTCCTGTCCGACCCGACGCTCGCCGGGCTTTATCGCATCGGCACGGTGGTCGCGACCGTCGATGCGGTGAACGGGCCGGGGACGCTCGACAGGCACATCGAATCGGTGCGCCAGGCGGCGCTGGCGGACCGCATTCTCATCACCAAGCTCGACCTGCTCGGCGCAGCGGAGGCGAAAGCGGCCGAAGCGGCGTTGACCGCGCGGCTGCGCCGGCTCAACCCGGCAGCGAGGATTTCGCGCATGGACGATCCGGCGCTCGACATCGGCGGCCTGTTGCGGGACGCGGGCCTCGACCCCGGCGGCGCCGGCGCCGCCGCGCGCGCCTGGCTCAACGCCGCCGCCTACGAGCAGCGTGACGGCAATCAGAACGCGGCCGGCGAGAGCCACGAACAACACGACCATCACGACGATCACGACGATCACGCGCCTCACGACGGTCATGCACACCACGATCATCACGGCCTGCACGACCGCGACATCGCCTCGTTCTGCTTCATCCGCGAGCAGCCGATCGCGCGCGAGGCGCTGCGCTTGCTGCTCGACGCCCTGCAGCAGAATCTCGGGCCCAACCTGCTAAGGGTGAAAGGCCTCGTTCACGTCGCCGAGGAGCCGGAGCGCCCGGCGGTGATCCAGGGCGCGCAACATCTCCTGCACAATCTGTCGTGGCTCGAACGCTGGCCGGACGAGGATCGCCGCAGCAAGCTCGTTTTCATCACCCAGGGATTCGACCGCGCCGAAGTGGAGGACATGATCGCGGTGCTCGACCGGGTCGCGACCCGCACCGCCGCGGCGCGCGCCCGCGCGCAAAGCGCGCGCTGATCGCATGGCGCATCTGGCCGGACCGGGTGAACCGCCATGACCGCCATCGCGCAAAAATACTTTGCCGGGTTTTCACGGACGACGTTTCTTCTCGCCTTCGCCAGCCTGTTCTCCGACATCTCGACCGAGATGCTCTATCCGGTGCTGCCGGTGTTCCTGACGCAGACGCTCGGGGCGACCGGCAGCATCGTCGGCCTGGTCGATGGCTTTGCCCAGGCGGCGCAGAACATCGTACAAGGTCTGTCCGGCACCTTGTCCGACCGGCTGCAGCGGCGGAAACCCGTCGCCCTCGCCGGATATTTTCTCGCCGCCATCAGCAAGCCGCTGATGGGGCTCGCCACGGTCTGGCAGGTCGTGTTCGGCGCGCGGCTCCTGGACCGCCTGGGCGCCGGCGCGCGCTCGGCGCCGCGCGATGCGCTGATCGCCGCTTCGGTCGCGGAAGCGCACCGCGGCCGCGCTTTCGGGCTTGAAGGTGTCGGCGACAACGCTGGCGCTTTTCTTGGCCCTCTCGTCACTCTGTTGCTGCTCTATGCGCTCCACTTCGACATCCGCTCCGTCTTCTATCTCGCGGTGGTTCCCGGCCTGTTGGCGTTCGCCCTGGTCGTCCTCGTCAAGGAGCCGCGCGCGGCAGTCGCGGCCGCGGCGAAGATCGACGTCAGCCCGCGGCAGTTTCCGCCGGCCTATTGGAAATACCTGCTGGTGATCGCGCTGTTCGCGCTCGGCAATTCCAGCAACGCGTTTCTCATCCTGCGCACGCAGGACATCGGCGCGTCGCTGGAACACACCATCCTGATCTATGCGGCGTTCAACCTCGTCGCCGCGCTGGTCTCCTATCCGGCCGGATCGCTGACCGACCGATGGGGCGGCCGGAACGTTCTCTTCGCCGCCTTCGCCGTCTTTCTGATGGCCTATCTCGGCTTTGCGTTGACGCAGAACGTCGCGCTGATCGCCGGCCTGTTCGTGTTCTACGGCCTGTACCAGGGCATCTTTCGCACCGCCGGCAAGGCGCTCGCCTCGAGCTTCGTGTCCGACCGCCTGCGCGCCAGCGGCATCGGCTGGTACAACACCACGGTTGGCCTGCTGCAGCTTGTCGCCAGCGTCGCCGCCGGCCTGTTATGGGACCGCGTCGGGCATGCGGCCGTGTTCTACTACGGCGCCTTCTTTGCCGCAGTCGGCATGGTGGCGCTGGTGTTGCTGATCCCGGCGCGGCCGGCCATGGCGGCACGCTCGTCACCGGAGCGTCACAAATGACGCAGCCAAATTTGCGGCGCCGGCATCCGACGTAATGACGGAGCGCCTGACCGCAACGGCGGCGGGCCGACGTTCCGATCCCCCGCAGACCATCCGTCGACCGCTCGCGCGTATGGCGGACTTGATCCGGCCCCACGACACACGGACAAGCGCGGGTTTGTCACGCGAATTCCAAATAGGCTCGCCGCTCTTGACGCGTCTGCACGCGCCAACAAATGCCGGCGTCACTCAGCGCGCGTTCCTGGGATATTCAAGTTCCCAAAATTGGAGCCGAATCCAGACCTAGCGCATCTTCGAGCAAAAAACGCTGCTGGACATCTGACGGCGCTTCGCTAAGCTCACGCGTAAAGTGTCGAGAAGGCGAGGTGCAATCGGGTAGCTGGCCGAGCCGCCCGGCTGTTTGCCGTCTGGGGACGCGCCACGCAGATCACCGGCCCGTATCCGGGCATCTTCAATACTGCGGCCAGCGAGATCCTGGTCAGCCACACCACCTTCAGCGGCAGCATCATCAATCAAGGAGTGATCGGGACCGGCGGCATCGTCGTCATCGACAGCACCTTCCAGAGCGGCGGCCTTACCAATACCGGCACGGTACTCGGCGGCATCCACGTCGACAGCGGCAGTCAGATCCTCGCCGGAGGCGCCACCGCCATCGTGGTGCAGAACACCGCAACCTTCGCCGGCGGCATCACCAATGCGGGGACGCTGTCAGGAACGCAAGGAATCGTCCTAAACGATGTGATGAACTTCTCCGGCGGCGTCACCAACACCGGCGCCATCACTGCGCACTTCTCCGCCATTAATATCGCCACGAACGTTACAGCGAGCGGCGGGACTTTCACCGGCAACATCGTCAACACCGGCACGCTCCGCGGGGCCTCGGGCCTCAGAATCGCGGTCGTGGCCTCCAGCGGCGCGCTCAACGGCAGCGGCACATTCAACGGCAGCATCGTCAATACGGGCTCGATTTTTTCCAGCGGCCGCAATGGCATTCACATTGAGAAAGTCGGCGCCGCGCTGTTTTCCGGCAACATCAGCAACGGCGGGGCCCTCACGGCCACGAACGACACCGCCATAGCCATCAACTTGCTCGCCATGGGGAGCGGCGGGACCTTTTCCGGGAACATCATCAACAGCGGTGCGATCAACTCCCCGAGCGGCCCCAGTTTCGTGGAAAACTTCGAAGTCGGGCAAGTGGCCGACAACAACGGCACTTTCCTCGGCAACATCGTCAATACGGGCACGATTTCCACCTCCCATGCCAACGGCATTGAAATTCAACAGGTCGGCGGCGCGCTGTTCTCCGGGAACATCAGCAACAGCGGCGCCTCACTGCGCATTTCGGCGGCCTCTCGATCCTGAATGTGGCCCACGACAGCGGCACGTTCGACGGCAGCATCGGCAATGCGGGCACAATTTCCGCTGGGGCGTTCGGTATTCAGATAAATGCCATCGGCGCCGCGTTGTTTTCCGGCAGCATCGCCAACAGCGGCACGATCAACGCGACGAGCGGTCCTGGTCTCAACATCGGGCATGTGGCCGACAGCAGCGGCACGTTCAGCGGCAGCATCGTCAATACGGCCTCGATTTCCGCCGCGCTAAACGGCATTGCGATCATGAACGTCGGCGCCGCGTTGTTTCCGGGACCATCAGCAACAGCGGCGCCATTACTGCGACGTCCATCGCCGGCGACATTCTTGTTTTCAACATCGCCAACGCGAGCGGCGCGACTTTCGCCGGCAACATCGTCAACAGCGGCGCCCTCACGGCTGCGGGCAGCGGCGCCTTTACAGCTGCAGGCCTTTCGATCACGAGGGTGGCGGGCAACAGCGGCACCTTCCTCGGCAGCATCGTCAATGCAGGCGTGGTTGCCGCCAAAACCGGCCTGTCCACCGTCAGCACTCGTGGGACAAATTAGGCAGATTGAAGAAGGGAGTGTTTCTGGCTCATCGTAGCGTTCACAGGAGCGAAGATGAGACAGCATTGCAATTTGGCGAAGGATCCGGCCGAGAAGGTCGTCAAGGAC
>DATMNV010000094.1:0-19547 GCA_035568535.1 Bradyrhizobium sp.
CTTTGGCGCTAAAAGGAGCCGAAGAACGCCGCCCGCTGGCGGCTTTCTTTGTTATTTGCCCCTGAAAAGTCAGCAAAATTCCCGCGCGAGAAGAAGCCCATCATGAAGCGTGTCACAGCCCACGGATTGCAGATCGCCCCCATCCTCCACGATTTCATCGCCAGGGAGGCGACCCCAAGAACCGGAATCGATCCCGATGCGTTCTGGGCAGGACTGGCCGCAATCATCCGCGATCTTGGGCCGAAGAACCGCGAACTATTGAAGGTGCGCGACACCTTGCAGGACAAGATCGACGGCTGGCACCGCGCCAACAAGGGCAAGGCGTTCGACATCAACGCCTATACGGCGTTCCTGAAGGAGATCGGTTATCTCCTGCCCGAGCCCGCGACCAGGAAGGTCGAGACGGCGAATGTCGACGAGGAAATCGGCAATATCTGCGGCCCGCAGCTCGTGGTTCCCCTGACCAATGCGCGCTATGCGCTAAACGCTGCGAATGCGCGCTGGGGCTCGCTCTATGACGCCTTCTACGGCACCGACGCGATCCCGCATGACCCGAGCGAGAGCGGGAAAGGCTACAACAAGGCGCGCGGCGACAAGGTAATCGCGAAGGCCAAGACCTTTCTCGACTCGGCCGTGCCGCTCGCGACCGCAAGCCACACCGACGTCACCTCCTACAGCATCATTGCAGGGCAGCTTTCGGCCAAGCTGAAGAGCGGCAACGCCACCGGCCTGAAATCAGCGGCTCAACTCGCGGGCTATCAGGGCAGCGCGGACGCGCCGAGCACGATTCTGCTCGTCAACAACGGCCTCCATATCGAGATCAAGATCGACCACAAGCATCCGATCGGCAAGGACGACTCCGCCGGCGTCGCCGACATGATGATGGAAGCCGCAGTCTCGACCATCCTCGACATGGAAGACAGCGTCGCCGCCGTCGATGCCGAGGACAAGGTGCTGGTCTATCGCAATACGCTTGGCCTGATGAACGGCACGCTCTCCGCCGATTTCGAGAAGGGCGGCAAGACCCTGACCCGCGCGCTCAACCCCGACCGCGTCTACAAGACGCCGGACGGCAAGGAGCTGAAGCTGCATGGCCGCAGCCTGTTGCTGATGCGCAATGTCGGCCATCACATGTTCACCGACGCCGTGCTCGACGAGAAGGGCGAGGAAGTGCCGGAAGGCATTCTGGATGCGGCGGTCGCGGGGCTGCTCGCGATCCATGACCTCAAGGGCAGTTCCAAGGTCAAGAACAGCCGCACCGGCTCGGTCTATATCGTCAAACCGAAGATGCATGGCCCCGACGAGGTCGCGCTGACCTGCGAAATCTTCGCCCGCGTCGAGAAGATGCTGTCGCTGCCTTCGGACACCATGAAGGTCGGCATCATGGACGAGGAACGCCGCACTACGGTCAATCTCAAGGCCTGCATCCAGAATGCGTCCAAGCGCATCATGTTCATCAATACCGGCTTTCTCGACCGCACGGGCGACGAGATCCATACCTCGATGGAAGCCGGTCCGATGATCCGCAAGAACGACATGAAGGCGCAGCCCTGGATCAAGGCCTATGAGGACTGGAACGTCGATGTCGGCCTGATCGACGGCCTGCCGGGACACGCCCAGATCGGCAAGGGCATGTGGGCGGCGCCCGACAAGATGGCGGACATGCTGACGCAAAAGCTCGGCCATCCGCAGGCCGGCGCCACCACCGCCTGGGTGCCCTCGCCGACCGCGGCGACGCTGCACGCGCTGCATTATCACCAGGTCAATGTGCTGGCGCGGCAGGAAGAACTCGCCAAGGGCGGCCCGCGCGCAAAACTCTCCGACATCCTCACCATCCCGGTGTCGAAGTCTAACTGGGCGCCCGATGATGTGAAGCAGGAGATCGACAACAACTGCCAGGGCATTTTGGGCTATGTCGTGCGCTGGATCGACCAGGGCGTCGGCTGCTCCAAGGTGCCTGACATCCACGACGTCGGGCTGATGGAAGACCGCGCCACCCTGCGCATCTCGAGCCAGCACCTGGCGAACTGGCTGCATCAGGGCGTGATCACGCGCGATCAGGTGATGGAGTCGCTGAAGCGCATGGCGGTTGTGGTCGACAAGCAGAATGCCGGCGATCCGCTTTATAAGCCGATGGCGCCGTCCTTCGACGGCGTCGCCTTCAAGGCGGCCTGCGATCTCGTGTTCAAGGGACGCGAGCAGCCGAACGGCTATACCGAATACATCCTCACCGCGCGCCGCCGCGAGGCCAAGGCGACGGCAGGCTGATCAGCGCTTCTTGCAAAACCTGAAATCGCAGCAGGCTGCGCCCTGCATGATCGTCTGCTTTCGCGACAGCTCAAGCTCGCTGTTGAAGCCGGCGATCATCGCAAAATCGCGGTTGCAATGGATGCGGTAGCCGATATCGGCCAGCCCCAGCTCCTTGTAGAACTCGGCATATCCACAGTGCGTCACATTGAAGTCGAGGTGATCGTCGGATTCGCCGACGATCTCGACTTCCTGCGCACCACCGCCGGCCCAGACCTGCTGGGCCACCTTGCGCAGCGACGCCGTGCTTCGCCCGTAGGTCTCGGCCCATGCAGCGCCATCCGTTGCCGCCAGCTTGCGGATGGTCGCTTCGAGAACCTCGCGCATGGCGTCCTCGCCGTATTTCTCCCGGAGCTCGTGGATGAACGGAATGAGCACACGCCCCTCGATCTTGCGGCGCTGCAGGTGGCTGATGGTTACTTCAGGAGTGTCGGTCATGGTGTCCTCGCGCAAACGGATGTCTCGAGCTTGCATCGAGAAGGAACGCCGGATCAAACCAGTTCTTTTGAAAGCTTGACTTAGAATTTCTAAGCCATGAATAATCGGCGAAAACCACGGTGCCGCCTCGCCATGAGCTACAAGCTTCCACCGCTGAACGCGCTGCGTGCCTTTGAGGCCTCCGCCCGCCATCTGAGCTTCAAGCGCGCCGCAGACGAGCTTTGCGTGACCGCGGGCGCGGTCAGCCAGCAGGTGAAGAGTCTCGAAACCAGCATGGGGCTGAAACTGTTTCGGCGCCTGCCGCGCGGGCTGCTTCTCACGGCCGCCGGCGAAAGCTACCTGCCCTCGATCAGCCGCGCCTTTCACGCGATCTCGGAAGCGACCGAGGGAGTCGCGTCCGTGCTCAAGGGGCGTCAGCTGCGGCTCGGGATATCACCCAGGCTCAAGAAGTATCCGGCCATCGACGGCCTGAGGGGACAGGGCGAGCAGCTCGCGCGGCTGACCTTGACGGATGATTTGAACAGATTGCTCGAGGGCAAGCTCGACGCACTGCTGCGAACCTCGCCGCAGTCGCCGCCCGGACTGCACGTCGACCGCATCGAATTGCAGACATCGTCCGGCACGCCGCTGCCGGCCACGTTGGTCACGCTGCCCGGCCTCGCAGGATGCCGGGAGCATCGGGCGCTGCTGAAGCGGCTGAGAGGCGCGTGAGGCGGCTTCTCAGGCCGCGCGGATGGTGGCGAGGAACTTCCCGACCTCGTGCTTCAGCGAGCCGCCTTCCTGCGAAAGCGAGCGGGCGAAGGCGTGAACCTGTTCGGCTTCGGCCTTGGTGTTGGCCGCGCGGCGGCTGACGTCGGAAAGGCTGTTGCCCACCTCGACCGTGTCGCGCGCGGCCTGCTGGACGTTCCTGGCGATTTCCTGGGTCGAGGCGCCCTGCTGCTCGACGGCGCTGGCGATCGCCGTGGAGATTCCGGAAATCTGCCCGATGGTGGCGCTGATCCTCTTGATCGCCGACACCGAATGCTCGGTTGCCGACTGCATCTGCGTGATCTGCGTGCCGATCTCTTCCGTCGCCTTGGCGGTCTGGGCCGCGAGCGCCTTGACCTCGGATGCGACGACCGCAAAGCCGCGGCCGGCTTCGCCCGCGCGCGCCGCCTCGATGGTCGCATTCAGCGCCAGGAGATTGGTCTGCTCGGCCACCGCCGCGATCATCTTCACGACTTCGCCGATGCGTCCGGCCGATTGCGACAGCTCGGCAATCCGCTCATTGGTTTGCTCGGCCTGACGCACCGCTTCCTGCGTGACGCTCTCCGATTGCTGCACCTGCCGGCCGATCTCGGAGACCGACGCCGCCATCTGTTCCGAGGCGGCCGCGACGGTCTGCACGTTCGACGACGAACGGTCGGACGCGGACGCGGCCTGGGTGGTGAGTTGATGATTCTTGTTCGCCGTCGCGGTCAGGCCGCCTGCGGCTTGCTCGATTTCGGACGAGGCCGACGACACCGCCTCGATGATGCGTCCGACCGCCAGCTCGAAGGAGTCCGCCACCTGCGCCATCGCGGCCTTGCGGTCCTGCTCCGCCTTGAGCTTGTTGCCGGCTTGAGCCTGTTCCATTGCCTGCACGCGCAGCGCGTTCTCGCGGAACACTTGCACCGCCCTTGCCATCGCACCGACCTCGTCCTCGCGATGCAACGACGGGATCTCGATGTCCAGGGTACCGCCGGCAAGCCGAGCCATCACACCGGTCATGCCGGTCATCGGCCGGATCACGCCAAGCCCCATGCCGACGAGGCCTGCGCCGATGATGAGGAACACCACGCCCGAGATCACCCACAGAATGAGGGTGAAGGTTGCGACCCGCTGCGTCGCGCCGGCCTCGAAGGCGGCGTTGTCGTCATTGGTCTTCTTGACGATGTCGTCGATCACGGCACGGTGCGCCTGGTAGGCCTTCGTGATCTCGGCGTAGGACCTGGCGGCTGCCTCACGATCGCCTTTCGCAAGCGCCGGCAGGAACGCCTGCTCGATGGCGGTCCAGAACCGCTGCACCTCGCGATGCGAGTCCTGGATCAGCTTGTTCTTGAGCACCGGATCAAGGTCCGACTTCGACCAGAATTCGCGGCGCTCGTCATATTCCTTCTTTAATTGGGTAAGCCGGCTGCGACGCGCCTCGAGCTCGCTCGGATTGTTCAGCGCCAGTGTCGCCTCGAGATAGGACTCGATGACATATTCAGGCGGCGGCAGGATGTCCGCGACGAGGTCGTTGCCGAGCTTGATCTGGCTATAAAGTGGGCCGCCGACCTTGACGTCGCTAAGCGCGTAGATGCCGGTGAAGACCACGGCAGCGAGACCCGCGGCGGTGACGAGGCCAAACAGCGCCATCGCACGCGCGATTGTTAACCGAATCCCCATGCGATCCCCCCGATCGGCTGCACATCGGTGCGCAAGCCGAAGGATCGATCGGTCAGGATGTCCCCGCCGCCTGCACTGCCTTCCGGATTCGCCGCGCTGCGGACGACAGAATGCATGCAAGTTGCTGTGGGATGGTTAATTCGGAGCCGGTAAGACCGCGTCAAAATACCGCGATGTACTTCAACAGCGAGATCACGCCGAGGATGATGACGATGACGCGGCAGATCTGTTTGGCGCGGCCGTCGAGCGGCATCATGTTGATGAGGTAGAGAACGAGGATGATGACTAGGAATGTGACGAGTACACCGATGAGCATCGCAAAGTCCCCCTGATGGCCGCGTTAGTCTTCCCTTAACATGTAACGATGCTTGTAGGGCCGGTTCCCGTCGAGGAACACCCCGGAAAAGCTGAACTTTTTCAGTGAGGTCCGTACTTCTACCCAAGGGAACTGCATAAGTTTTTACTATTTTTGGGCCAAATGACCTCGAACTTTTTTGGGGGTTTATTATGCTCAATCGCTTAACCGTTTCCGCGCTGCTCAAGGCCGTTATTGTGATCACCGCAGTGCTGACCGTCGCCCAGTTTTCGGTCGGCGCATGGGAATCCTGGGGGCACCTGCAGTCGGCGAGCCGGATCTCGATGATCGCCGATGCCTCGGCGAACCTTTTCAAGGCGATGCATAACCTCCGCACCGACCGCTCGACCACCAGCCGTCTGTTGAACTCGGATTCGATGGACGCCGACATCGAAAAGTACCTGCGCAGCCTTCGCGATGGCGAGATGCCCGCCATGGCCAATGGCCTCGCGCTGCTGATCCCGATTCAGTTCCCGCAACACGATACGCTGGTTCCCGAATTCGATCGCGCATTCAAGACGATCACGGCCCTGCAGAAGGAGTTCTGGGAAGCAATGGGCCAGCCGAAGGCCTCGCGGCGTCCGGCGCTCAACAAGGAATATGTAGACATCACGAACGTGCTGCTCGATAGGCTCGAAAAGCTCTCCGGCGTGCTTGCCGCCGATGTCAATCACCAGGACGCGACGATCGATCAACTCCTGCAGATCAAGCAGACCGCCTGGCTGTTGCGCAACACCGCGGGTGAAGCCTCGCTGATCATCTCGACAGGTCTTGCCGCGGGCAAGGTCACGCCGGAAGCACGCCAGAATTACCTCAAATTCCTCGGCGGTACCGACGCTGCCTGGAACGCATTGCAACTGTCGATTTCGGGCATGCAACTGCCGCCCGCGCTCTCGGCCGCAATGGCCGCCAACAAGACTGCCTATTTCGAGCCATCCTATCTCGAGCTGCGCGAGCGCCTGCTGACAGCGCTCACCGACGGCGGCAAGCCCGAACTGACCGCGAACCAGTGGAGCCCGATCACGGTCGGCCGCCTCTCCGCTGCAGTTGGCGTCGCCGAAGCCGCCCTCGAAGCAGCCAAGGATCGCGCCGTCGACTTGCGCGGCTCCGCGCTCCGCTCGCTGGTTGTTCAGCTCGTCCTGCTGTTTGCGGCCGTTGGGCTTGCGGCCGGCGCGATGACCGCAGTGACACGCCGCGTCATCCGCCCGCTGCACAAGATGCGGGACGCCATGCTGAAGGTCGCCGCCGGCGATCTCTCGGTCGAGACCGGCTATGCCGCCCGGCGCGACGAGATCGGCGGGCTCGCCACGGCGCTGGAGACGTTCAAGCAGCAGGCCGCCGACAAGCGCAAGATCGAGGAGCAGGAGCGCGAACGCAACGCCGGCTCAACCGCGCGCCAGCGCGCGATCGACGCCTATGTCGCCGAGTTCGAAGGCACCGTTCGCCAGACGCTGCAGCAGCTCGGCAATGCTTCGGGCGAGATGCGCAAGACCTCCACGGGCCTGTCGACCGTGTCGCGCCAGACCAACTCCCGCGTCGAAGTCGCGCAAAAGGCTTCCGGCGAAGCATCCATGAGCGTCGAAAGCGTCGCCTCCGCCGCCGAAGAGCTCAGCGCCTCGATCAACGACATCAGCCAGCAGGCCGCGCATGCCGCAGGCATTGCCAGCCGCGCGGTCGACCAGGCGCGCGAGACCGACGGCACCGTGCAGGGTCTCGCCAAATCGGCAGGTCGGATCGGCGAAGTGGTCGGCCTGATCAACACCATTGCGGCGCAGACCAACCTGCTCGCGCTGAACGCGACCATCGAGGCCGCACGCGCCGGCGAAGCGGGCCGCGGCTTTGCCGTCGTCGCCTCCGAAGTCAAATCGCTGGCGAGCCAGACCGCGAAAGCGACCGACGAGATCTCGGAGCAGATCGCCGACATCCAGAAGGTCGCGGGCGAAGCCATCGACGCGATCAAGGGCATCGGCTCGATCATCGGCGAGGTCAATGAGGTTGCGACCGCGATTGCGGCCGCCGTGCAGGAACAGGGCGCCGCGACCCAGGAGATCACGCGCTCGACGCAATATGCAGCCCAGGGCACCAAGAACGTCTCGGAAAACATCACCGGCGTCAAAACCGACGCCGATGCCGCGGCCGCCGCCGCCGAGAACGTCAAGGGTGCTTCCGAGACGCTGGAGACCCAGAGCCAGAATCTCGGCCATCAGGTCACGGACTTTCTCGGCAAGATCCGCGCGGCATAGGTTCGCGCACAGCTTCGAAACACAAAGGCCACCGGCATCACCGGCGGCCTTTGTCATTTCAGAATGGCTCCCGTTATTCTCTCGCGACGATCGGTGCGCGCTGGAAGCGCGCCCGCATCGATTCCGGCACCGGCGTGAAATTCAGCTCGGCGTGCTTGCCGGAGCCGGGACTTGCGATCACGAGCCCGTCGGCGCCGGCGACGATGTCCCCCTTGCGCAAGGTCGGATCCTTGTCGATCGGGACCGGCGCGAGCCCGGCCTGGTCCTTTCCGGTGCAGGTGCAGCCCGCCACGGCTTCATTGCGGTATTTGAACGCATTCGGCAGTTGAGAGTAGGGCTTGCCGTTTGAAGTCGCGGCGTGGTCGATGTCATTGCCATAGACGATTTCGGTCTTGCTCGCCGGACAGAAGCTGTTGCAGGAAGCCGCCTTGCTCTGAGCGTCGGGTCCCGCGATCGGGAAATAACGCCCGTCGCAGGTGCGTACGCACCAGGCCTGACCGCCGCCGTAGGCCACGCGCGGACGTGTCGCCTCCATCGGCTGCGCGCCATCATCGCCGAACGGGATCACCATTCGCGGCGGAGCGGACGGGCGCATGCCGAAGCCGCCGAACAGATTGGAGAAGAAATCTCCAGCCTGCGCCGGCTGCGACAGGCCGGCAGCGCCAAGGAAGAGCGCTACACCCGCCGCCATTTGCCATCGCCCACGCATGACCGCCTCCGAATTACGCACCTCAGTCAACGCCCGAGGTCGAAATGTTCATGGCCTGACGGCCCGACGGCAGCACCGGACGCGGCTGCGCCGGGCCGCGCGCCTGCGGCAGCGCGTTCTTCGGCAGCACCACGACCCTGGTGCCGACATTCACGCGGCCAAAGAGGTCGCTGACGTCCTCATTGGTCAGGCGAATACAGCCGGACGAGACGAACTTGCCGATCGTGGTGGGATCGTTGGTACCGTGGATGCGGTACTCGCTGGAGCCGAGATACATGGCCCGCGCGCCGAGCGGGTTGCCCGGACCACCTGCGACGAAGCGCGGCAGATAGGGCTGGCGCGCGATCATCTCGGACGGCGGATACCAGTCCGGCCATTCCGCCTTGCGGCTGATGCTTTGCACGCCGGCCCAGGTAAAGCCCTGTCGGCCGACGCCGACGCCGTAACGCATTGCGCGTCCGCCGCCGAGCACGAGGTAGAGATAGGTGTTGCCGGTATCGATGATGATGGTGCCGGGCGCCTCGCGGGTGTCGAGATTAACGACCTGGCGGCGCAGCCGCTCCGGCAGCAGGCTGTTTTCGTCGGCCGGCGCGGCGTCGCCGCCGACATAGCCCTGCGGGAAGGCGCTTGGCTCGGCCGGCGCGTAGCCGAGCGACTGCGCGTTTGCGGCGGAGAAGATCGACGAGCTGAGTAGCAGGGCGCCTGCGAAGGCAAGCCTATTGATCCCGCACGACAGAAGCCGGCGAGTGGACGAAGAAATCTGGGTCATGTGTGCTGCCCCATCAGTCTGCATCACGTTGATGCGCTGACGAATCAAACGCGATGGAGCCGCCGCAGTTCCGCCGCACGGCGTTGCGCACACGCATCTGTCAAGCTCAACAAGTCTCACGTTCTTGCGATGGAACTTTTGCCGTGCGCGCGGATTGGCGCGGCAGTCGTTGGGTGCGGAAGGCGCGGCTTCGCGGCAACGTTTGCCCTTACAGGGGAGCCCGATCGTGCGTGTCCTTCCGAGTGAGCGTCTGCTTCCCAACGGTGACAGTGGCGCAGGCTCACCGCTGCCCGACAGCGCTAGCGAACAGCCGCCGGTGATCCGCCGTGCCGAGGTCGTGGCCTTTGCACTGGTGGCGTTGCTGATCATCTGCGTGGTCGCCGTGCTCTATCTTGCGAAAGCCTTCTTTTTGCCCGTGGTGATGGCGTTCGTGGTCGGCACCATGCTGTCGCCGGCAGCGAGCCTTCTCGAGCGCTATCGCATCCCCCGCGCGGTCGGCGCGGTGCTGATCGTGGTCACGGTCACCGCAGCCGCGGCCTTCATGGTTGGGCTGATTTCCTCGCCCCTGATGGAATGGAGCACGCGGCTGCCGGAGGCCGGCGCGCGGCTGAAGGACAAGCTGCATGTGTTCGACCGGCCGCTCGCGCTCTGGCAGGAGTTGCAGGGTCTAGTCGGCGCCCACGACACGCTTTCGAACTTTCAGATGCCGAAATTCGACTGGGTGCAGCCCACCATCGAATTTCTGTCGCCGACCTTCACCGAGTTCCTGCTGTTCTTCGCAACGCTGATCCTGTTCATCGCGAGCTGGCGCGAGCTGCGCCGTACCCTGATTCTGACCTTTGGCGATCGTGACGCGCGCTTGCGGACCCTCAGGATTATCAACGAGATCGAGGTGCATCTCGGCAACTATCTGCTCACGGTGACGCTGATCAACACCGGCGTCGGGATCGCGACGGGCATAGCCTGTGCGATCGCTCATATGCCCAATCCGGCCGGCCTCGGAGCGCTTGCCGCTACCCTGAATTTCATCCCGATCATCGGCCCCGTCGCGATGTTCGCGATCCTGGTGGGTGTCGGCATCATCGCATTGCCGACGCTGAGTGCCGGGCTGGTTGCGCCACTTGCCTTCGTTGCCATCGCCTTCATGGAAGGCCATTTCATCACGCCGACCATCATCGGCCGCAGGCTGGCGCTGAACGCGCTCGCGGTATTTCTGGCGCTCGCGTTCTGGACCTGGCTGTGGGGACCGATGGGCGCCTTCCTGTCGTCGCCGCTCCTGATCGTAGGGCTCATCCTCAAGGAGCATTTGATGCCGGTCAATTCGCCGCAGTTGCCGGCGGATTAGCCTGACTGCGGTATGGAACCTTCCGCATTGGCGGGACGTTTTCACGCTGAGGGACGCCGCATTTGGGAGCTTTTGATGTCGATGAGCAATGGCGAAACCGAAATGAGAGACCTGGCCGACAACGCTACCTATCAACGCCTTGAGAAGGATGTAACTGCCGTGAAAAACGATATCGCAGCCCTAACCGACCAGATTACCGACGCCCTCAACACTTTCGCAGGCGCGGCCACCAAGCAGGCGCGGCGCGGCTACAAGCAGGCTCGCGAAAATGTCGATTCCGCAATCGACGAGGCCTCCGAGCGCGGCGGCGCGATGCTGGGCGCGGCGCAGGACGCGGCCGTGTCGCTCGAGGAGACACTCGAAGACGTCATTACCCAGCGCCCGCTGGCGACCGTTGGCCTCGCGCTGGGCCTCGGCTTTCTGATCGGCATTACGTGGCGCAGGTAATTTTGGCGCAGGTGACTGGCGTTGATCAACTGCGGCTGGAGCACGAACGGAGAGCAGCGATGGCCTCCCGGAAATCCAGGAGGAATCTCCTGAGCGAATGGCGGCGATGGCGGGCGGCGGTCGCCTTCGTCGAGGCGCTCTACAGAGCGAGGCGGGGTGATGTTCCAGCGTTTTATCGATGACTTCAAGGCTTCGACCGGCACCGCGTTGCGGCAGACCTCGCTCGCGGCGATGGCGGCCATATGCCTGTTCATTACCACAGCGTTCCTTGTCGCTGCTGCCTTCATCGCGGTGTTGAACCGCTATGGCCCGGTCGAGGCCTGCCTCACTGCCGCCGGCCTGTTCCTTATCGTCACGCTGATCGCCGCCGGCGTTTATATGGTGCGCAAGCGGCAGATCGAGGCCCGCGCGGCGGCGCGGGCCAAGACCGCCGCGTACTCGCTGCTGGCCGATCCCGCGTTGCTGGCAACCGGTATCCAGATCGTGCGCCTGGTGGGCGTCAAGCGGCTGGTGCCGATCCTCGCAATCGGCGGACTGGCGCTCGGGTTGATGGCAAGCCGCGGACAAGCGGCCGATCAGACGCCGGCCGAATAATCACGTCTCTCGCGATTTCAGGTAACGCAGCGGCCGGGCTCCAGCCGCTTGGCGATCTCCGTGAGCACGCTGACCACGGGCTCGCAGGCTATCGTCGCCTTGCGTTCGCCCTTCAGCTGCAACGGTGCCGGTGCCGAGCTGCGCGCTTCGTGGTTGAGCGGAATTCGCACCAAGATCGAGGTGTCGGGGAGCCGGTCGACATGGAAGGCAATGGTCTGGGTCGGCGCCACCACTTCGGCTGCGATCGGAGCGCGGTCGGTTTTCGCCGCGCGATTGATGCCCTGATCTGGCATCCCAACCGTACGCATGCCGACGGTCAAATCCTCGCCGGATGCAAATTGCGCCGCACCGAACGATGCCGCGATAGCGACAGCGCCCAGAATTCCCTTGAGCACGTATGACATGGCTGGTCCCTCGCCCTATGGCGATCGGTGACTAACGTTAGTCGCACGAGGTGGGTTCTTGGACGGGTCGATCACATAACCGTGTCTGAAAATATTTTTAACCCGGCGGGAACGACTCCATGCGCGGCGAGTCATCTCAGCAGCCGGTTATTCCCCCCTGCCCCATTGACCGGCGATGTAGGGCGCGGCTGTGGTGATGCCAGCCGCGCCCTGCTTTTTTGTTTTGAAATTGCTAGACAATTTCATTTCGGCGGTTTGCCGACCATACTTTTGCCCATACACCAACCGCCAAGCGGTTTCCTCATTTTGTCAGAGCTGTTCACCAAATTCTGGCAGGGGCACCTAAGCCGCTGACGGGCAGACGGGCTTGGAGCTCGGTCGCATCATCAAGATGAGGGCGTGAACTTTAGCGTCGGAAGTAGAACTGCTCACACTCAAGTGACATCCAGTCACATCGACATATTGGCTTTGAGGAGTGCGAGGAGCGAGTCTACTAGCACTAATCTCCGGCGGCCGACTGTTGTCGTGCGAAGACGTCCTGTCCCTATTAGTTCGTAAAGTGTTGTACGTCCCAGGCCGGTGACATCGCAAGCTTCGCCAATCGTACAAGTGAGCCGCTGTGCGAATGGAATCGTCTCAACGTTGTTCGGTGGGGATGCAGTAGATTGCGACTGTTTTCTTCCGTTCTTCTCTCGTCGATTGTACTTCACAAGGCCTCCCACTCACAAAACACTCGACAGGAGGAGAGTCGGCTGTGCAACACACGACGTCAATGCGAACGGCTGAGGGCCCTCGCGCACAACTGCGCACACTAGCGATGCTTCGAAAGCTCCGGAGAACAACGGCGGTTAGAGAATTTTCACAGCGGTCACGTGGCAATGCCGCGGGGCAATGAGTCGCGCACTATTCGCGCGGCCTTCGATCACTCCGTCGCGCTATAGGCTTAGCCCCCTGTTCCTTCCCAAGGTCCACTCGATGCCGCCGTTGCCCCGCTGGAGTCCGGTGATGTGTTGCCCGATGCGCTTCTCGAGGATCGGCTGCCAGGGTACCAGCTGGAAGCCAAGTCCGTTCTCTATTATTGCGAAGCGTCCGCTGACGAGGCTGGCGATGCCGGCAAGGCGGCCACTGACATACTCGCCGGCATCTCTCGCCATCTGATGGCCGACTCGCTCGACCTCCTGTCGCTCCAAGGTCGCCACTGTGCGGACAGGGATATGGATTTTGCCATCCTTGGTCGTCGCTAGGCCCATCTCCACAAGTCGCTGAGCGCGGCGACCGAGGGCGTTGGTGACCTCCGCGCGACACTCGCCGGCTGGGTGAAGCGTGCCGCCTGGTGGCTCAAGAGCCTTTATGAGCTGCAGCTGCGGATGATCCAGGCTGCGCCGCGCGTGTTCTGCGACGAGACGCCGATGCCCGTGCTCGATCCCGGACGACATCGCACCCGCATCTGCCAGTTCTGGGCGCATGCCATGGATGACCGCCCGTGGGGTGGCCCCTCGCCGCCGGCGGTTGCCTACGTGTTCTAGGCGCTCGCCCGCGGTCACGGCGGCGCGATCCAGCTCGCTTTTTGTCTCGCCCATGCCCGACGCAAATTCGTCGAGGTGTACAAGACGACCCAGTCGCCGTTCGCTCGCGAGGTGATCGAGCGCCTGCAGGCAGTCTACGTCATCGAGGCGGAGATCCGCGGCGGCAGTGCCGAGCAGCGACTTGCCGCCCGCCGCACCAGGACCGCACCGTTGATGGAGGCGCTCAGGGCGCGGCTGACAGCAATGGTCGGCCAACTCTTCTCCCAGTCGAAGCTGGCGGAGGCCATCAACTACGCGCGCAATCACTGGGACGGGTTGACGCTGTTTCTCCGCGACGGCCGCGTCGAGGTCGATTCCAATACGGTCGAGCGTTCGATGCGCCCGATTGCGATGGGAAGACGGAACTCGCTGTTCAGCGGCAGCGAGGGCGGCGCCGAGAGCTGGGCGATCTTGGGATCGCTCGTGAACACCGCAAAGCTCCATGATCTCGATCCGCAGGCTTACCTGGCCGATGTGCTGGAGCGCATTGTTTCCGGGCGAACCAAGAGCCATCACCTGCACGAGCTGCTCGCCTGGAACTGGAAGGCGGCCCGCGAGCGCACCGCACAGGCCGCCGCATGAGCCCACGTCGCCATAAGGCTTCGCCGTCGATGGCGGCCGCTGCGATGCCGCTTGAGGAGCTCGATCGATGGCTCCAGGCTCGTGTCGATCGGCATCCTGGCGCCACCAGTCTCCCCATGCTCGACGGCTATGCCGCCGCGATCGTGGCCGGACCGGTGTCGATGAGTCCGCTCGACTGGATCTGCCCGCTGCTCGCCATCGATGCCGATGCTTTCAACCACGGCAACACCCCTGAGTTCGCCGCGATCTCGGCCGTCGCGCTGCGCCATAACGAGATCAGCCAGACCCTTTCGACCACGCCTAACCACTTCGAGCCGATGCACCGGCGCGCCAATGGCGACATCGATCCGCGTCCCTGGTGTCAAGGTTTCTATGCGGCGATGCACCTCAGGATATCGGCGTGGGGGCCGTTGCTGCACGCCAACAACGTCAATCACGGTCTGCTTCTGCCATCCTGCTGCACTGTCGCGACGACGGCGGCAGGCGCGACGGCATCCGCGGAGCCGCTGGTGTGCGATATACGTGGTGAAATTGACTTGCGGCTGAACTTTCGCCCGGCATCAGACGAAGACGTGGCTCAAGTCGTAGAACCCGGCCAGCGAGGCGGTGCGCCTGGAGCGCGAGGAGGAGCGGCGCTAGTCTCGGCGCCCCTCGGCCTTCTCGTGTCGCCAGTGGTCTGCTCGTCCTGCCTGGTGCTCACCAACGCAGAATGCGATCCAGGTGATCAGGGCAATGCCGAGGGCAAAAGCGGCGATCCTGACCACTTCGATGTTGAACGCCGGTCTTGGGTTAAATTCCATGCGTCCAGCGGCCGTGCTGCCACGTTCGACCAGTGCTGGATCAGTCTCCGCAAATGGGCGCTGCGCACGTCGATCTGCTTCAACAGCGCGGCGGCTTTCTCGTCCCCGCGGTTGCGGAACGGCCGCGCCAGCTTGTTCATCAAGGCGAACTCGCGTTCCAGCGCGGCCACGGTCCATGCCGGGTATTGCTCGACCCGAATGCCGAGCCAGTTGGTGACGGCCACCAGCCGGTCAACGTATTCATCCGCTTCCTGCTGTGGGGATTTACGGACCATGTCGCCAACTCTCATCGGCCGCTTTCGCCGCGACCAGCGTGTGTAAAAACATCGACGCTGGGCTGGGGACGACGAACCGCTCGCCCTTTATGCACGTTCCTTTTCGAGCATCGGCAAGTTGCGTAGCCGATCACTCCAGACTGGGGCGGCCGAGATTGGCCAACGTAAGTCGTTACAATGTCGCGCGCTGGGCACTATTGTGAAATTTGCCTGTGTCGAACCCACACCCTATCACAGCCGGTAATGTCAATTGGCGCCTGGCCATGATGCTGGAGAACGCGCTCGCGCTGACACCCCTCGCCTGCATCATCGCGGCGGCGGCGTTCGTGGAGGCGCGGAACGGCTATCAAGCCGACAAGCAACGCATCGACGAACCCAGAGCAATCCATGCGTCGCAAGGAGCGTTCGCGTGACCCCGCGTGAGACCGTCCGGCTCGATTAGGCGGGCTGGCCGGAATTTCGCCTCGACGCAGGTGTTTTTCCAAAACGTCAATGCGATTGCAGTAAGCGAGCCCCGAGGCGGAGCCGCCATGCCAAATCGCGCTCGCCTTATCTATCAGTGCGTAAAGCTTGTGACCTTCATCGCGGCCTGGATCGCGGTGGCGAGGTCTGTTTGGCGATTGCTGTGATAGAGAAGGGCCGCCCAGCATGAAGCGAGGCGGCCCTGGTGCGCGCTGCTTCACAGCCCCTACTGGAAGTCCGAATTGGTCGGCGGCGAGGACCGTCATCACATCCGCTGCCCGCGGTGCGGCCGGGTCTATTGAGCCCAAGCGCAGGTGGTGGTTTGTTGAAAATTCTGGGATGGTCTCTCGTCGCCTCGAGGCAAGTCGCCTCGATTCGGGGAGATCGAAATGAGCGACCAGACCAAAACACTGCGATGACTGTTTTGGGACCGGCAACGAACCGCGGATGCCAGCCAGGGGCGCAAGATCCTGTTTCAACCATGCCCGGCGCGTGGCGGGACGGGTAAGGTGCCGGTGAAGTCGACGCCATCTGAATGAGGAGTCTTGAATGGCAACAGAGCGAGGCTCCTATCGTTTCACGGTTAAGGAAACTGATCGAGGAACTTTCTTTCTTGCTGCCGAGCCAGCCGGCAATACCCTCAAAGGCCTGAATGGTCTGTTGGGGCTCCATCTTGAGGCAGGCACGACTTTGGAAGAGGCAATTAGCCTCGCACGCCTAATGAACAGCAAGGTCGTGGCTCTGACGCTGACAAAATAAGCGCGGAACCGAAGCCCCGCGCCCCGTGCGCTCTCCATTCCGTTCGCTTGGCGGTTCATGGTCCGGTGCCGGACAAAAATCAAGCGCGGGACCGCCGACCATTCGACGCCCGGCGGCCTTCTCTCCATCGCAATGTCGCGCTGTATTTTCGGCCGTAAACGCAGCTGTCTAGCAACGAACAATGCGCAGCCTTCACCTCGACGCCAAGCAAGTTGAACTTGTCAGGCTTGTGTTCTCCATCGGCGTGACAATTTTCGTTAGCGTGGGCACGTTCTTGGCGATCCGGCACCTGATCGGCTCGTAGGTCAACGGATCAGGTTCGGGCCGCCCGGCACGAAGCGAGGCGGCCCTGTTGTTGTGGATGTCGTCTACCGCCTTAGCCTTCTCGCGTGCGAGGCCAGCCGCTGCCGGTTGCGCCTCCGGAATCGACGGCGGCGCTTCATGGCTCGATCTGATAGGCGGCATGGTAGTGTCGCTTCCGTTATCAGCGTAGCTCTCGACGAGCGGACGACCGGATGAAGGCGAAGGCAAGATGAAAGAAGAGCCCGAGCCCCATCTGCCGCGCTTCGTCGTTCGGAAAGGAAGGGTGGCAGGCTCGTGGATGGTTTGGGACCGGAAGACTCACCGTCCCGCTAAAATGCAGCAAGGCGCAGCAGCGAGACTAACTGAGGAGCGAGCGCGTGAAATCAGGGACCAGCTAATGCGCGCCTATGAGGGATTGAAGCCGCTCAAATAGATTGGGCATTTGCCGCCGCGCCGTAGCGCCGCCGGTGCGTATTTCGTGGCGGGGGCAGCGGAGAGCGGCCAGCGAGAAGGCGCTTCCACGCGACGGCGGCCGGGGGGCCCTCACGGGCGGCTTTCGCAGCGCTCCATGTAAGGTCCGTGTCAGCATCGAGGTGTATGACGCCCCGTAAAGAGGCCTCCCTTGAGCAATGATATATTGGCAAAAATTGTAGTGACGGTAGTTGTGATGACCGCTTTCGCATTTTGGGTGTCGCTCGACAAAGCTCACAGGGCTCACCAAGCAAATTCCCCAACGGACCTGTCAGCAAGCCATCGCTAGAGCGACCCCACGACGCCCTGTAGTCTCGCTGCCGTTGCGTGCCCCAACGAATTGATAATTTGTGCACCTCACAGGTCGGCGGAATCATGGGCCATGCCCAGCCTGACTCGCCGCCGCTCCAATGACATCCCGCAAGATAGCTGGCGCATCTTTTATGGCGACGTGCCGGTCGGCTGGATCGGCATTCGATCGGGGGTGCCGGTCAACGTTGCCCAATGGGGCTGGCGTTGCGGATTCTATCCTGGCATGGAGCCGGGACAGCATCGCGATGGCTCGGCCAACACGTTCAGATCGGCGCGGGCAGCTTTTCTCTTTGCATGGCGTCAGGTGCTGCCGTCTCTCGGTGAAGCGAACTTCGAGGCCTACCGGCGCGAGCATGCATTCCACAAGTGGAGGCGACGCATGTGGGACGAGGGCCTGAAGATGCCAACACAATTGGCCAGCGGCCGATCGAAGTGCTTCTGTGGCGCCGCGATCAATCTCGAAAACACCGAACAGCACGTCTACAAAAAGCACATGGACCTAAAATGAAAACCCGTCCCCTCGCAGATCCGGACATCGCTGCCCGCAAGCTCCTCGAGCTGGCCAACGCGGTCGAGCCTTACTTCGACAACCGCATCCTGATCGAAAAGATCAACGGGCCATTCCTGTATGAACTGAGGGGCACGCCGGCGGAGTACAAGGCTGGCCTCGATCGAGCGATTGAGAAGGGCTGGCTCGATCTGCACGAGAGCGGTACTTTTGTACGCTTCACACGAGCCGGCGCGGCTCTGTTTGCTTAGGAAGCCCGTGAATCGATTCGCAATTTCCTGGCCAAGGCCTATTTTAAGTTTAAGGCTGTAGCAGTGGAGTTGCGTCATGCGTGATTCGCCCTCGATCATGCCCCATGAGGCCGACCAAGACACGTATCTCGTGCTGGATGACTTTGGCCGGATCGGGTGTTCTTGGCGAGAGACCGACGCAGAAAAGGCTGACCGAGAGACGCTGATCCGCGACCTAGTGGACGGCCAGTTTGGTCATCCGGTCCGCATCGTGGCCTTCAACACCGCCGAGGGCTGGTCCCGTGATGTGACCAAAGACATTGCCGACGAATTGCGCCGACGCTACGTTGAGTTCGGTGAGGTGTCGGAATCGGTACTCCACTTTTTGGACGCTAACCGACGCTGATCAGCTTAAGAGGTATGATCGAACACCAATGGTGCGGGAACCCGATTTCGACTGCAGGCTGGAAGGATCTGCCGAAGTGACGCTCCGTAATCGATACCCGTTTTCAGCGCTCCTCTAGCCTCACGCCATCCACCTGCATGCCCCTGCTGGCCACCGCTAGCGGGGGTTTTTGCTTTTCCGCGCTCTCAACTGGATTTGAAAACGCGTTACTCAGTTCCGACCGCGAACGCCCCTAAGCTGCCACTAATTCACAGCGATGTAGTCGCGAGGTGAACCTCCGCCTCCCTCGGGTGCCCCGTCTCGTTTTGATTGACTCCAGAGCGAGGCGGGGCATTTCATGGGACGCTCAACAGTTGATAGTGAAGCGGCCGATTGAAGCCCGAGAAGGCTGGGTGACAATCACGGCCGACGACTTGGCCATCTGGTCTCAGTTTCCTGAAGCAACGTTTGCCCTGTACGAAGGGGCGAGCGAAAACGGCGATGAATATCGGCTGGGCTCTGTCGATCTGAATAGACCGCCGCCAGACCCGCGCCATAGCGCCGCCTGTGCGTTATTCCGTGGCGGGGGCAGCGGAGAGCGGCCGGCGAGAGACGCATCCCCGCGCCACCGCGCTGTAGCGGCGGGCCAATGCGTTTGTTGCGGCCTCGGCTGACAGACTACCGGGGGCGCCCTTGGACGCATCAGCGGCGACGCCTCGTCGTCTTCTTCGCCGCCTTCTTGGCCCTCTTGTTCTTGTCGACTGCCTTTCGAGCGGCTGACGATTTGGTTGTCCGCTTGACCTTTTTGGCGGTCTTTTTTGCCCTCGCCGCAAAATCCGACATCGAGTCAATCATGTGCTCTAACAGCGACTTGT
>DATMNV010000095.1:0-20800 GCA_035568535.1 Bradyrhizobium sp.
CCCGTGTGCAAGGGTAGAAAGCACACGGGTTAGGCACCACAGGTTCAACCGGAGCGACCCGGCCTTCCCTGCGCAATGGTGTACGGCTTATCGCGCGCTCTCCCCGGTGTCCGGGCTTTTTTAGCCACCGTCGCCCGTGAAACCGTCCACGAGCTTGATCCCAGCGTCGGGAGATCAGGACCACACGCCTTCGCCGTCCGCGTCAGGCGCGTTCGTCAACTGCGCCCGACACGTCCATCGCATTCCGCACCCAACGTTCGTGACGATCGCGAAGCGCCCCTCTTGCAGGTGCGGAACGGCGCCACTCATAGCATTGATTTATAATTCCGAAAAACAGAATATTTTTCGCGCGGGTTCTTGACACGAATTCGCGAAGCTTGCCCGACGGGCAAATCAATTTGGCGGAAACGCTGTTGTTACAAGGACGTATACCGCGTTCCGGCGGATCATTTCGCTGCGAAACGCTTCAACGCCGCACGGTCGATTTCGATGCCGAGGCCGGGACCGTCGGGCACGCGCACCACGCCTTTCACATGCTCGATCGGCTGGGTCAGCAGCGCCTGTCGGATCGGGTGTTCGGTGCGGTCGAATTCGAGCATCGGCTCGATCGGCTTGAGCGATGTCGGCGTATGCGACGGCAACACGGCGAGCAACTGCAGCGAGGCCGCGATCGCAATCCCCGTGCCCCAGACATGCGGGTTGTAGCGGACACCGAACGCCTCGGCCATGTCGGCGATCTTCTTGCACTCGGATAGCCCGCCGGCCGCGCAGGTGTCGGGCTGGATGATGTCGATCGCGCGTGACGTGAGCAGATCGCGGAAACCGAAGCGCGTGAACTCGCATTCGCCGCCGGCGACCGGAATCGAGATGGCCTCGCGCACCGCGCGATAGCCCGCGATATCTTCCGGCGGCACCGGCTCCTCGAACCAGCCGATACCGTGGTGCTCGATCATGCGGCCGAGCCGGATCGCCGCCACCGCATCATAGGCGTGGTTGGCATCGACCATCAACGCGACATGGTCGCCGATGGCGTCGCGCACCGCGTGTGTCATCGCGGCGTCATCCTCCACACCGAAGCCGACTTTGAGCTTCACGGCAGAGAAGCCGTCAGCGACATAGGACGCCGCTTCCTCAGCGAGATATTTCGCGGGATCACCGGATTTGCGGCGATAGAGGCCGGTCGCATAGGCCATGATCTCCGTGCGCGACGGACCGCCAAGCAGCCGGTACGCCGGCACGCCAAAATGCTTGCCCTTGATGTCCCACAGCGCGATGTCGATGCCGCTCAGGCCCTGGATAACGGCGCCCTTCTGCCCGTGATCGCGCAGGCGCGCGTAAATCATCTGCCAGAGATGGTCGGAGCGCAGCGGATCCTCGCCGACCAGCCACGGCGCGACGCTGTTGACCACGGCCGCGGTGATCCGCGCCGGGCCGTAGCATTCGCCCCAGCCGATGATGCCGTCATCGGTTTCGATTTCCACCACCATCGCCGTGCGCGTGTCGTACCAGGCGCGCGAATAGGCAAAGGGCTGCGAGAGGGCCGCTTCAAGGATGTGGGTTCGGATGGCGGTGATACGCATGGAATCCCTCCACCGTCATTGCGAGCGAAGCGAAGCACCATGCCTCGATTCGGGGAAAGATGGATTGCTTCGTCGCTACGCTCCTCGCAATGACGGAGAAATCAGTTGACGGCGTTGCTCAGCACCACCTCGATCAGCTTCGCGCCCGGTCGCTTGAACGCATCCGACAGCTTCGGCTTCAGCTCCGCGGGATCGGTGATCCTGATCGCCTCCAGCCCGAGCGACTTCGCCATGCCGGAGAAATCAACCGGCGGGTCGACGAAATCCATGCCGACATAATGGTCGTCGCCGTGGAAGGCGAGCAAGCGCTGCTTGATGATGCGGTAGCCGCCATTGTTGCAGATCACGACGTTGAGCGGCAGCTTGTGGTGTGCGGCCGTCCACACCGCCTGGATCGAATACATCGCGCTGCCGTCGCCGGAGAAGCACACCACGGCGCGCTGCGGATTGGCGAGGCTGACGCCGACGGACGCCGGCAGGCCCCATCCGATGCCGCCGGAGGCGAGCGCGTGATAGCCATAGCGGTCGCGATGCGGCCGCAGTGAAAGCAGCTGCCGGCCCGAGGTGAGGCCCTCGTCGACCAGGATCGCATTGTCGGGCATCGCCTCGACCAGCTGCAGCGTCAGATAGTCCGGATCGATCGGAGATTTGCCGGCGGCTTTGGCGATCTGCTCCACCAGCGGCTTGCGCCGCGCGGTCCAGTTCTTGGTAGCGAGCTCGGCGACGCCCTTCTTCGCGCGCGCCTCCAGCGCCGCGCCGCCGGCCGCCTTCAGCGCCGGCACCAGCGCCCTCAGCGTCTCCTTCACGTCGGCCTTCACCGCGATCTCGGCGCCGTAGTTCTTGGCAAGGTCCCAATCGACCAGGCCGATCTGCACCATGGAGAGATCATCCGGCATCGGATCGACCTCGCTGTAGACCGACATGCGCAAGGGATCGGCGCCGAGCACGATCATGAGATCGTAGGGCGAGAGCACCTCGCGCACCTGCTTCTGCAGCCTGGACAGCGAGCCCATGAAGCACGGGCTTTCGGAGAGGAAATGCGCGCCATATGGCGTCGAACATTGATAAGCCGGTGCGCCGAGCGTCTCGGACAGTTGCGCCGCCTCCTGCAGCGCGTCGCTTTTCACGATCTCGTCGCCGGTGATGATCACCGGGCGCTGCGCCTTGAGGATTCGCGCGGCGAGCGCCTGTAGCGATTCGTCTGACGGCTTCACGCGCGTGTCGACGCGGGTGGAACGGCCCAACTCGATGCCGGCCTCGGAATTGAGGATATCGCCGGGCAGCGAGATGAACACCGGTCCCGTCGGCGGCGTGGTCGCGATCTTGGCGGCGCGGCGGACGATGCGCGGCAGATCCTCCAGCCGCGTCACCTCGACCGCCCACTTCACCAGCGGCTCCGCCATCTGCACCAGCGGGCCATAGAGCACCGGCTCCATCAGGCCGTGGCCCTGCTCCTGCTGCCCGGCGGTGAGGATCATCGGCGTGCCCGTGAACTTTGCGTTGAACAGCGAGCCCAGCGCGTTGCCGAGGCCGGGTGCAACATGGACGTTGCAGGCGACGAGTTTTCCCGAGGCGCGGGAAAAGCCGTCGGCGATCGCGACCACCAGGCTCTCCTGCATCGCCATCACATAGGTGAGGTCAGGATGGTCCTTCAGCGCATGCATGATCGGCAATTCGGTGGTGCCGGGATTGCCGAACAGATGGGTGATGCCCTCGTCCTTGAGCAGCGCCAGGAAGGCCGAACGCCCGGTAATGCGGTTCTTCATGTTTCCTCCGTGCCCACGGACGTTGCCGCCGGATGCAGGCATCATGCTGATTGCGGCGGCGAGATCAATGGAGGCGGCTCATGGCTGCATTGCAGACGCACACGCTTCCAGGCCTCATGGTTCGAGACGCTGCTTCGCAGCTCCTCACCATGAGGGTCTAACATCGTGCCACTTGTTCCGCCTCATCCTGAGGAGCGGGCGTAGCCCGCGTCTCGAAGGATGGGCCACGACGAGAACCTCACGTGTCCCCGCGGCCGAGCTCGAACGGGTCTTCGCCCGCGGCGCGGCGCTTCTTCTTCGAGCGCTGCCAGACCACGCCGGGGAAGCCTTTCAGCGGCACCAGCGGCTCGCCGGTATAGGCCCATTCCTGCAGCTCCTCGATGGCGATGTGATAGAGCGGCTGCCGTCCCGTGCGGCTTTCGAACAGCGCGCGAGAGATGTTGACCATGTGCGGCGAGCGGGCGCGTTCGTAGAACAGCGGCGTGCCGCAGTTCGAGCAGAAGCTGCGCACGGTTTTCGTTGCGCCAACCTCGTAGCGCGCAACTAAAGTCTTCCCTTTGATGATGCGGAAGCGCTTGCGCCAGCTTCCGACATAGGTCGCGTAGGCCGCGCCATGGGCGCGGCGGCTTGCCGCCGAATGATCATGCCAGGCCCAACGTGCGGGCACGTCGATCTCGAAGGCGACCTTGCCGCACAGGCATTGGCCGGGTGCGATACCTGCTGCGGGAGCTGGTTTTGCCATGTGCGTGTCCTTCCGCCGTCATTGCGAGCGAAGCGAAGCAATCCAGAATCACGCGAGTGGCCTGGATTGCTTCGGTCGGCGCCTTAACGCCGGTCCCAACTCGCAATGACGATGGTGTGTCTAGCGCCTCACGCCGGCGCCATCGCGTCGTAGAAGGGATAGTCCGTATACCCCGCGACGTCGCCGCCGTAGAAGGTTTTGCGGTTGTACGGCGTCAGCGGATGGCCGTGCTGCAGGCGGAGCGGCAGGTCCGGGTTGGAGATGAAGATGCGGCCGAAGGCGATCGCATCGGCATGCCCGTCGGCAATCGCGGCGTCTGCGGCCTCGCCGGTGAAGCCGCCGGCGGTGATCAGCACGCCGTTCCAGATCGGCCGGTACAGCACCATCGCCGACGGCACGCCCTGCCAGTTGACCTCGGCGCGGCCGGCGCCGCTGGAGCGCGGCTCGATGAAATGCAGATAGGCCAGGCCAAGCGGATTGAGCTGTTCGATGGCATGCTGGTAGAGCGGCATCGGCTCGGCCTCGCCGCTGCCATTGGAGATGCCGTAGGGCGACAGCCGGACGCCGACGCGGTCGGCGCCCCAGACGTCGATGGCGGCCTGCGTGACCTCCAACAGGAAGCGCACCCGGTTTTCGATTCCGCCACCGTAATGGTCGGTGCGGAGGTTGCTGCGGGACTGCAGGAATTGCTCGACCAGATAGCCATTGGCGCCGTGGATCTCGACGCCGTCGAAACCAGCGGCCAGCGCATTGCGCGCGGCTTGCCGGTACGCTTCGACGATTGCGAGAATCTCGTCAGTCTCGAGCGCCCGCGGCGTCTCGTAAGGAACGACCTTGCCGTCCGCGGTCGACGTTTTGAACTCCTCGGAGATCGCGACCGCAGAGGGCGCGACCGGCAGCAGGCCGCCGGGCTGGAACGACGAATGCGAGACGCGGCCGACATGCCAGAGCTGCAGGAAGATGAATGTGCCCTTGGCGTGCACGGCGTCGACGACCTTGCGCCAGCCCTCGGTCTGCGCGTCGGTATAAATTCCTGGGATGCCGGGGCTGCCGAAACCGGTCGCCATCACGGGCGAAGCCTCGGCGATCAAGAGGCCGCCCGGCGTGGCGCGCTGGGCGTAATATTCCGCATTCAGCGGCCGCGGCACGAGAGAAGGCTTCGCCGCGCGCATCCGCGTCAAGGGCGCGAGTGCGACACGGTGCTTGAGCTGGTACGGACCGACCTTCAATGGTGAAAACAAATGCGGAAAGTTCATTTCTGGCCCGAATTTTTACGGTCTGAATAGGTGAGGCCTTCATCTTGTTCGGAAACGGCTTCGATGGCAATGTCAGGGCGAAAGCCGCGAGAGCAGGTCATCGATGCAAAAAACCACTGACAGGCCGCTGCCATCGCTTAGCGTGCGCATCGACCTCGACACCGAGGGCCGGATCGGGCCGGGCAAAATCCAGCTGCTGGAAAACATCCGCGAGTTCGGCTCGATCTCGGCGGCCGGCCGGGCCATGGACATGTCCTACAAGCGCGCCTGGGACCTGGTCGACGAGATCAACCGCATCTGCCGGCAAGCCGCGGTGGAGCGGCAGACCGGCGGCAAGAATGGCGGTGGCGCGGTGCTGACGCCGTTTGGCGTCTCGCTGGTCGCGCGCTACCGCAAGATCGAACGCGACGCGGCAAGCGCCGTGAAGAAGGAGCTGGCGGCGCTGCGCAGCGACATCGGCAAGCCGAAGAAGGTTTTGGGGCGGTAGATTGCTTCTTTCACCTCTCCCCGCGAAGAGCGGGGAAAGGGAGAAGAACCAGGCGCGTGGATTTGTCATCATTCGATCACGCCAACATTGTTCTCTGATCTGAAGGGGGAACACCAATGCCACTCGAAGCACTGCATGCGAACAATGTGGCCGTGATCACCGGAGGCGCCTCCGGCATCGGGCTTGCCGCCGCGATCCGCTTTGCCAAAGCCGGCATGAAAGTCTGCATTGCCGACGTCGGCGCGGAACGGCTGAAGGAGGCCGAAGCCAAACTGTCGGCGGCGACGGGCGATCCGGCAAAAGTGATGACCGCGACCGTCGATGTCAGCCACGTCGAGCAGCTGCAGGAGCTGGAACGCGCGGTCGAGAGGCGTTTTGGCGGCACCGATATCCTGATGAACAATGCCGGCATCCAGCCGGGCAGCCAGATGTTCGGCCCGATGGAAAACTGGCAGCGCATCCTCGGCGTCAATCTGTGGGGCGTGATCAACGGCTCACAGGTGTTCGCGCCGCATATGATCGAGCGCGGCCGGGTGGGCTTGATCATCAACACCGGCTCCAAGCAGGGCATCACCACGCCGCCGGGCGATCCCGCCTACAATGTCTCCAAGGCCGGCGTGAAGTCGTTCACCGAAGCGTTGCAGCACGAGCTGCGCGGTCTCAACAGCAAGATCAGTGCGCATCTGCTGATTCCGGGCTTCGTCTTCACCGGGTTGACCGCGCGTGGCCGCACCGAGAAGCCGGCCGGCGCCTGGACCGCGGAGCAGACGGTGGACTTCATGATCGAGAAGCTCGAGGCCGGCGACTTCTACATCCTCTGCCCCGACAACGACGTGCCGCGGCAGCTCGACGAGCGGCGCATCCTCTGGGCGGCCGGCGACATCGTCGAGAACCGCCCCGCCCTGTCGCGCTGGCATCCCGATTATGCGGAAGCTTTTGCGGCGTTCGTGAAGAGAAGCTAGACGGCCTCCGGCGTCAGCGCCAAAAGCCGCCGCACCAGCGCGAGCGCGGTTTCGGTGGCGGGATCAGCTGACGTCACGGGCACGGCAAGCACGATCAGGTCCATGGGATCGTGATACAGCACGATGACATGGGTGGCGCTGTTGGCTGTCATCAGCGACGCCATGCGCTCGACCGCGGGATCGGTGGACACAAGTCCCCACGGCGCGTCGGAGCGGCGCAACACGCGCCGCCTCGATAGGAAATCATGCAGCAGCGGCGGATCGTAGCTTGCGAGCTCGCTTTCGCGAAAACGTCGCGCGCCGTCGAAGATCGGATGACGCGCCAACTCGGCGATCAGCTCATCGCGGGTCCGCGCCGGCGAGGCCGCGACCGAATTCAGCACGCCCGGCTCTTGTGACTCGAATAGCGCGCGCAGCGCATCAGTCATCAGGCCGATGGTCAGGACACCCGCAATCGCCACGGCGCAGAAGCGGACGATCTGCGCGCCATCGACATCCGGTGCGATGAACGCGGCGGCGATGCCGAGCAGCGCCGAGCTGATCAGCCGCAGCGCCATCATGGCGACGCCATGCCGCCGCGTCTCCGCGCCGCCGCCGGCAATCAGCATGACGGTGACGGTGAGCAGCGCCCCCAGCGCGCCGAGCCGAACCGGAATGTCGGGAAACAGCGTACGAAAATCGGTCAGGATGAAGGGAATCACGACCAGCGCGCCGACCGCGAGCCTCCCGATGCTGTGGTTCTCCGACGCCACCAGCGTCGCGCGGTCGCGCGTGGCGAGCAGAAGAGCGCAAGTCGCGATACCCGCCAGCTGAAACCCCGACAGCGCGACGGCATAAGGCATCGCGAACCGTTCGAGTCCCAGCATTCCACCAAGTCCAAGCACGATGCCGCCGATCAGCGCCGCCAGCTTCACCGCGCGCGGTGCATGCCGACGCAAAATGCCTTCGGTCAGGAGCAATGCACCGAGCGGGATCAGCGCCGCCGGGATCTCCGACAGGGAATCGAGGAACTCGCTGCCCGTCGCCCAAGCCGCGCCGCGGATGAAGAACAACAGCGCGATCACGCCGAGCGCCATCAGGAGCCGGCGCGTCAGCGGGCCCCGCGGATCGCGGCGATAGAACGTCATCATCGCCACGGTGAGGCCGATGGCGCCGCAGAGATTGACGATGGAATCGGCGGTCATGCCCGGGGTCATCGCACAGCCCCGTCGTCGTTGCGGCGCGGCCGCAACGTGCCGAAGGCGCGGCTGTCGTCCAGCCAGTAGGCGACCGGCAGCACCAGCCGTTGCAGCGCGAGGACGGCGGAGGTTGCGAGCAGCGACGGCAGCGAGCCGTGCGGCACCTCGCTGAGCAGATAGCGCCGCGCGCCGGCGAGATCGATGCGGCCGAGCTGCAGCACGTCATCGCCTCTCTCATAGTCAAGCTCGCGAGCGCAGAAATCGTTGTAGTTGTCGTTGCGATGCTTTGGCGCGGCCTCAAAAGTCTTCTTCAGCGCATCCGAGCCGCCGGTATAGGCGTTGGTGATGACAAAGCGCGTCTCGTCGAAGCCGGCCTCCTCGCCTACGCCGAACACCGCGCGATGCTCTGCCATGATGCCGCGCGCCAGTTGCAGATGCGCAAAACTCCGGCGCGCGCCCGAAAGGAGCGACGGAAACACATCGGAAAAGGTGTCGCCGACCATGCCGACCACGGCCGGCACCTGCGTCACGCTGGAGATCCATTTCGCCCGCAAGCCGTCGCGCGCGAACAGCACCAGCGCGGTGAGGCCATAGAGCACCCAGGACAATCCCTGCCCGCGCACGTCAGGATCGATCATCACCAGGCCGAGATGCGTGACCTCCGTGGGCTCGCCGTCGAGTTCGACGTCCATCACCGACAGCGCGTTGAAGGCGATCGGGCGGCCGCTCTCTTCCTCCGAAATCAGCGTGATGATGGCGCGCGAGAGCGGCTCGGGCGCGCCGGAGAAGATGCCGTAGGCCAGCTTGTCCGGCGGCAGCGTCTTGGCGGCGACGGTGCGCAACTGCGACACAAGTGATTCAAGTTCGCCCTGCGGCAACGAAAGGCCGGGCTGCTCGACGATCCTTGTGCGCAAGCCGGCATGGGTGCGAAGCGTGAGATCGATATTGGGCTGCGACAGCGCCTTCAGCCAGAAGACGGCATGGCCGTGCAGGCCGGCGATCGCCGCGCGCGCTCTTGCGAGGCCACCACGCGTGCGTGGCGCTTCGTTGCCGTTTTCCAAGGACGCCATCTTTCCCTGCCGGAGCTGCGCGAATTCCTGCGCTCCGACGCGTTAAGGAGCGTTAAGCGCAATCTGACGCGGTTTGTCGCAGGGTAAAGGAATTCTTCAACGGGCAAGAAAATTTTACGGCGAAAGCGGCGGGTGCGAAAAACACCCGCCGCTTTCCGTGCAGCCCGTTCAGGCTGCCTTGGAAACTTCCATCAACAGCCGCTCGGCCTTGGCGTCCTCGATGCGGTTCACCAGCCGGCCGCTCTCATGGTTGTCGCGCATGGTCTTGGTCATGGTTATGCAGGATTGCGTCAGCATCAGGAAACCCATGGCGAGATAGCCCTTGATCGAGAGATCGAGCGGCAGGAGGAAGATGCCGAGGCCGACCATGAAGGCGGAAGCGGCGAACGAGACAAAGGTGAAGGTGACCCAGGCGTGGCTGTGGGACGGTGTAGTCGGGTTCATGACAGTTCTCCTTGTGCTTTGCTTGAGGTGAATGATCATCGTCGGGGTGGTCAGGCAGACGGCGTGGGCCCGGCTTTCAGCCGCGCCAGCACGTCGTCGGCGGTCGATTTCATCCGCGGGCCAAAGCCCTGCTCGGCGAGTTTTTCGGCGGTCGCGAGCGGACCACTCGCGGCGTCGATTTCGAGCAAGGCCTCGTCTGCGGCCTGGGCGTCCATCTGCCGTTCGCGCAGGCGCTTCAGCGTGGCCTCCGCTTCCGGCAGCGTGGATTCGTAGGGGCGCGCCGCTTCGATGCCGCTCCTTCGCAGCGCGCGCACCGATTCGGAGGCGCGGGCAAGCCGCCTGCCGCGATCGAGTTCGGTGATGCGCGCCTCGGCATTGGCAACGTGACGCTTCAACCGTGTGATCTCGGAGGCGAACAGCGCGCGCGCCGTCATCGCCGAATCGCGGTCGGCTTCGAGATTGGCAATCGCCTGCGCCGCCTCGCGGGCGAGGTCCTCGCGACCGCCTTCCAGAGCCGCGGTCGCCCTCACTTCGAGATCGGCGATGCGGGCGTTGGTCGCTTCCAGCCTGCGGCCCTCCGCCTGGTCGCCGGCAATCGCCAGCGCCAGCGTCCGCTTGGAACGGTCCACGGCCGCAGCCGCGTCCCGCATCTGCTGGTCGAGGATCAGAAGCGCCGACCGGTCTTCCGGCTCCTCCCCTGCCGCGGCGACGCTACCGCGGAAAAGCGTCAAAACAGTTTTGAACATTTAACCGCTCCCTGTTATGAGCATTGCTCATGAGGCTTTATAGCACATCTTGAACATTGCTCAAGAAATATTTGAGCGACGCTCACGGTTATGGTTAACGGCAGGTAAATCATGTCCAAAGCCTTGGAAAGACGAGCCAAATTGCGCGAAGCGCTGATCGAGGCGGCCGAGCGCGCCATTGCGGCCAAGGGGCTGGCGGGGCTGAGAACGCGCGATCTGGCGGAAGAAATCGGTATCGCCAATGGGGGGGTCTACAATCTCGTCGAGGATATCGACGAGCTGATCCTGCGCGTCGGCTCGCGCACGCTGGCCCGACTGGACGCCTCGCTTTCGCTCGCCGAGATCGGCGGCCAGACCAGCCTGCGGGAGACGCTGGTGCGGATCGCGGTCGCCTATTGCGATTTCGCCGCCGAGAATCTCGAACTGTGGCGCGCGCTGTTTGAGCACCGGATGCAGCCGGGCAAGATCGTGCCGGAATGGGCGATCTCGGAGCAGATGGAATTATTCCGTCACATCCACAAGCCGCTCGCCGCACTGTTCCCGCAGCGTTCATCCACCCAGATTGGCGTCACCGCGCGCAGCCTGTTCTCGGCGGTACACGGCATGGTGGCGCTTGGGCTCGAGCAAAGACTGATCGCGGTGCCGCTCGATGCGCTGCGCATTGAAATCGCAACGCTGGTGCGCGCGATGATCGACGGACTCACAACAAGGCCGGCGTGAGCTAAACGGCGGCTACAGTGTTTCCTGCTTGTGGCCGCAATTCTTGCAGGAAAATTTCACGCGGGACGTGCCGCGCTCGGCCGAGAGCCGGTTCGGCGCGCCGCATTTGCCGCAGACAGCCTCGACCCGCGTATTGCCCTGCTTGATGACGAGGTTGCGCTTTTCCATGGTTTCGCGAATCAGCCGCTCGGCCTCTTCGCGCATCGACTGCTTCGACATCCGCTCACATCCGTCCAATGGATCGCGAGCGCCTTCTACCGCAGCCATATGACAATTAGCCAGAGGATTCCGTTCACAAGGCGAGCAGCAGCTAGGTACCGGCCGGAGTTCCCCAGCCCGTCACCGCATCGAAACCTCTCGATGCGAAGCCGTACGGCAGCTCAGATCTCCACGATGATGTAGCTGTCCTCGACATGGACCGGAAATGTCTCGGCGACATAAGGTCCCTTCTGCAGTTCCTCGCCGCTTTCGACCGCGACCGGATAGGAGCGCACCTTGAACCGCTTCGGATCGAACCAGGACTGGCCGTTGCGCATGTCGAATTCCCAGCCGTGCCAGGCGCAACGCAACAGCTCGCCGACGCGATCACGGTGGTAGATTCCGGGCTCTGGCGAGGTCAGCCGCGCCACGCAAGCGGCCTTGTCGAGCGGCGCCCCTTCATGCGGGCAACGGTTCAAGAGCGCAAAGAACTCGCCATTGACATGGAACACGACGATGTCGCGGCCGTCGATGCCGACCACCTTGTTGCCGCCGGGCGGGATATCGCTGGTGCGCGCGACGATGTGACGGGTCATGGCGTCAGTCCGGTTGGCGCCGCCAGTGGCGGCAATGCCGGGAAACTCTACCGCGATGACACAGGCGCGCGCAATCAGCCGAAGGACGCCTGTTCCGATGCCGCCGGCGGACGGACCGACTGCCGCACCACGGTGGAGAAACGCGGACGCGCGATCCTGCCCTGACGGCCGGCGATGCCGAGCTCAAAACTGTCGGCGATCCGTCGCGCGCGCTCGATGAAATGCTCCGCAGCGACAGTCGGGCACAGCTCGTTTGCCGCGCGCTCGAAGATCGCGATCCAGCGATCGAAATGCTCTGCGGCGACCGGCAACTCGAGATGCGCCTGCATCGGCTGGCCGTGATAGCGGCCGGTCATCAGCGCGACCGACGACCAGAACGCGCAGAGTTTCACGATATGCGCCTCCCAGTCCTCAATGCGCGCCGCGAAGATCGGACCGATCAGGGGATCGGCCTGCACGCGCGCGTAGAACGTACGCACCAGGCGCTCGATCATGGCATCGTCGATGCCGGTTTTGGCCATGAGATCGCCGCTGATGCGGGCGCGGCGTTCCGCGGCGCCTTCGGGGTCGTCTGCGACAGCCTTGGTCATGACCGGTCCTCGTTCATAAGATATATTTTATCTATATCTTTTAGATGGTTGGCGCAAGGGGCGTTGGATATGCGAGATCACCTGATATGCTTGGTCACCGGCAAAGGCTGTGAACGAGAGGATCGGAGTGAGACGGCGCCAGCTTGTTTCACTTCCCGGTGAGGAAAGTGAGAGGAATACCAATGAAGGCTGCCTTCATCGAACGACACGGCGGGCCGGAGGTGCTCAAATTCGGCGAGATGCCGGATCCCGTAGCTGCATCCGGCGAGGTGGTGGTTGATATTGTCGCCGCCAGCGTCAATGGCGCGGACTGGAAGGTGCGCGAGGGCAAATCCGGTCAGCTTGCCCGTTTCCCTTACATTCTTGGTCGGGACTTCTCCGGCGTCGTTTCAGCCATTGGGGATGGTGTCAAAGACCTGCGTGTCGGCGATGAGGTCTTCGGCGTCTGCGACGTTGGCCAGGAAGGCGCCTATGCCGAGAAGATTGCGATCAAGGCAGCCATCGTCGCCAAAAAAAACGACCGCCTGTCGCATGTCGATGCCGCAGCACTTGCGCTTGCCGGATTGACGGCGATTTGCACCATCGAGGACACATTGAAACTGAAGGCGGGCGAGACGATCCTGATCCAGGGAGGCGCGGGTGGTGTCGCGAGCTTTGCCATACAGTTGTCGAAACATCTGGGCGCTCACGTGATCGCGACCGCAAGCGCGTCGAACCATGATTATCTGCGCCAAATCGGCGCGGATGAGATCATCGATTACAATGCGGTGGATTTCACCAAAGTCGTGAAAGACTGCGACGCGGTGTTCGACACGGTCGGCGGAGATGTGGCGCAGCGATCGTTTGCCGTGCTGAAACCAGGCGGCCGCGCGGCCTTCATTGCGTCTGGCGCCCAGGCACCGAAGCCGGACCGCAGCGATGTCGTGGCTCTGCGGCCCAGCGTCGGACGCGACCGGCCACATCTCGAACGCATCGTGGCGCTGGTGGCGATGGGTGCGGTCCGTCCGCCCGAAGTGACACGCTACAAGCTCAGCGACGCCGTGGCCGCACACGAGGTAAGCCAGTCCCGCCACTTTCGCGGCAAGCTGGTTTTTCTGGTTCGTTAACAGCCTCGCCTCAGCCGGCGAACCTTCGCCGCTCCTAGAGAAACTCCTCGGGCGGCACGCCGAGCAGGATCTGCCCGACCTGCTCGAAATGGGCGGCGCGTGCCTGGATCTGCTGAGAGAGCGTGTGCATGTCGCGGAAGCGGCGCTCGAACGGGCTGCCCGGGAAGATCGCGTCGACGCCGGCTGCCTTGTAAGCCATGTCAACCACTTCCGCCGCGGCCTGGATTGCGTTGGTGCAGGCGAGCCGCACGCGGGCCCGATCGGAAACCTCGATCGGCGCCACCTCGTTGGCCCGCGCGTAGATCAACGTCAGCGTCTCCATCAGGTAGGCGCGCGCCGAGCCGAGCCGCGCTTCCGCGCGCGCCACGTCGGCCTGCACCACCGCGTTGTCGGCGAGCCGGGAGAGCCCGCGCGGCGACTTGCGGGACGCCAAAGCGATGAACTCGGACAGCATCGCGCGTGCGATGCCAAGCGCCACGGCGGCGACCCCGGCCGCGTAGAGGCCCTGCATGGTAAAGGCATAGAGCGGGCCGCGCTCGCGGCGCAGCGTCGGGTCCTCGCGCGTGGTGCTGAACCCCTCGGACACGAATAAATCGTTGACGCTGTAGGAATCCGACGCCGTGCCGCACAGCCCGATCGTCCGCCAGGTGTCGATCAGGGTCACCTCGCTCACCGGAAACAGCAGCGTGCGGATCGTGGGGCGGCCAAAGCGGTTGAGCCTGAGCGTACCGTCCGCTTCGAGCACAAGGCAGTGCGCGCCCATCCAGCGGGCCTGCCGGCAGCCGCTGGAGAAATCCCACCTGCCGGTGAGGCGATAGCCGCCCTCGACAGCTCGTGCGCGCGAAGCGTTGGGAGGTCCCCAGGACACGATGCTGCTGGGATCAGCGAAGATGGCGTGATTGGCCGCAGGCTCCAGATAGGCGGCGATCAGGGCGGAACTGTTGGCGACGAATGCGTTCCACGCCGTCGAGGCGTCGTGCCGGGCCAGTTCCTCGATCGCCGCCACGTAGACCGCAGGTTCCGTCTCGTCGCCGCCGGCCGAGCGCGGCAGCAGCATGCGGAACAGCCGCGAGTCATGCAGCCGTTCCACCAACGCTGCGGGGATGCGCCGCGTGCGCTCGATCTCGTCGGCGCTGGCGGCAATCTCCGCCCCGAGTTCGCGGGCGCGGGCGACAGGGTCGGAACGGGTCTGGATGTTCATGCGCCACCTCAGGCTGTCGGGCCATTGCGACCGAACGCCCGGGCGCTGTCAACAGTTGATCCAGATCAACGAGCGGGGCGGCGCAGCACGGCTGATTACGGCTGCATGGCCGGATTGCAACGCAACAACATCAGGGCTTATCGCCATGGCCGAAACAACCAAACTTTCCGTCGAGAAGGCATTGCAGAAGCTTCGCGACACCGATGCGCCGAAATCCCGGAAGAAGCAGCTCGATGACAAGAGCGAGGTGCTCGACGAGGAGATCCAGCGCATGAGGGCGCAACGGCTGCGGCTGGAAAGGCACCAGCGAAAGAAGCGCTGAGGGCATCGCTGGAGCATGATCCGGAAAAGTGTGTAGCGGTTTTCCCTCGCGACAAACGCGTAGCGTTTGCGCGGAGATCATGCTCAATCAAAAAGCTAAAGCGCGATGACGATTCAACCTAATCTCATCGCGCTTTAGTCCTCCGACGGATCGCGGAACTCGCCGATCTTGTGGACGGCCACGTTGATCGACATACCCAGATAGTCCTTGGCGTCCCCGAACCACGAGCCGGTCAGCGGGATGGCTTGGCCCGGATGCCGGACGACCGCCACCGGGATCAAGTCGAACCCGGCATTGATCTGGTTGGTCGGGTCGTAATCGATCCAGCCGGCGCCGGGAAGAAACACCTGCAGCCAAGCATGCGTCGCGCCGGAGCCGGTCATGCCGACGGCACCGCCATCCAGCGCCGCATCGTACAAATAGCCGCTGACGAAGCGCGAGGCGAAGCCGAGCCGGCGCAAGGCCTCGATCATCAGCCAGGCATAGTCGCGGCAGGTGCCGGATTTCGTACGCAGGGTTTCACCCGGCGATTGGGTGCCTTCCGACTCCCGCGAGCGATAAGTGAAGCCGTCGCGGAATGTGGTCAATATCCGGTGCAGGACATCGGCCGTTTGATCCTGGTCTCCGGCGACGAAACTTTTTGTCCACGCGGCGAGGCTTGAGTCCGGGTCGTCGGCATGGGGACGCATGTAGTGGGCGAGGTCGGTCCACTCGTCGGGAGAATATTGGACGGGAACGATCTCGGCCCGCGATTCCAGGGGGAACGACTCGATCCCTTTCACGCCGAAATAGACACCCCGCACCTGGAAGGTGAAGGTCAGCTCGCGGCTGCCTTCGCAGAAATCGATCACCGTGACAGTGTTGGATTGTGCATCGCTGATCCAGTGGATTTTCGAGGGCGGACTGGTTCTTGCCGACCAGCCGAGGAGGCGCGCGGATGCGCCGCGCCTTGGCAGGAACATCGCCCGGTGCGTGCCGAACGTGACCGGCTTCGCATATTTGTAGGTCGTGGTGTGCGTGATCTCGCCAATCATTGCCATGGTTGCCTTCCCTCCGACTGACCTGATGGTCATCTCTCTGGCCGGCCTCGCGCCGGTAGCGGCCTTGATCTATGTCAAGAGAGCCGTGAGGTGATCTCGCGCAGGATGTTCACTGTCCCGAATGCCGGTTCAGGAGGAGCAGCGAGATGAGCATCCTTTGGACAATTATCATTGGCTTCATTGTCGGAGTGATTGCCAAGTTCATCATGCCCGGCGACAAGACCGAGCCGCAGGGCTTCATCCTGACGGCCATTCTGGGGATCGTCGGGGCGTTCGTCGCGACTTACCTTGGCCAGGCTGTCGGGTGGTACAATCCCGGAGAATCCGCAGGCTTCCTTGGTGGCGTGGTCGGCGCCGTCATCGTGCTCGTTGTCTATGGCCTCATCATGGGTCGCCGCACTGCCTGACGCCATTCCTGTTCACGCCGCACCCGTGCTTCACGCCGCCGGCTTAAGGCCGAAATCCTCAGGCCGCAGCAACAGGTCCGCCAGCGTGTAGCGGTCGAGCGTGCGCATGAAGGCGCCCATCGCCTCCTGCAGCACGCCGCGCAGCCGGCAGCGCGGGGTGATCAGGCAGCGATTGCCGCTCTCGAAACATTCGACCAGCGCGAAATCCGGCTCGGTCGAGCGCACGACGTCGCCGAGCCGGATTTTTTCGGGCTTCTTCCCCAGCGACAGGCCCCCATTGCGGCCGCGCGTGGCCTTGAGGAAGCCGGCGCGGGTGAGCTGGTTGGCGACCTTCATCAGATGCGCGCGCGACACGCCGTAGAGCTCGGCGGTCTCCTCGATGGTGATGAGCCCGTCCTTGCGGGCGGCCGCATACATCATCAGCCGCAGGGCGTAATCGGAAAAATTGGTCAGGCGCATGGGGCGGCTCCGCGTTGGGGCGCACAAACATATATCACACATATATGTTATCAGGCAAAAAACATCCCGCCCGAAGGCGGGATGTTTCTCGATCCGCCTAAAGCTTGTACACCGCGCGGGCGTTGCTGTTGAAGATCTTCTTGCGCTCGGCTTCGGTCAGCGGCGTCTTGAAGGCGAAGCGCGCGTCGTCATAGTCCCAATGCGGATAGTCCGACGAGAACAGCAGGCGGTCGACCCCGACCCACTCGATCAGCTGCCGCAGGTGCCTGGCGTCATCCGGCTCGTCGATCGGCTGGGTGGTGAACCAGAATTGCTCGCGCACATATTCGCTTGGCTTGCGCTTGAGATGCGGCACCTCGCTGCGGAAGCGCTCGAAGTGCTGGTCCATCCGCCACATCGCCGACGGAATCCAGCCGAACCCGCCTTCGATGTAGACGATCTTCAGTTTCGGGAAGCGCTCTGGCACGCCTTCGATCACCAGGCTTGCGAGGTTCGCGGCCATGGTGTGCGCGTTGGACTGATGCTCCTCGCAATAATAGGACGGCCAGCCGCCGCCGGTCGGGGCGTGGCCGCCATAGCCGCCGACATGGATGCCGAGCGGCAGGCCGAGCTCTTGTGCGCGCTCATAGATCGGCCAGTAGCGGCGGCGGCCGAGCGGCTCGTTGGCGCGCGGCGAGATGTTGATCTGGATGTACTCGCCGGTTCTGGCGCAGCGATCGATCTCCTCGAGCGCGGCCACGGTGTCATCCTGGCCGACCAGGATCGAGGCCTTCAGGCGCGGATCGCGATGCGTCCACTGCGCCAGCTGCCATTCGTTGATGGCGCGCTGGATCGCAGCGCCGAATTCGAGATTCTGCTGCGAGAAGATGAAGAGATCGAGCACCTGCAGGATGCCGAACTCGACATCGTAGGGATCGAGGTGCTGCTTCTGCATGAAGGCGAGATCGGAGCCGGGCACGCCGCCGGTCGGCGGCCAGGCGTCGCGGCGGCAGATCAGCGGCGAGGAGCGCGGATAGGGCGTGGTGCCGATATAGGGCGTGCGCAGATGATCGCCGTAGGTCTTCAGATGTTCCTGCCAGCGCTTGGGCAGGAACTCGTTCAGATCGGCGCGCGAACGCAGGCTCGGATGGATGTCGCAATCGATGATGCGCAACCTCGTTGCGGCGGTGGCCTCTTTTTCGAGTATCGGGCGGTCAATGACATCACTCATGCGAACCTCCTTTTTATTGTGAACCGGTGTGGCCGCAGACTTCACCTCTCCCCAGCGGGGAGAGGTCGGCGCGCAGCGCCGGGTGAGGGGGCGCTGCTCTATCGAGGGACCTTAACCCCTCACCCGGATCGCATCTTGCGATGCGATCCGACCTCTCCCTACGGGAGAGGTTTGGTACTTTCGACGCGGCGGTGGTTACATCCAATCTCAACATGCTTCACGCGTTCAGCTTCAACCGCGGGAATGTCTCCAGCGGATTGTCCGCGCACATGCGCGATATGATGCTTCGCGGCAGATGCGGCGGCATTGGATCGTCGCCGTCGAACTGCCAGTGCGGATAGTCGGATGCGAACAGGAACATCTTTTCCGAGCCGATCTGGTCGATGACATCGGCGACACCGGTCGCATCAGGCGGGCCGTCGAACGGCTGCATGGTGACGCGGACGTGGTCGCGGATGATCGAGGCCGGCTCGCGCTCGACCCAGGGCACTTCGACGCGCACGCCGCGCCAGGTCTTGTTGGCGCGCCACATGAAGGCGGGCAGCCAGCTCACCCCTGATTCCATCAGCACGACCTTCAGGCCGGGGAATTTGCCGAACACGCCCTCATAGATCAGGCTCAAGATCTGTGCCTGGAAGGCGTGCGCCTCGACAAAATAATATTCATAGCGGTGCGACGGCCAGCCGATCGAGCTCGGCGCCTGCCGGTAGGAACTGCCGGCATGGATCGCGAGCGGCAGCTTGTACTTTTCGGCGACTTGATAGATCGGCCAGAAGTGCCGGCGGCCGAGCAGCATCTCGCCCTGCGCCAGCACCAGGATGGAGACGAAGCGGTGGTCGCCCGCGCGGCGCTCGATCTCCTCGATCGCGAGATCGGGCGCCTGCATCGGCACCAGGATCGAGGCGCGCAAGCGCGGATCCTGCGACAGCCATTCGGCCGCGATCCAGTCGTTGATCGCCTTGCAGAAGGCCGAGGCCATGTAGGGGTCGTACACCGCGGATGCGCCATAGAGCACGTTGCAGATCGCATGGCTTGCGCCGAGCTGGTCGAAGGCGCCGCGCTGGACCATCTTGAGGTCGCTTCCCGGCTTGCCCTGCTCCGGCCGCCAGTCGGGCCGGCCGCAGAGCGGCATGTTCGGCGGGTAGCTGGTGAGATCGAGGCCGTCGATGGCGCGGCTCACCACCTGCTCTTTCCAGTGGTCGTCGAGATAGGGCAGCAGCGTGGTGCGCGTGCCGCCCACCGCGGGATGGATGTCGCAGTCGATCCGCGTGGCCGTGGCCATGAAATTTCCTCTAGGTTTCCTCCGGCCTTATCTTGGCGGTGCTTCGCGCCCGCAGTGCAAGAGTGCCGCCGCGGACCCTCCGGCGCAAGCAAATAGCGGCAGCCCCACCCACCAAATCAGACTTCCAGCCATTCCTTGCGCACAGCGGAATTGGCGCCGAAATCGGCGGGCTTGCCCTGGAACACGATGCGGCCGTGGCCCATGACATAGAGCCGGCTCGAGATTTTCAGCGCGATCGCGAGCTTCTGCTCGACCAGCAGGATCGCCACGCCGCGCCGGGAGATTTCGGCCAGGAGCTCGCCGACCTGCTCGACCAGTTTTGGCGCGAGACCTTCGGTCGGCTCATCGATCAGGATCAGATCGGGATCGCCCATCAGCGTCCGGCACATGGTGAGCATCTGCTGCTCGCCGCCGGACAAGACGCCGGCGGAGACGTCCTGGCGCGCCTTCAAATTGGGAAACAGATGATAGACGTCGTCGAATTTCCAGCGCCCGAATTTGCCTGATCGCTTCAGCCCGAGCTCGAGGTTCTGCCGCACCGTCAGCGTCGGAAAGATCTGGCGGTCTTCGGGCACGTAACCGATGCCGCCATGCGCGACCTGGTCCGGACGCGAGCCGGAAATGTCCTTGCCGCGAAATCTGATCGTACCCTGCGCCGGCACCAGCCCCATGATCGCCTTGCAGGCCGTGGAGCGACCGACGCCATTGCGGCCGAGCAGGCTCACGATCTCGCCGTCGCCGACATTGAGGTCGACACCATGCAGGATGTGGCTCTGGCCGTAATAAGCGTGGAGATTTTCGACTTCGAGGATCATGCGGCGAGGCTGCCGAGATAGGCTTCCTGCACCGCCTGGTTGGCGCGCACCGCCTGCGGTGGGCCGGAGGCGATCACCTGGCCATAGACCAAAACCGTGATCACGTCGGCGAGGTCGAACACCACCTTCATGTCGTGCTCGACCATCACAAGCGTCTTGCCCGCGGAAACGCGGCGGATCAGCGCCACCGCATTGTCGGTCTCGGTGTTGCTCATGCCGGCGGTCGGTTCGTCCAGCAGGATCACGGAGGCGCCACCCGCAATGGTCATGCCGATCTCCAGCGCGCGCTGATCGGCGTAGGACAGCAGCCCGGCCGGCGTGTCGCGGCGCGAGCCGAGATTCAGATCCTCAAGCATCGCACCGGTCTTCTCGTTCAGCGCGCGTTGCCGCCACAACGGCGTCCAGAACGAGTAGCGATAGCCCATGCTCCACAACAGCGCGCAGCGCAGATTCTCGAATACCGACAGGCGGTGGAAAATCGAGGTGATCTGAAAGCTCCGCGACAGGCCCATGCGATTGATTTGGTGCGGCGGCAACTGGTCGACGCGGGCGTCATTGAGCAGAATCTCGCCGGAAGACACTCTGAAGCGGCCGCTGATGAGGTTGAACTGCGTCGTCTTGCC
>DATMNV010000096.1:0-8896 GCA_035568535.1 Bradyrhizobium sp.
CGTCGGCCTGGTGTTCGGCGTCTACAACGGCCAGAAGCACGTGCCGGTTTCGGTGAACGAGGAAATGGTCGGTCACAAGTTCGGCGAGTTCTCGCCGACGCGGACCTTCCACGGCCATTCGGGCGACAAGAAAGCCAAGAAAGCCTGAGTTAGGCTTGAGATTAGGTTTGAGGATTAAGCGATGAGCAAACCAAAGCGCGAACGGAGCCTCGCCGATAACGAGGCCAAGGCGATCGCCCGGATGCTGCGGGTGAGCCCGCAGAAGCTCAACCTGGTCGCGCAGTTGATCCGCGGCCGGAAGGCTTCCGCTGCGCTTGCCGACCTGCAGTTCTCGCGCAAGCGGATCGCGGTCGACGTCAAGAAGTGCCTGGAATCGGCGATCGCCAACGCCGAAAATAATCACGACCTCGATGTCGACGAGCTCGTCGTTGCGCAGGCGTTTGTCGGCAACGGCATCGTGATGAAACGTTTCGCCCCGCGCGGCCGTGGCCGTTCGGGCCGTGTGTTCAAACCATTTTCGCAGCTGACGATCATCGTTCGTCAGGTTGAAGCGAGCGCATAAGGGCTCGGGAGAACAAGATGGGTCAAAAGATCAATCCGATCGGCCTGCGTCTCGGCATCAACCGGACCTGGGATTCGCGCTGGTTCGCCGGCAAGGCCGAATACGGCAAGCTGCTGCACGAGGACGTCAAGATCCGCGAGATCCTGCACAAGGAATTGAAGCAGGCCGCCGTGGCGCGCATCGTGATCGAGCGTCCGCACAAGAAGTGCCGCGTCACCATTCACTCGGCGCGTCCGGGCGTCGTGATCGGCAAGAAGGGCGCCGACATCGACAAGCTGCGCAAGAAGGTTGCCGACATCACCGCTTCCGACGTCGTCATCAACATCGTCGAGATCAGGAAGCCCGAACTCGATGCGACGCTGGTCGCCGAATCGATTGCGCAACAGCTCGAGCGCCGCGTGGCGTTCCGCCGCGCCATGAAGCGCGCGGTGCAGTCGGCGATGCGTCTCGGCGCCGAAGGCATCCGCATCAACTGCTCGGGTCGCCTGGGCGGCGCGGAAATCGCGCGCATGGAATGGTACCGCGAGGGGCGGGTGCCGCTGCACACGCTGCGCGCCGACATCGATTACGGCGTCGCCACCGCGTTCACGACGTTCGGCACCTGCGGCGTCAAGGTCTGGATCTTCAAGGGTGAAATCCTCGAGCACGATCCGATGGCGCAGGACAAGAGGATGGCTGAAGGCGACAGCTCGCGGCCACGCCGCGACGCCGCTTGAGGCATTGAAGGAATTTGAGGGCTTAATGCCATGATGCAACCCAAGAAAACGAAGTTCCGGAAGGCGCATAAGGGCCGTATCCACGGCACCGCGACTTCGGGCGCGACGTTGTCCTTCGGCCAGTTCGGGCTGAAGGCGATGGAGCCCGATCGTGTCACCGCGCGCCAGATCGAAGCCGCCCGTCGCGCGCTGACCCGTCACATGAAGCGTGCCGGCCGCGTCTGGATCCGCGTCTTCCCCGACGTTCCCGTGTCGAAGAAGCCGGCCGAAGTCCGCATGGGCTCCGGCAAGGGTGCGCCGGAATTGTGGGTGGTCCGCATCAAGCCGGGCCGGGTGATGTTCGAGATCGACGGCGTGTCGGTCGGTATCGCCAAGGAAGCACTGGCGCTGGCTGCCGCCAAGCTGCCGATCAAGACGCGCTTCGTCGAGCGCATCGCGGAGTAATGGACATGGCCCAGATGAAAGTCGAAGACGTCCGCGCGATGAGCGACGACCAGATGGACGACGCCGTCCTCAATCTGAAGAAGGAGCGCTTCAACCTGCGCTTCCAGCGCGCCACGGGGCAGCTGGAAAACACCTCGCGGCTGCGCGAAGCCCGCCGCGACATCGCCCGCATCAAGACCATCGCCGCGCAGAAGCGCGCGAAGAAGAAGTAAGGGACCGAACATGCCGAAACGTATGCTGCAAGGCGTGGTCGTCAGCGACAAGCAAGCCAAGACGGTGGTGGTGCGCGTCGATCGCCGCTTCACCCATCCGATCTACAAGAAGACGATCCGCAGTTCGAAGAACTACCACGCCCATGACGAGAACGATCAGTTCAAGCCGGGCGACACCGTGTGGATCGAGGAATCGAAGCCGATCTCGAAGCTGAAGCGCTGGACCGTGGTCCGGGGCGAGCAGAAGAAAACCGCCTGACGCTGATCCGGCATTTGCCGGGTGAAGTCGGGAGAAATTTGAGCGCGACAAAAGCGCAGAAAGAGGACGAGGTGCATCAATGATTCAGATGCAGACCAACCTCGACGTGGCCGATAATTCCGGCGCACGCCGTGTGATGTGTATCAAGGTGCTTGGCGGCTCCAAGCGTCGCTATGCCACCATCGGCGACATCATCGTCGTGTCGATCAAGGAAGCGATCCCGCGCGGCAAGGTGAAGAAGGGCGACGTCATGAAGGCCGTCGTGGTGCGGGTCCGCAAGGACATCCGTCGCCCGGACGGCTCGGTGATCCGTTTCGACCGCAACGCCGCCGTGCTGATCAACAACCAGGCCGAGCCGGTCGGCACCCGTATCTTCGGGCCCGTGCCGCGCGAGCTTCGCGCCAAGAATCACATGAAGATCATTTCGCTCGCGCCGGAGGTGCTGTGATGGCTGCCAAGATCCGGAAAGGTGACAAGGTCGTCGTACTGTCGGGCCGCGACAAGGGCCGCAGCGGCGAGGTGTTCGAGGTGCGTCCCGACGCGGGGATGGCGCTGGTGCGCGGCATCAACATGGTGAAGCGCCACCAGAAGCAGACCCAGGCCCAGGAGGGCGGCATCGTCTCCAAGGAGGCGCCGATCCACCTGTCCAACATCGCGTATGTCGGCAAGGACGGCAAGCCGACGCGCATCGGATTCAAGATTCAGGCGGACGGCAAGAAGGTCCGCATTGCCAGGAGCTCGGGAGCAGAGATCGATGGCTGACAGCGTTTACGTACCGCGCCTGCGCACGGAATATGACAAGAATATCCGGGGCCAGCTGACCGAGAAGTTCGGTTACGGCAACGTCATGCAGGTGCCGCGGCTGGAAAAGGTCGTGCTCAACATGGGCGTCGGCGATGCCGTCAACGACCGCAAGAAGGCCGAGACCGCGGCTGCGGAACTGACGCAGATCGCCGGCCAGAAGGCGATCGTGACCTATTCGCGGATCGCGATCGCGACCTTCAAGCTGCGCGAGAACCAGCCGATCGGCTGCAAGGTCACGCTGCGCAAGGCGCGCATGTACGAGTTCATCGATCGTCTGGTGAACATCGCGCTGCCGCGCGTGCGAGACTTCCGCGGCCTCAATCCGAAGAGCTTTGACGGCCGCGGCAACTACTCGCTCGGCATCAAGGAGCATATCATTTTCCCCGAGATCGATTTCGACAAGGTCTCGGAGGCGCGTGGCATGGACATCACGGTCTGCACCACCGCCAAGACCGACGACGAGGCGAGGGCCTTGTTGGCCGCTTTCAATTTCCCGTTCCGGCAGTGAGACGCTGAACAGAGCCTCTCAAACGCGGATACGTAAGGAGCCAAGCATGGCAAAGAAGAGTTCAATCGAGAAGAACAACCGGCGCAAGCGGATGTCCAAGAACGCCGCGCCCAAGCGCGCGCGTCTGAAGGCGATCATCGCCGACAAGACCAAGCCGATGGAGGAGCGCTTCGCGGCGAGCTTGAAGCTCGCGGAGATGCCGCGCAACTCGTCGGCGACGCGCATTCGCAACCGCTGCGAGCTGACCGGCCGTCCGCGCTCGAACTATCGCAAGAACAAGCTGTCCCGCATCGCGCTGCGTGAACTGGGCTCCAAGGGCCTGGTTCCCGGGCTCGTGAAGTCGAGCTGGTAAGGAGGGTCGTCTAGATGTCAACGCACGATCCAATCAGCGATCTGATCACCCGCATCCGCAACGCGCAGATGCGCTCGAAGTCGAAAGTGTCTTCGCCGGGCTCGAAGATGCGCCAGAACGTGCTCGAAGTGCTCAAGACCGAGGGCTACATCCGCGGCTACGCCACCGTGGAGCATTCCTCCGGCCGCAACGAGCTCGAGATCGAGCTGAAATATTTCGACGGCGAGCCCGTCATCCGCGAGATCGAACGGGTCTCCAAGCCCGGCCGCCGCGTCTACGCCTCGGTAAAGAACCTGCCGCGGGTCAACAATGGCCTTGGCATTTCGGTGTTGTCGACGCCGAAGGGAATCATGGCCGACCACGAAGCGCGCGACGCGAATGTGGGCGGCGAAATTCTCTTTACGGTGTTCTAGTGCGCATTCCGCAAAAGTGGAGACCGGTTTTGCGACAAGAATGCGCACAGGATAAGAAGAAGGAATTTTGAGCCATGTCACGCATTGGCAAGAGGCCTGTGACGATCCCGTCCGGTGTGACGGCGACCGTCGACGGTCAGACCGTCAAAATGAAGGGGCCGAAGGGCCAGCTTCAGTTCGTGGTCCATGATGACGTCGAGGTGAAGCTCGACAAGAACCTGGTCAAGGTGAACCCGCGGGTCGACACCAACCGGGCGATTGCGCTCTACGGCACCGCGCGCGCCCAGATCGCCAATCTCGTCGAGGGCGTCACCAAGGGTTTTGAGAAGAAGCTCGAGATCACCGGCGTCGGCTACCGCGCCACGATGCAGGGCAAGAACCTGCAGCTCGCGCTCGGCTACAGCCACGACGTGGTCTATGCGATTCCGGAAGGGATCCAGATCGTGGTGCCGAAGCCGACCGAGATCACCATCACCGGCAGCGACATTCAACGCGTCGGCCAGGTCGCGGCGGAAATCCGCGCCTACCGTCCGCCGGAGCCCTACAAGGGCAAAGGCGTGAAGTATGTTGGCGAATTCATCTTCCGCAAGGAAGGCAAGAAGAAGTAACGGAGCCGGCCATGTCGAGAAACAAGGTTACGAATGCCCGGCGCAAGCAACGCGTGAGGCTGTCGTTGCGCCGTTCCGCGAACGGTCGCCCGCGGCTGAGTGTGTTCCGCTCGTCGAAGCACATCTATGCGCAGGTGATCGACGATCTGAAGGGCGAGACGCTGGCGTCCGCGTCGTCGATGGAAAAGGAAATGCGCGAGAAGACCGGCGCCAATATCGACGCCGCGAAAGCCGTGGGCAAGCTGCTCGCGGAGCGTGCGGTGAAGAACGGCGTCAAGGAAGTCGTGTTCGATCGCGGCAGCTATCTCTATCACGGCCGCGTCAAGGCGCTCGCGGATGCCGCGCGCGAAAGCGGGCTTAGCTTCTAACGACAGCATGATCGGGAAAAGTGGAAACCGGTTTTCCGACAGGATCATGCTCAGGACAAAACTGATTTGAGGACAGAGGCGATCGGCCTCCGAAAGATTGGAAAACACCATGGCAGGTGAACGTGAACGCGGCGGACGCGACCGGAACCGGGACCGCGAGGAGCGCGACAGCGAGTTCGTCGACAAGCTGGTCCACATCAATCGCGTGGCGAAGGTCGTCAAGGGCGGCAAGCGCTTCGGCTTCGCGGCGCTGGTCGTGATCGGCGACCAGAAGGGCCGGGTCGGTTTCGGCCACGGCAAGGCGCGCGAAGTGCCCGAAGCGATCCGCAAGGCGACGGAGTCGGCCAAGCGTAACCTGACCCGCGTGGCGCTGCGCGAAGGCCGCACGCTGCATCACGACATCGCCGGCCGTCATGGTGCGGGCCGCGTCTACCTGCGTGCGGCTCCGGCCGGTACCGGCATCATCGCCGGCGGTCCGATGCGCGCCGTGTTCGAGACGCTCGGCATCCAGGACGTGGTGGCGAAGTCGATCGGCTCGTCCAACCCCTACAACATGGTGCGCGCGACCTTCGATGCGCTGAAGCATCAGGATAGCCCGCGTTCGGTTGCGGCGCGCCGCAACATCAAGGTGTCCGCGCTGCAGGCGCGCCGCGTCGGCGGCGATGCCGAAGCGTCGGCCGACTAAGCGATTTTGGAGTTAAAGGCCATGGCCGCAAAGACGATCAAGGTCGAGCAGATCGGCAGCCCGATCCGCCGGCACCACTCGCAGCGCGAGACGCTGATCGGGATGAAGCTCAACAAGATCGGCCGGGTCACCGAGCTGCCGGATACTCCGGCGGTGCGCGGCATGATCGAAAAGGTTCACCATCTCGTCCGCATCGTCGACGAGAAGTAAGCAAGGCGCATGATCCCGAAAAGTGGGAACCGGTTTTCGGTCAAGATCATGCGCCAAAATAAGGAAACTAAGCGATGAAGCTCAGCGATATCGCCGACAATGCCGGCTCGCGCAAGAAGCGCATGCGCGTCGGCCGTGGCATCGGTTCGGGCAAGGGCAAGACCTCGGGCCGCGGCGGCAAGGGCCAGACCGCGCGTTCGGGCGTCCGCATCAAGGGTTTTGAAGGCGGCCAGATGCCGTTGCATCGCCGCCTGCCCAAGCGCGGCTTCAACAACGTGTTCCGGGTCGAATACGCCGAGATCAATCTCGATCGTCTCCAGGAGGCGATCGACGCCAAGGCGATCGACGCCGGCAGCGCCATCAACGCGGAATCGCTGGTGAAGGCCGGTGTGGTGCGGCGCGCCAAGGGCGGCGTGCGGCTGCTCGGCCGTGGCGAGATCAAGGCCAAGATCAATATCGAGGTTCACGGCGCGTCGAAATCGGCCGTTGCGGCGGTCGAGAAGGCCGGCGGCTCGGTGAAGATCCTGGCGCCCGCCAAGGAAGAAGGCGAGGCGGCGTAAAATCTGCGTCATCGCCCCTTGGCCGATGGCCGATCCGCCTAGGGAACGATGGACTTATCGAAGCCGGTCACCAAATAATGTCCGCGTCCGCCAAAACTTCGCCGATCGGCGGACGTGAGGGCAAGGGGACGGCGGGAGAAAGCCAAAAATGGCCTCAGCAGCGGAACAATTAGCGGCAAACCTCAATTTCGGGGCGTTTGCCAAGGCCGACGAACTGAAGAAGCGCATCTGGTTCACCCTGGGCGCGCTGCTGGTCTACCGCCTCGGCACCTACATTCCGCTGCCCGGCATCGATCCCAACATCTGGGAGCAGGTGTTCAAGACCCAGTCCGGCGGCATTCTGGGGATGTTCAACCTGTTCGCCGGCGGCGGCATCCACCGCATGGCGATCTTCGCGCTCAACATCATGCCGTACATCTCGGCATCGATCATCATCCAGCTCCTGACCACCGTCTCCCCGCAGCTCGAAGCGCTGAAGAAGGAAGGCGAGGCGGGCCGCAAGACGCTCAATCAATACACCCGCTATCTCACCGTTCTGCTGGCCGCGTTCCAGTCCTACGGCATCGCGGTCGGCCTCGAGGGCGCCGGCAATGTCGTCAGCGACCCCGGCATGTTCTTCCGCCTTTCCACCGCGGTCACGCTGACCGGCGGCACCATGTTCCTGATGTGGCTCGGCGAGCAGATCACCTCGCGCGGCATCGGCAACGGCATCTCGCTGATCATCCTTTCCGGCATCGTCGCGGAATTGCCGACTGCGCTGGCCAACATGCTCGAGCTCGGCCGCCAGGGCGCGCTCTCGACCGGGCTGATCCTGATCGTGCTGATCATGGCGGTCGCCGTGATCGCCTTCATCGTCTTCATGGAGCGCGCGCAGCGCCGGCTCCTGATCCAGTATCCCAAGCGCCAGGTCGGCAACAAGATGTTCGAGGGCCAGTCCTCGCATCTGCCGCTCAAGCTCAACACCTCCGGCGTGATCCCGCCGATCTTCGCGTCCTCGCTGCTGCTGTTGCCGACCACGGTCGCCAATTTCAACGCCGGCAAGGGGCCGGAATGGTTCCAGTGGATCACGACCCAGCTCGGCCACGGCCGCCCGCTGTTCCTGATCCTCTACCTCGCGTTGATCGTGTTCTTTGCGTTCTTCTACACCGCGATCGTGTTCAACCCGACCGAGACCGCGGACAACCTGAAGAAGCATGGCGGCTTCATTCCCGGCATCCGGCCGGGCGAGCGCACCGCCGAGTATATCGACTACGTGCTGTCGCGGATCACCGTGATCGGCGCCATCTACCTCGCCATTGTCTGTCTGATCCCCGAGATTCTGATTTCCTACGCCTCGGTTCCGTTCTATTTTGGCGGAACGTCGCTTCTGATCGTGGTCAGCGTGACCATGGATACGGTGGCGCAGGTTCAGGGCTATCTGCTCGCCCATCAATATGAGGGGCTGATCAGGAAGTCGAAATTGAGGGGCCGTCGTAGATGAATTTGGAGCTGGTGCGCCGCATCGCGATCACGATCGGCGCACTGCTCATTTTCAGGCTCGGCAGCCAAATCCCGGTTCCGGGCATCTCGGCGCAGGCCGGCGTACTTTCGTCCGGCGTCGTGAACCGCCTCTCGATCTTCGCGCTGGGTCTCATTCCCTATCTGAGCGCGGCGATCATCATTCAGCTGATCTCGGTGGTGTGGGGACGGCTGAGTTCGCTCGAGCGGTCGGGCGAGGCCGGCCGCCGCAAGATCGCCCGCTACACGCTCATCGCGACGCTGCTCCTGGCGACCTTCCAGGCTTATGGCATCGCCTCGGCCATGCAGGAGATTTCGGGCCTGGTCACCGATCCCGACGGCTGGTTCCTGCTGCCGGCCATCGCCTCGATGGTCGGTGGCGTCTTCTTCCTGATCTGGCTCTCCGAGCAGATCACCCGGCACGGCATCGGCAATGGGATCGCGCTGGTGGTCAGTGTCGGTATCCTGGTTTTGCTGCCTGCGGACGTGGCCAGCGTCATCGAAGTCATGAGACAGGGCATTGTCTCCGGCGATCTTGTGCTGTTCCACGTCATCTTCTGGGTGGCCGTGGTGGCGCTGATGGTCTTTGTGGAGAATGCGCGACGAAACATCAGGGTTGAATTTGCCGAACGTAAAGCCGGTAGCCGCTTGCTTCCCGCCCGATCTGCAGTTCTTCCGATCAAGCTCAACAGCGCGGG
>DATMNV010000097.1:0-44110 GCA_035568535.1 Bradyrhizobium sp.
ACGCGGGATACTGTCGCCCATCAGGATCGCAAGATCGCGCCGCGCCGTCGCCAGTTGTGTCTTCGCGCGTTCGCGATCGACGCGGAACAAGTCGGCCGCCACTTGCGCCCGCAACGTCTCCGCTGGGGAGGAAGCACCCTCTTGAACGCGCTTCTGCAGCAGTGGAATGAGCTGTTCGAGGCTCGAAATCTGCTCGTCGAAGAGCTGGATACGCCTTTGCGCGCTCACGACCGCGATGAACGCGATCGCCGTCTCTGACAGTACCTCCAAGCGGGTCGCCCGCCTCTGCCAAACCGCCGTTCCGATAGCGGCGTCTCCAGCCGCCAGACGAGCCTCTCGCTTGCCGCCTAGTTCGACGAGCTGACTGAGTTGCAAAGTTGTCTCGGCGGATTGCAGGCCTTTGAAGGGACCCGATCCGAGAGCGTTGTCGAGTTCGAAGGAGAGATTGGGATTCGGAAGGGCTCCGGCCTGGACCTTAAGGCCGGTAGCAATGCCCACATCGCGCTCCGCCGCCGTGAGCCGCGGGTTAGCTGCAAGCGCCCGGCCGAGCGCATCCCTCATGGTGAGGGTCTGGGAGTACGCGTGACCGGTGAGCCACGGGCTGACCAGAAATGCCGCTGCGCACGCAAAATGCGTGACCGTTTTGCGAAACATGAGAATGACCTGACCAAGCGATCGAGCGCTCGCGCGCTCCGAGAAGACGCTCAGGACCGGTATTTGGGCGGCGGCGTATCGAGTCCCGGATGATCCTCAAGCAGGAATACAGGTGTCGCGAACGTCGGCGGAACGGGCTTGGCTATCGGCTCTGCCACCAGGATCGGCGGCGGAATCAACAGGGGAACGCAGGTGTAGCAATGATCTACGACGGTAACCGGCTTCTTTGATCCTTGGTCTGTCTTGGCGGGTGCGTCACCGATGTCGATCTGATCGGCGCTCGCGAGCGTTTCGCTGGCGCAGGAAATTTCCCCCGCGAGCCCGACCACGACGTAGGCGACCGTGAGCAGCACGGTCAGCAGCCCGCGTAAGGCGGACGCGCAGGAACGCGAGCTATGGCTGATCTGCCGTTTCATCAAGGCCACGGATAGCAAGGACCGGGAGCGAACACTATCACAAATTCGGCGCTGCCGGCCGAAGGGACAACGTCATATTCCAGGCGCCGCCCCCGGCAGCGTCCGCCGCGCCATCGGAGGGCGTGGGCTCGGTCGAATCGAATCCGGCGCTGCGCGACGTGCCCGGCATCCCGCACAGCCTGCGGCTCGACGATATCCTCCCCGCGTCAGGCAAGCTCGACAACAAATTCGACCTGCCGCGGCGCGGCCGCATGGCGATGCGGACGTGGGCGGCCCGGATCGGTCGACGCGATTGCGGCGGCAGTCGACAGGCCACGGCGACGATCCTGGGTTGCGGCGTGAAGTTGACGCTCATCTCCCCGATTGGCTGCGACGCTTTTTTTTGGCGTAAAGCGGCTTTGCAGCGAAATTTCCACAAGTGTGAATAGCGTCACGTCGAACCTCAACGCGGCACGGTAGACTCATCATTGTAAGTGCCCTGGGGGAATCAAGCCATGTCTGCCAAACAAGCGGTTGTCGCCGCAGCGGCCGTTGCGACACGGAACCGCGCCGACTCGGCCCGCCCGAGCGGGCCTGCGCCCGCCAGCGACGGTCTGGAGCGAGCGCGGAATTTTTCGCAGGCACCGGGGTTACGGGGGTTACCGGATGGCAACCAAGCCCGGAACGGTCGCCTGCAAGGCTCCGGCGCCTTCGCGATCGTCAGTTCCGAACGGGATGCTCTTTGTCTGCATGCTTCGCAGCAACCTTGCCTCCGGGTGCCGAGCCCGGCCGGCCAGGTAACGCTGCTCGATGACGGGGTACTTTGACCATGTCCAGCCAGGTTCAACTTGACTTCAACCTGTTCGAGTTCGTGATCACCCCGAAACGGTCGCGGTGGGAATGGTGCGTGCGCGACCGCACCGGCAAAGCGTTGATGAAGGGCCGCGAGAAATCGCGCGCCGCCGCCCGCTATCAGAGCGAGCGCGCGCTGTTCCTGCTGCTGCTGGCGAGCTGCCGATGTTGCGAGGCCCGGCGCTAAAGCGTGATGATTTCAGGATGAATCATCATCGCGCTTTAGCTTTTTGCTCGCGCATGATCTCCGCGCAAACGCTGCGCGTTTGTCGCGAGGGAAAACCGCTACACGCCTTTCCGGATCATGCGTTAGTTGGCTACGGCGACCGGCTGCGGCGCGATCGCCGTATCGGCCTGCGCGATCAGCCGCTTCAATTCCGGAATGCAGGAGCCGCAATTGGTGCCGGCCTTGAGCCTGGCGCCGATGTCGGCCGCAGAGCGCGCGCCGTCGGCTATCGCATCGCAAATGCTCGCGCGGCCGACGCCGAAGCAGGCGCAGACCACCGGGCCGGTGCTGACGACACCTTCGGTCGAGCGGCCCGAGAGTAGCATGCGGCGCTGGTCGTCGCTGAGCGAAACGGCCGCAAACAGGCTCTTCACCACATCCCAGTCGCCGGCATCATGCGCGGGGCCGACAAAGAGACAGGTCTCGATGCGGTCGCCGGCAAACGATGCCGCGCGGTAGACGCCGCCGCCAAAATCCCTGTACTCGGCGAGATCATCGCAGGACACCGCGCGCAGCCAGTTGGGCCAGCGCGTGAGATCGGCATTGTCGGCGAACAGATAGGCGTAGCCACCCGTGACCGCCGCCCTCGCCCACCACAGGCTCTGCGGCAGCTCGATCCGCTTGCGCGACAGCACGAAGCCGCGGAACACATATTCATACGGCGTGATCGAGGCCGGCGTCACCTTGCTCTCGGGCTGGCCGGAATAGGGATCGGTGAAGGGCGCGACCAGCGCGCCGACGCGGCCGGACGAAGCATTCGCCTCGCTCCAGTGGATCGGCGCGAACAGCATGCCGCGCTGCTGGCGCTCGCTGACGACCGCTTTCAGGATGCACTGGCCGTAATCGGTGGTGACGCGCGCAAAGCTGTCGTCGACGACGCCGTATTTGTTGGCATCATCGGGGTGGATCTCGACAAAAGGCTCGGGCAGATGCGCGCCGAGACGTGGGCTCAGGCCGCTACGGGTCATGGTGTGCCACTGGTCGCGGATGCGGCCGGTGTTGAGCCGCAGCGGCCTGCCCGCGTTGGTCTCGCTGCGCAGCGCCGGAATTTCCGGCGCGACGAAGCGGGCCTTGCGGTCGTTGGCGTAGAAGTTGCCATTGGCGAAGAAGCGCGCCTGCGGCTCGGCCCCCTCGCGGCTCGGCCATTGCACCGGCGCCATCGCGTCGAACGCGTCGTCCGACAGCGAGGTCAGTGCGCCGATGTCGAAATCGCGGTTGCCGTTGTTCTCGAAGGCCGACAGAGCCGCATGCTCGCGGAATATGTCGGCGGCTGATTTGTAATCAAAGGCGGCGCCGAAACCGAGCCGGTTTGCCACCTCGCTGAGGATCCACCAGTCGGGCCGGGCTTCGCCGGGCGCCGGCAGGAACGAGCGCTGGCGCGAGATGCACCGCTCCGAATTGGTCACCGTGCCTGACTTTTCGCCCCAGGCGAGCGCCGGCAACAGCACATGCACCCCGGCCTCGACGGTGTCGTTGGAGCGGACGTTCTCGGAGACCACGAACAGCTCGAGCTTCTTCATGGCCTCGCGCGCGACATCGGCATCAGGCAGCGACACTGCCGGATTGGTGCCGATCACCCACAGCGCCTTGATCTCGCCGCGCGCGATCGCCTCGAACATCTGCACCGCCTTCAGCCCTTCATGGGTGGCGATGCGCGGCGCCTTCCAGAAGCGGCGGACGCGGTCGATGTCCGGCGGCGTGAAACCCATATGGGCGGCGAGCTGGTTGGCGAGCCCGCCAACCTCGCGGCCGCCCATCGCATTGGGCTGGCCGGTCAGCGAGAACGGCGAGGCGCCGGGTTTTCCGATGCGGCCCGTGGCGAGATGGCAATTGAGGATGGCGTTGACCTTGTCGGTGCCCTGCGCCGACTGGTTGACGCCCTGCGAATAGAGCGTGACCACGCGCTCGGTCTCGCGGAACATCTTGAAGAAGGAAGCGACATCGGCTTCGGTCAGACCGGTCGCAAGCGCCGTCGCCGCGACGCTGCCGGCGATCTGCCGCGCCCGCATGAGCGCCTCGTCGAAGCCCGTTGTGTGTTGCTCGATATAATCGCGGTCGAGCAGACCATTGTCGGCGAGATGCACGAGCAGCCCGGAGAACAGCGCGGTGTCGGTGCCCGGCTTCAATCCGAGAAAGAGCTCGGCGTCCTCGGCGGTGTTGGTGCGGCGTGGGTCGATTACGACCATGCGGGCGCCGCGCTTCTGCTTGTTGGCCAGCATGCGCTGGAAGGTGACGGGATGGCACCAGGCAGCGTTGGAGCCGACCAGCACCAGGAGATCAGCCTCGTCGATATCCTCGTAGCAGCCGGGCACGGTGTCGGCGCCGAAGGCACGGCGATGGCCGGCGACCGAGGACGCCATGCACAGCCGCGAATTGGTGTCGACATTGGCCGAGCCGACAAAGCCCTTCATCAGCTTGTTGGCAACGTAATAGTCTTCGGTGAGCATCTGGCCGGAGAGATAGAACGCCACTGCATGTGCGCCGTCGCGCGCAATGATGTGCTTCAGGCGATGCGCGACATGGTCGAGCGCGTCGCTCCAGGCGACGCGTTCCAGCACGCCCTTGCAGCGGATCATCGGATGGAGCAGCCGGTCTTCGAGCCCGATGGTCTCTCCAAGCGCCGAGCCTTTCGAGCAGAGCCGGCCGAAATTGGCGGGATGCTCGGGATCGCCTGATATCGCCGCGCCGCCGCTGCCGTCGGGCGTTGCCAGCACGCCGCAACCTACCCCGCAATAGGGGCACGTGGTGCGCGTCGCGCGCAAGGTGGGGTCGACGGAAGTCATGGCGAAGACGAACCTATGCAGCTTTCGGGCCGGCCACGAGCGAACGGCCGAACATCATCTCCTTGCGGATGCCGGCGACCGGTTTGCGGTTGCGGATCATCTCGAGATACCAGAGCGCATCCGCGGTCTCGCCGATCAGCACCGCGCCGGTGAGCTTGCCGTCCGCGATTACGAGCTTCTTGTAGGTGCCTCGCCTGACGTCGCTGAGCAGAATGCTCTCGCTGCCGTCCGAGCCCATGAAGTCGCCGGCTGAAAACACGCTGACGCCGGAAACCTTCAGGTTGGTCGCGACCACGCTGCCCTGATAGGCGACCTCGCGCGAAGCCAGATGCCGCGCCAGCACGCCAGCCTGCTCATAGGCCGGCTCGACCAGGCCGTAGCAGATGCCGCGATGCTCGGCGCATTCGCCAAGCGCGAAGATATTTTCCGCCGAAGTCTGCAAATGATCGTCGACTACGACGCCGCGGTTGACGGAAATGCCGGCTTCTTTCGCCAGCGCCGTGTTCGGGCGGATGCCGGCCGCGAACACCACCGCGTCGGCGTCGATCCGCCGCCCGTCGGCGAGCTCGACGCCCTCGACGCGGCTCTCGCCATGGATGCGCGCGGTGTTGGCGTTAAGCAGGACCTTGATGCCCTTGCGCTCGACCAGCTTCTTCAACAGCTCGGCCGCGGGCGCATCGAGCTGGCGCTCCATCAGCCGGTCCATCAGATGCAACAGCGTCACCGGCGTGCCGGCCTTGGCGAGGCCATATGCCGCCTCAAGTCCCAGCAGACCGCCGCCGACCACCACGACCGGCTTCCTGCGCGCGGCGAGCGACAGCAGGAGATCGACGTCGCGGGTATCGCGAAAGGTATGCACGGCGGAAAGATCCGCGCCGGGCACATTGAGCCGCAGCGGGGTCGAACCGGTCGCCAGCACCAGCCGCGAGAACTCGACGCTCTCGTCGCCGGCAATCTTCAATTCGCCGCGGCCGACATCGATCTCGGTCGCGCGAGCGCCATATTTCACGGTGACGCCGCGGTCGCGCCACCACGCGGCCGGCTTCAGCTCGATGTCGTGCGAGGCGGTCTCGCCGGCCAAGACCGACGACAGCAGCACGCGGTTATAGGCAAGCCGCGGCTCGTCGCCGATCACGGCGATGGCGTAGCGGCCGAGCGAGGTCTTGACGAGCTCGTCGACCAGGCGCGCCGCCGCCATTCCATTGCCGACGATGACCAGCGGTTCACTCAACGCGCGGCTCCTTACTCTGCCGCCTGCGGCCGGCCATAGGCCTGCGAGATCATGTAGCCGGACAGCGTGGCGTAGGCCGCGGTCCAGGCTTCGGCGACGTCAGGCGTCCAGTCAGGGCCGAGCCCCTTCTCCAGCGTCCACAGCAGCGCACCGCCGACCACGGGATAGTGCTCGGCCTTGGCGCCGTAGGCGACATGGCGCGTCGCGAGCGCGCTCGCCGCCGGCAGGATCGATTCGAGGTTCGACAGCCCGCTCACCACGACCGCCAGCGTCGACATCAGCTTCTTGCGCTGCTCGGTCATGTCGGCGGGAAACATCGCCTTCACGGCAGGCGCAACCTCGAACAGGCGATCGTAGAATATCACGGCCGCCTTGTCGGAAATCGGCGCGACCTTGGAGAAACTCTGCTGGACGAGTCTGATCTGGTCCGGTGTCATGCTTCGCTCCTTTTTCACTGTCGTCATGCGCGGGCTCGACCCGCACATTCATCGCAAGAGCGTCTTTGTGCCTTCGATCGATTGCCGGGCCTTCGCCGCGCCGAAGGGGTACTTGAGTTAGCGTCCCCTTGGAGCTTCGGCCCCGCCGGCGGGTTCACACACCCGGCGATCACGAGAGCGTCAGGAACCGCGCCTTATATGCGCGCTTCGGCGAGGCTCGGCGCACCCGCGGTCTCCGGGCCCTTGCGCAGATAGAACCACCAGGTCATGCCGAGGCAGACCGCGTAGAAGGCGAGATAGATCATCAGCGCAAGCTGAGGGCCGCCGGTCAGCGCGATCGACTTGCCGAAGCCGGACGGGATCAGGTAGCCGCCGCAGGCGCCGACCGCGCCGATGAAGCCGAGCGCCGCGCCGCTTTCGATCGAGGCGGTCTTCAGCGCCATCGCACGAACCGCGTCACCCTTGCCGCGCACCTTGTGCAGGTTCTCCTCGCGGAAGATCGAGGGGATCATGCGGTAGGTCGAGCCGTTGCCGATGCCTGTGGTGACGAACAGGATCAGGAACATCACGAGGAAGCCGGCAAAATCCTTGACGCCGACGAAGTAGAGCACGCCGATCGTCGCTGCCGCCATCGCGATGAAATTCCAGAAGGTAACGATCGCGCCTCCCACCTTGTCGGCAAGCAGGCCGCCGAACGGACGCGCGATCGAGCCGACCAAGGGGCCGAGGAAGGCGATCGCGATGGTGATGGCTGGAAACTGCGTCTTGATCAGCAGCGGAAACGCCGCGGAATAGCCGATGAAGGAGCCGAACGTCCCGATATAGATGAAGGACATGATCCAGGTGTGCTTGCGCTTGACGATCGCCAACTGATTCCTGATCGAAGCCTTGGCCGTGGTCAGGTTGTTCATGAAGAAGACCGCGCCGAACACCGCGATCGCAATCGGCAGCACCCACATCAATCCGGCGTTCTGCAGGTACACGCCACTGACCGGAGTAGCCTGATAGAGATTGATCAGGCCGATGCCCATCAGGATCGGGGTGATGAGCTGCACGCTTGAGACGCCGATGTTGCCGCCCGCGGCGTTCAGGCCCAGCGCCCAGCCCTTCATGCGGTCCGGATAGAAGAACGAGATGTTGGCCATCGAGGAAGCGAAGTTGCCGCCACCGAGGCCGGCAAAGGAAGCGACCAGCAGCATCAGCCAGTACGGCGTTTCCGGGTGGCTGACGAAATAGGCGAGACACAGCGTCGGAATGAACAGCACCGCGGCAGAGAAGATGGTCCAGTTGCGGCCGCCGAAGGTGGTCACTGCGAAGGTATAGGGAAAGCGCATCAAGGAGCCGATCAGGCCCGGCAGCGCCACCAGCTGGAACAACTGGTCGGTGTCGAAGTGGAAACCGGCCGCCGGCAGCTTGGTCGCGACGATCGACCAGATCAGCCAGACCGAGAAACCAATGTGCTCGGCGACGATCGACCAGATCAAATTGCGGCGGGCGACGAACTTGCCCTTGGATTCCCAGAATTTCTCGTCCTCGGGATTCCAGTCGGAAATCCAGGTCTCCGAAATCGAGGTCGGGTTCTGCTCGCTCATAAGAAATGTCCTTTCGCAGGCATAGGTGCGCGCCCTGGGGAGGCCCCAGTCGGGCGGTCGCAAAATTCAGATGATGGGTTTCGAAGGACGGCGTCGGTGGCGTCAGAACTAGCCATTCAAGCTTTGTGCCAAGCCGACCGATCGCTAAAATCGTCTATTTTGTAATGGGTTGAGCACTCGTGCCCGAAGTTTTTGCAGAGCGGATTCGCATTCAAAATTTGCGATTCGCTCATTTCTTGTGCGCCGCACAAGAAATGAGCGTGATGATTAAAAGATGATCGACAGTTCGGGAAGTGCGAAGCGGACAAGCCCGTAGGATGGGTAGAGCGCAGCGAAACCCATCAATGTCACCTCCAGCACGATGATGGGTTTCACTTCGTTCAACCCATCCTACGATCTACGATCAATCACCCCGGCTTCCTTAGACCTTCCCGCTCAGCAGCTTTCCATAGCCGTCAAATCCCTGATGGACGCCCGCTGTGCGCAATGCATTCCACATCATCGCTGACGCCGCTGAGATCACGGGTTTGCCGGTGTCCTCTTCCAGCGGTTGCAGGGCATCAAGCGTCGGCATGCCGACACCGCTTAGAAAAATCGCTTCGGCCTCGGGATGATTGACCTGCCGACCGATCGCGTAGGCACGCTCGTCATTTTCCTCGTAGATATTCCGGACGTTGGTGAGATGACCTGAACTCACGACGGATATGCCGCATGTTTCGAGATGCCGCTTTCCCTGAGCGGTCATGTCCGCCGAGTAAGGCGTGGCATAGGCGATGCGCCGAACGCCCAGCGCGTTGAAGGCCGCCATCGCACTGCCAAAGGCGGTGATGAACCGCGCCTTGCTGATCGCTTCCATTTCCGCAACCAGCGCCGCGACGCGGTCTTCGCCGAGGGTATAATTCGTCGCCGTGTGCGCCATGACGATCACGCTGGGAGAGACCATCGCCAGCAGCCGCACACAAGCCGGAATGCTCTCGACTTGGCTTAGATTTCGCTGCTCCTGTCCGGCGTGCGTGCCGGCCGCACCCTCGGCATGCATGCGCGTGAAGTGCAACGACACGCCCGGCGGCGTCAATTCGGCCATTTCCGGCTCGACCGTGGGGTTGCCGGGCGGCACCAGAAACCCGATCCGCGTACGCCATCCCTTCATAGGGTCGTCCCCATCATGTTTGCTGCTCGCAGCGCGGATTAGCCGAAGGCGTAATCCGCCGCGCCGTTACGATATCACGTATCATGAGCTGTTCTGCGACTGATGCTCTGGAGGCGTGCAAAAGGGTGGGGATGGCCCAACGCCGTACATTCCAAGGTTGCCGCTCCGAGGGCATTATACCCTATGGGAAAGGCTCTTGGATGGTCGACGGAACGAAATCAAAGATTGAGATAATGCGTAGTCGCTGGTCTGCTTTTATGGACCGCAACGTCAAGGTCATTCGCACAGTAGATTTTGGCCTTGGGCTGGCTTGCGCGGGCATCGCATGGACGTCCGGGGGAGATATGTCCCTAGTCGCACCCGCGCTCATCATAGGCTTTATTTTTGCGGCTATCGGGGTTCGATCAATCCCCGACATGTCCAAGTTTTGGAAGTTAACCTCAAGTGTAGCCGTAGGCGCCGTCTACCTCACCATAGGATGTTTTTTATATTGGCACTTTCACCCCAAGGCGCCCGATATACCGGTCGTGCAAAAACCTGTTGAGCCTCCTAAAGGTGTGCCGGCGTCACAACGCCTATCGCGGCTCGATCACTTCATTTTTACCTGCGATGTGCCACCCCCTGATAGCGAGAAAGCCGCGAAATTCCCACAAGTTAAAGAGGAACTGAGACAGCGTTTTAATGTGTGGGGCGATGTTGTGGGCATGTCGATTACGGTTACAGATATCCGCGGCGGTTTTCGGATCGACGCAGAAGCAAACACCGAAGAGGCTAAGCGCAGGATGTTCACGGCCGGATCGGCGGGCGCATCAAAGGTGTCGATTTCAATAAGAAGGATCGATCAGCAAATAATCGTCGACGTGGCGTCAGAACTGCCCAAAATTTTTGGCTTGATGCTGGCGGACCCGTCTTCCCAAGACACGCTGGCCATTCAAAGCAAAATCGAGGATTTGGTAGGAGTACAGGGGAAATGCCGTCTTCTTTAGATTAGCCGTCACGCGATTGCCCCATCCTCGTTCATGCACGTCAGCGGCGTAGCCGGTTATGCACGCACCCGTCTTTCTGACCTCGGAATGCCGTTGACCGCCAAAATCGGATCGAGCGTTGCTGTAAGGCGCTCCCATCGGCTCGCCAGTCGTGAGGAACTCATCAACCGCAACCTGTTGGGTCCCACGTCGACGAGAAACAGAAAGCCGCAGAAGCGCGCGAGCATGATCGAGACCTGATCGTGACCGGCAAGCCGGGCAAACTCCTTGTCACGAAAAACAACGACGAGTTGGTAAGTTTTTCCGCTCTCAATCTCAACCGACGCCACATCACGCCAATTGACCCATCCCAGGTAAGACCATTCCCGCGCCCAAAATCCCACTTCGTTGATACGAAGAGCCGGCATACCGCGATACGCCAAGTAGGTGTCGCGAAGTATGCGCGGCACTGCGAGCAAAATTGTCAGGCCCGCACTGAAGCAGAGGAGAAGAAAAAATGGGCCGTCATCCCACAAGCAAGCCGTGAGGCAGACCGCAATCCAGAAAAGCAGGCTTCCTACCCTCAAACTCATTTGCCCAAGGTTGTCGTTTAGACGATCATAAAAATCTGTCGTCGTTGTGGTGGGCCCAACTGGATGATCCATGTTCCAAGAGACCTCGCGGCCGGAAGTGCTCCGCTGACGGTCGCACCCTGGCGTAGCAAGGATATCAATCCAACAACTTACGCTTGGTTACATGAAAATTGGACAGTCGACGAATTATGGTGAACTCGATGCTAATCCGAGACGATCGCCTAATGCGGCCATGGCACGGAGCGGCTGCCCGGCGGGCAAATCACTTCGCTTTATCGGAAGTCTATTTGAAGCATGTCAAGCCGCTCTCGCAAAAATATCCCACTTCCGTTTCTCAGAAATATGTGGTTGTCTCCCGGCTGTCCCGCCTCACAAGAGGGGCGTTTCGCGATCGTCACGAACGTTGGCGGCGGGAGGCGATGGACGTATCAAGCGCGCCAGACGTGCGCGTTCGATGCGGACGGCCAAGCCGTGTGGTCCCGACACCCCGATGCTGGTGTCAAGTTCTGTGAGACGTATCGCGGAACGATGGTGGCTAACAAGCCCGGTACACCAGGGAGAGCGCGGAGCAGCCGTTAAAACCATTGCGCAGGGAATGCCGGATTGTCTCGGCTGCCCTGTCGTTGCTTGCGTGCGTAAAGTGCACTTTCTTTGCACGCAAGGCTCGCGGGTGCGGCCAGCATCCGGCATTCCCTGCGCCCTCTTCTGATCGAGGGCCACGCATGATGCATCACCCGAGCATGATCGTGCCGCGGGAATGCGGAGGTGTATTTTCGGCATGCATAGCAATGGCAGCTCAAGCCGGCTCTACAGCCCTCGCGGCCATCGGCTTCGGCGCCGCGCCGCCGCCCGGCTTCATGTGGAATTCGTAGGTCATCAGGTGCCATGGGCTCGCTGCTTCCTTGCCGTCCGGCATCTTCGCATCGGTGCGCTTCTCGATCTTGGCGACGAGTTCATCCTTCACGCCGAACACCACGTCGGAGTCGAGATATTTGTCGCCATCGATGAAGACATGGGTGATCAGCGGCTCATAACCCCTGGCATTGACCAGGAAATGCACATGCGCGGGCCGCATCGGATGGCGTTTGGTCTGCATGATCATTTCGCCGACCGGCCCGTCGGTCGGGATCGGATAGCTGCACGGCAGGATGGTGCGGAAGTAGAAGCGTCCATCAGCGTCCGTGACAAAGCGCGCCCGCGAGGTTGGCCCTTGCGCCGCATAGGTCGGCTTCTGCGAGTCGTAGAGGCCGTCGTCGTCGGCGTGCCAGACATCGACGGGAACGCCGGCAAGCGGCTTGCCCTTCAGATCCGTGACGCGGCTCTGCACGAACATCTTCTCGCCGGTCTTGTTCTGCGGCGAGATATCGGTGCCGTTCGCCATCTCCTTGTGCTCGCCGACATAGAACGGGCCGAGCACCGTGGTCTCGGTCGCGCCGTCGCGCTCGCGATGGTTCACCGCGTCGACCAGCATCGACACGCCCATCACGTCGGAGAGCAGAATGAATTCCTGGCGGATCGGGGTGCACTTCTGGCCCGTGCGGGTCAGGAAGTCGATCGCGTATTCCCATTCCTCAAAGGTGAGATCGGTCTTGCGCACATAATCGTGAAGCGATTTCACCAGCTCCTGCAGCAGGAATTTCGCCCGCGGATTCGGCGTGTTCTCAAAGCTCTTGACGACGGCGGCGGTCAGATCGGCTTCACTGAATTGGGTCATGGGAGAGGTTTCCTGCGAGGTAGCCTGTAAACACAACCAACCCTACACCAGTGGCTGGTTTCGGGTAAGCGCGTGGTGTTGGAACACGACCGCCTTTGAGATATCAAGAATAATCCTGCTTTTCGGAGACCCTCCCCATGCTAGCCCCGACCCCCGCCTCGCCCGAATCCGTCGGAATGTCCAAGGCCGGTCTCGACCGGGTCGAGGCGCACCTGAAGAGCCGCTACATCGATGCGGGCCGTTTCCCGGGAACCCAGCTTCTGGTCTACCGCCGCGGCAAGGTGGTCCACAGCGCGTCACAGGGCTTTGCCGACGTCGAGCGCAAGGTGCCGGTCAAGGACGACACCATCTACCGCATCTATTCGATGACCAAGCCGATCACGAGCGTGGCCTTCATGATGCTGTTCGAGGAGGGCAAGGTCGCGCTGGACGAGCCCGTCGTCAAATACATCCCGGAGTGGAAAAACCTCGGCGTGTTCGCGGCCGGCACGGCGCCGAACTTCCTGACCCGGCCAACGTCGCGGCCGATGCTGATCGTCGATCTGCTGCGCCACACCTCCGGGCTCACTTACGGCTTCCAGCAGCGCTCCAATGTCGATGCCGCCTATCGCGAGGCCAAGATCGGAGAAGTGCAGACGGCGGGCACGCTGGATTCGATGATCGAGAGTCTTGCGACGATTCCGCTGGAATTTTCGCCGGGCGAAGCCTGGAACTACTCGGTCGCCACCGATGTCATCGGCTATCTCATCGGCAAGATTTCAGGCATGCCGTTCGAGCAGTTCCTGAAGGAACGCATCTTCGGCCCGCTGGGCATGAGCGATACTGACTTCTTCGTGCCAAATGAGAAGGTGCGTCGCTTCGCGGCCTGCTACTCGGCGGACCCGCCCGGCCGCCTCGCCTTCCACGCGAGCGAGCGCAAGGGCGCGCTCACGCTGCAGGACGATCCGACGACGAGTTCCTATCTGTCGCCCCCCTCTCTCGTCTCCGGCGGTGGCGGATTGTGCTCGACCACGGCCGACTACCTCACCTTCTGCCGCGCGCTGATCAATGGCGGCGAGCTCGGCGGTGTGCGGCTGATCGGACCGAAGACGCTGCAGCTGATGACGTCGAACCATTTGCCCGGCGGCCTTGATCTGCCCGCCATGTCGCGCTCGCTGTTCTCGGAGGCGACCTATAACGGCATCGGCTTCGGCCTCGGCTTTGCCGTCACCATGGAGCCCGCCAAAACCCTGATCCCCGGCAGCGCAGGCGAGTATAATTGGGGTGGCGCAGCGACGACCTCGTTCTGGATCGATCCGGCCGAAGAGCTGATCACCATCTTCATGACCCAGGTGCTGCCGTCGAGCGCCTATCCGCTGCGGCGCGAATTGCGCACGCTGGTCTATTCCGCGATCACGGAGAGCAATCTCTGATTTGTCGGGGTTCCGCAGCCGCTTGCTGCACCGCGGAACCCGCTAAATCTTTGGCGGATTCCCGGCACTTCTCCTATGCTCGCAACGAGCTGGCGGCAGTTCCTCCAGCTGTTTCGCGGGCATTTTGTGCAAAAGCTCTCCCTGCCGGTTCGGCTAGCTCTCCTGGTCGCTGGGACCTCGCTGCCGCTGATCATCTTCGCGGTTGGCATCGTTTTTCAAAATTACGAGCAGGACCGCAAGGACGCGACCCAACGGGTGCTGGAAACGGTGCGCAGCATCCGCCTGGTGCTCGATGCCGAAGTGCAGCGGATGACCGGCGGGCTGCAGGTGCTGGCGCTGACCAATTCGCTGCGCAACGGCGACTTCAACAATTTCCGCCGCATCGCCTTGGGCTTTCTCGACCAATACGGCAAGGACGGCGTTGTCCTGGTCGCGGACCGCGAGGGCCGGCAGTTGTTCTCTTCGGTCACGACGGATGCCGCGAGCCTGCCGCCGCGCAACAACCGGCAAATCGTCGACAAGGTCTTTGCGACCCGGCAGCCGCAATATTCGAACCTGTTCATTGGCGCGGTGAAGCAGCGAATGATCCTCACGGTCGAGGTGCCGGTCATTCGCGACGGCGAGGTGATCTACGTTATTTCTTTCAGTCCTCCGATCGAAATGTTCCAATCGATTGTCGAGAAGCAACGGCCAAGTCCGGACTGGACGATTTCGATCTTCGACCGGGACGGCATCAATTTTGCGCGCGTGCCGAACCCGGAAGCCACCATCGGTCAGCGCGCGTCCCCCACGCTCTACGCCGAAATGTTCAAGACGACGGAGGCGACGCTGCCGACGGTCTCGCTCGAAGGCGTGCCGCTGATCACGACCTTTGCGCGGTCCTCGCTGACCGGCTGGACGGTTGCCGCCGGCATCTCGCAGAACTCGCTGATCGCGCCGCTGTGGCGCTATCTCGCCATCGTGAGCGTGATCGGCGGCGTTCTGCTGCTGATCGGGCTTGCCTTCGCGGTCAGGATGGCCACGACGATCGCGCGCGGCGAGATGCTGCATAATCTCCTGGTCGAGGAGCTCAACCACCGCGTCAAGAATACGCTCGCGATCCTGCAGGCGATCGCAGCCCAGACCTTCCGCAGCGCTACCCGCGCGGAACGCGAGAAATTCGAGGGCCGGCTTGGAGCGCTGGCGGAAGCGCATAATCTGCTGAGCCAGGAAAGGTGGCAGGGCTCGGAATTGGCCGATGTCATCAGGCGCGTGGTGCAGCCCTATGTGCTGAGCAATCCCGAACGGATCAAGATGTTCGGGCCGAGCGTGCCGCTGTCGCCGCGGCTTGCCGTGGTGCTGTCGATGATCGTGCACGAGATCGCGACCAATGCGGCGAAATATGGCGCGCTCTCGAACGAGAGCGGCCATGTCGCGGTCGACTGGGAAGTGCTGGAAGACGATACCGTGCGCCGGCTCCGGTTGATCTGGACCGAGGCCGGCGGCCCTCCGGTGGTGGCGCCGGTGCAGCGCGGCTTCGGCTCGCGGCTGATCGAGCGCAGCGCCCGCGACCAGCTCGGCGGCGAAGCGACGGTGGATTTTCTGCCGCGCGGGGTGGTCTACACCGTGACCTGCGCGCTGAGCGAAGAAACCTAGCGCATGATCCGGAAAAGTGTGTAGCGGTTTTCCGAAAAGATCATGCGCAAACAAGAAGCTAAAGCGTGATGATGATTCATCCTGAAATCATCACGCTTTAGCCGAAGCTCTGCAGCGACGGAAACGTGTCGAGCAGCCAGATGCTGACATTGGACACCGCGCCGGTCAAAAAGCCGATGCCGGTGATGATCATCAGGACGCCCATTGCCCGCTCGACCGTCGCCAGATGGCGTTTCATGCGCGAGAACAGCGAGGAGAACTGTTCGACCATGAAGGCCGCGATCAGGAAGGGAATGCCGAGGCCGGCCGAATAGACGGCAAGGAGCCCCGCACCCTTGGCGACCGTGGCCTCAGCCGCCGCAATCGACAGGATCGCCGCGAGGATCGGGCCGATGCACGGCGTCCAGCCGAAGGCAAAGGCGAGCCCCATTACATAGGCACCCCAGAGGCCGACGGGTTTCGGGATCGACAAGCGCCCTTCCCGCATCAACAGCCCGATCCGGGTCAGGCCCAGGAAGTGCAGGCCCATGACGATGATGACGATGCCGGCGATGATGGCGAGCTGTGCCGACCACTCACGGATCAGGCTGCCGACCAGCGATGCGCTGGCGCCCAGCAGCACGAACACGGTGGAGAAGCCGAGCACGAACAACAGCGCCGAGATCATCACCGCGCGCCGGGATGAGGATTCCGTCTCCTCATTGGCGACGTGCTCGATGGTGGCGCCGGTGAGATAGATCAGATAGGGCGGGACCAGGGGCAGCACGCAGGGCGACAGAAAGCTGACCAGGCCGGCAATCAGCGCCGCCGGGATCGAAACATCCGAAATCATGCCGTCATCGCCATCGCTTCAGCCACGGGCCCCTACGCGTACTACGCTGCATAGCCGCGCGCGTTATCGATGACACAATCACAAATGCGGCATTGCCGCATCGGAGGCCGCCACGTTCCCGGGCCGATCGGGAGGAAGGTTAATGCCTATTTGACGAGGCGGAGCAGCGGGCGCCGGCGCTGGGCGGAAGACCGGCCATCGCGCGAGACCTCGTCCGCGGAGTCAGGGGGCATGATCTCGTCGCACAGCGCCTTGAGCTCGGCATCGCCGATGCGGTTGAGCTTCATGCGCACGTCGAGGATCGCGACCGACACCAGCTGGGCCGTATCGGCCCGGCCGTCGAGCCGCAGCGCTGCCCGGCATTCCTCGAGCATCGCGAGTATCTCCAGCAATTGTTCGTCCGAATTATCCACCTGCGCTCATTCCATTGGCTTGCTTGCGGTTGCCCAGTTTCTGAGGCGTGGTCGTGGCGATCCACCCGGCCGAATCACGAGCCTCAGCATAAACACCAGAAATCGTCGAAACTGCGCGAAAGACATGTCCGCCGATATTTCGTCGAGAGCACGATGCCGCCACGGCTTCGGTCCATGAAGGCCGCGAACGGCACGCAAGAATAACACGAGGGGCTGCCACGGTCGAAAGTCATTTCGTTGCTATAGGGCTCAAACCGTCGATCCAGCGGATGAACGGCGCGGGCGCGATTGAAGAAGGCGGATTCCCCGACCATGGGCATGAAGGCCACCGGCAGGCATGATCCAGTGAGCGTGATCGAAGACCTTGCGGCAGTTAGCGAGCGCCGCGCCTGCACCGGATAATGCGAGCAGACGCGGCTCCGCCAGAGACTCCTGCTGCATGTCAACCAGAGTCAGAAGCGGAACGCTCGCCGAGTTGGCGAAGGCCCGAAGCCTGACGACGGAGGTCATGTGGCGCCATGTCGCGGTCCGAGGGGCTGGAAATCGGCCCGCGGCATTCTCCCGATACCGTTCATAGCGGTAAGGTTGCAGGTTAAAATAGAGGACACCCGACCCGCCATGGTTGTAGTCCGTGCAGGATTCTGCCAAATTTAGCAGACGGAAAGGACTTGTATGCATCTGACGATGGACAGGGGCGTTCCTCTGGAGGAACGCCGGAGGGTTGCTCTCTCAAGCCTGAAGGACTGGGACGCCGCGCGCGTGTTCCTGGAAGTGGCCCGCTGCGGCAGCTTCCGCTCCGCCGCCGAACGGCTTGATCTTTCCATCAATGCCGTGCGCCGGCGCGTCGGCGATTTCGAACGGCAGATCGGCGCGACCATGTTCATCCGCGATGTCCACGGCGCGCGCCTTACGGAAGAAGGCGTGCACGTTGTTGCCGCCGTCGAACGCATGGAGGCGGCCGCCTTCGACCTCTTGCGCGCCGGCGGCTCCGTCACCGATGCGCTCTCCGGCGAGATCAGGGTTGCGGTCACCGAGGGCCTGGGCACGTTCTGGCTCGCACCGCGCCTGGTCGAGTTTCAGCGCTCGTTTCCGAGCATCCTGATCGACCTGCACTGCGCCATGCGCTCGGCCGACGTATCGCGGCACGAAGCCGACGTCGCGATCCAGCTGGTGCGGCCGACCATGCTCGACGTCAAGCAGGTCAAGCTCGGCCGCATGCATCTGATGTTCTTTGCCAGCGAGCAATATCTCAACACCTACGGCGTGCCGAAGACCGCGCAGGATCTGGTCAAGCATCGCCTGGTGATGCAGCTCGCCGATGACATCGCTTCCCGAGACACGTTCGCGAGTCTGTTTCCAGGCTACAACGAACGCGATCTCGTCGTGATGAAGACCAACGTCTCCAGCGCCAATTACTGGGCCGTCGCCAACGGCGCCGGCATCGGCGTGTTCCCAACCTATGCGCATGCGCTCGGCGGGAAGATGGTGCCGCTCGATATCGACGCGCGGCTGTCGCTCGACATTTGGCTTTCTTATCATCCAGGCTGTGGCCGCATCCCGAGGGTACGGCACATGATCGACTGGCTGATAGAAGCCTTCAATCCCGCGAAATACCCGTGGTTTAGAGATGAGTTCCTCCATCCACGGGAACTCAAAGCGGTGTATATGGGTGAACCCCTGACCCATCTGTTCGGGGGCTTTCCGACCGAAGGACGGTGAGAAAAGAATGAACAAGTCAGCGGCTAAGAAGATGAAACAGCGCAGTGCCGGCAAACCCGACATTGAACTTGGCAAGCGGATTCGTCTGCGGCGTGTCGAGCAGAAGATCTCGCAGGCTGAGCTCGGCGACAAGCTTGGCGTCAGCTTCCAGCAGGTCCAGAAATACGAGAAGGGCGTCAATCGCGTCGGCGCCGCGCGCCTGCAGCAGATCGCCAGTGCGCTCGACGTTCCCGTCACCTTCTTCTACGATGGCGACGGCAAGGCGCGCGAAGTCGAGAGCTTGCTGTTCCTCGACAGCGCCTTCAGCCTCCGGTTGCTCAGGGCCTACAGCAAGATCAAGGACCAGACGGTGCAGCGTCAGCTCGTCTCCTTGATGGAATCGATCGCCGCCAACGAGGAATAAGCGCGGGCATCTTGCGCTTGTCCTCAGGCCGGTTTGGAGCACTTACTCCGCCGCGCCACGGATGCGATCGATCAAGGCGACCGGATCAAACGGTATCCTGTCGCCGCGCCAGGCCACATGCTGGTCCGGGCGCGACAAGACCAGCCTGCCGCCCTCGTAGGCGGCATCGGGTTGCTCGACGTCGAGAATCCTGAGCGGCACGCGCTTTTCGCGCGCCGCGCCGGAAAGCGACGCGACGTCGAGACCAGGATCGAAGCGCAGCAGCGTAAATTCCGGCCCCATCGCATCGTAAAGCGAGCTGCCGTCGTCGCGGAAGAAATGCGGCGTCCGGCAGCCCGGCACGGTCGACGGCGTGTAGCTGTTCATGGTGTAGGACGGCTGCGCCGTGCCGTCATAGGCGATGATCGGCGAGGAATCATAGTAGGCGCCGAAATTCAGCCCGGCGCAGGCGTATTGCTGGACATTGATCTCATAGGTCAGGCGTCCGACAGCGCGCCGCGCTGCGTCCCCGCGCGGCCCCTCCTCCTCGATCTCGGGTGGCACCGCGCCGCGCCGCTCGATCTCGGCTTCCGCATGCGACATCGCAAAGCGCGAGACCTGGCTCGTGATCGGCCAGCGCTCGGCCTCATAGGCATCGAGGATGCTTTCGGGCGCCCAGCCGTTGAGATGCGCGGCCATGAGCCAGGACAGGTTCATCGCATCCGCAATGCCGGCATTCATGCCGTAGCCGGCATAGGGCACCCAGATATGGGCGGCGTCGCCCGCGATGAAGGCGCAGCGATCGCGGAACTTGTTCGCGATCAGGCGGCGGCCGTACCAGTCTTCCTTCGAGATGATTTCGTATTCGAAATCGATACCGACGCCGAGGATGGTACGCAAACAGCCGTCACGGTCGACCGCCTCGAAGTCGTCTTCGTTGGGTCGGAGATAATTGTGCACCAGCCAGCGCTCGCATCCGTCGATCGCATAGACCATTCCTGAACGGCGCGGGTTGATGGCGCCGGTGCCCCAGGCGTTCTGGTGCTGCTGACGCTCGATCAGGCCGGGGGCACGGATAAAGGTCGACTGCACGCGCTGGATGATGACATCGCCGGACAATTCGGCGCCGATCGCCTTGCGCACCACCGAACGTGCGCCATCGCAGCCGATCAGGAAGCGGCAGTCGACGCGCTTCGCCGCCCCGGTATCGAGATCGCGCAAGGAGACGCTGGCGGAATTGTCCTCGATGAGGACGTCCTCCACCGAGGTGCGGTTGATGATGGTGATGCGCGGCTGCGACGCCGCATGTTCGAACAGGATCGGTTCGAGGAAAATCTGATTGATGCGGTGCGGCGGCTCCGGCGTCGGCCAGTTGGAGTCGGCAGCATCTTTTGCGGTGAAGCGGTCGCGGCGACAGGGAATTTTGATGCGCGTCAGCTCGGCGCCAGTGAACGAGGTGCGATAGCTGATGTCATGCGGGTAGTCGGCGGGCAATCCGGCGTTGCGGATTTTCCCGGCGATGCCGAGCCGCCGGAAAATCTCCATGGTGCGCGCCGCGACATGGTTGCATTTCGGCTCGGGGGGAGCGGCGCGGGCGCGCGTTTCGACGACGGCCACATCGATGCCGCGCCAGGCGAGATCGATCGCGAGCGTGAGCCCGACCGGTCCGGCGCCGACGATCAGAACGGGAGCTTCGCTCATTCCGCTTCGGCGCCCGAGTTCTTGACAATGGTCGCCCAGCGATCGACTTCGGTCTTGATGTAGCTCGCAAAGCTGTCCGGCGTCGATGCCGGCAGCAGCTCGATCGCGATCGAGGTGAAGCGCTCGCCGGTGGCGGGATCGGCCAAAAGCCTGGCGATCTGCGCGGCCAGCGCGTCGATGATCGGACGCGGGGTATTGGCCGGCGCCACCACGCCCTGCCAGGCGACCAGCTCGTAGCCGGGCAGCCCGCCCTCGGCGATGGTGGGAATGTCGGGCGCGGCCGCAACGCGTTTCGGCGTGGTCACGCCGAGCACCCTCACCTTGCCTTCCTTGATCTGCTGCAGCGCCGGCTGCAGATCGACGATCATGAAGGGAATGTGGCCCGCGATCACATCGAGCATGGCCGGAATGCTGCCGCGATAGGGCACATGACGGATGTCGATGTTGGCTGCGGATTTCAGCATCTCGGCGCCGAGATGCTGCGGGCTGCCATTGCCGGCAGAACCATAGGCGAGACCCGGGTTCGCCTTGGCGTAGGCAATGAACTCGCTCAGCGTCCTGGCCGGGATGGTCGGGTTGATGATCAGCGCGAACGGCACGGCCGCGACCAGCGAAATCGCCGCAAAGTCCTTCACGGGATCATAGGGGAGCTTCTTGTAGAGCGTCTTGTTGATGGCGAGCGTGGTCGAGGTCGCCATCAACAGCGTGTAGCCGTCCGGGTCGGAACGCGCGACCTGCTCGGCACCCAGCGTGGTGCCGGCACCGGGCTTGTTCTCGACCACCACGATCGCGTTCAGCCCGGTCTTGATCTGGTCGGCGATCAGCCGGCCCAGGAGGTCGGTGGTGCCGCCCGGCGGATAGGGCACGATCATCCGGATGTTGCGGCTTGGATAGGCAGCCTGCGCCAGCGCAGGACGGCTCACCAAAGCGAGTGCGCCGCCAAATCCGACCATCGCCTCGCGGCGCGTCAACCCCATGGGACCTCCCTAAGACCTGCTTCCGCTGCGCTTTTTGCCGAACCAACTGCGCGGTTGTTGCGACATATCAAAGGCCGCCCGGGACAAAAAGGCGACCAAAGTCATACCTCCCATCGGGCCGCGCATCAGGGGCAGAGCCACTTAATGAGAACGCAACTCTCCTGGACTATTTCCGGGCTCTCTCCGGCGCTACCGCCTATCCCACCCCGCCATCATCTCCCAAGGACAACCAGCATGCAGAGAATGACGATTTTGGCCATGGCGCTGACGCTGGCCGGTGATTCCGCGCTGGCCCAGGTGGCGCCGCCAGCCGCGAAACCCGCGGCCGCCCCCGTCACCGCCAATCCCGCCCACGCCGCGCAGCCGAAGCCGGCCGCAGCGCCCGCCTCTACGCCGGAGCAGCGCTCGGCGGCGGCGCTGGCGCTCTCGCATGAGCCGACCTTTGACGAAGACACCGCGCAGCGGATCAAGGAAGCCGCGCTCAGCTATTCGGATATCGCCGTGCGCGGCGGCTGGCCGACCATACCCAACGACGCCAAATTTGCGATCGGCGCGGCCTCCGCCAATGACGACCTCCTGCGCAAGCGGTTGATCATCACCGACGACCTCGCCGCCGAGAAGACCACCGGCGCCTTCGATGCGGACGTTGCGGAAGCCGTGAAACGCTTCCAGGTCCGCCACGGGCTGGCACCGACCGGGACCGTCACGCCGCGCACGCTGACCGCGATGAACGTGCCGGTGCAGAAGCGCATCAAGCAGCTCGAGGCCTCGCTCGAGCGGCTCGAGAACACGAACTTCTCCTTCGGCCAACGCTATGTCGTGGTCAACATTCCCGCGACGTTTGCAGAAGCCGTCGAGAACGATCATGTGGTGCGGCGCTATCGCGTCATCGTCGGCAAGACCGAAAAACCGTCACCGACGCTGACGGCCGAGATCACCGGCGTCGTGCTCAATCCAACCTGGACGGTGCCGTCCTCGATCGCAAAAACCGAAATCTCGGCGCATATGCGGAAAGATCCGAGCTACCTCTCTCGCATGCACATGGAAGTGCTGGACGCGCATGACCATGCGATCGACCCGCACTCGGTCGACTGGTCCGGCACGCATGCGCCGAACTACACGGTGCGTCAGGAAAACGGCACCTTCAATGCGCTCGGCGCAGTCAAGATCGACATGCCCAATCCCTATTCCGTCTATATGCACGACACCAACCAGCGCAGCCTGTTCAACGACGACTACCGCTTCGATTCCCACGGCTGCTCGCGGGTCGACAATGTCCGCGACCTCGCCGCCTGGCTGTTGTCGGAGGAAATGCCGAAATGGAATCGCGCCGCGGTCGATGCCGCGATCGCCACCGGCGCGCACCAGGAAGTGGCGCTGCCGAAGAAGGTGCCGGTGGCGTGGATTTACCTGACGGCCTGGATGACGAAGGACCAGACCGTGCAGTTTCGCAACGATGTCTACGCGCAGGACGAGCAGCTTTTGGAGGCGACCGCCGAGGAAGCCGCCTTCTTCAACCAGGCCGCCAATCATCCATTGACGGCGCATCTCGCACAGTGATTGATACTCCCCGTAAAAATAAGAATATTACGGGGAAACGCGATGATGATCCTTCATCACGGCTGGCGCTCCAGCGCCTCGCGCCGGGTGCGGCTCTGCCTGGAGGAAAAGGGCCTCGCCTATGAGAGCCATGTCGTCGACATGACGAAGATGGAGCATCACTCGGCGGAATATCTGAAGATCAACCCGCTCGGCGTGATCCCGACCCTGATCCATGACGGCAGGCCGCTGCATGAGAGCGGCACGATCTGCGAATATCTGGACGAGAGCTTTCCCGATCCGCCGCTGCGTCCCGCCACACCTTACGAGCGCGGCGAGATGCGGAACTGGATCCGGCATATCGATGCGCTGATCGGCAACCTCATCGTCTTCAACTGGCGCCACCATCTGCAGAAGGTGGCGGAGAAATGGAGCGATGCCGAGCTCGCCGAGAAGATGAAGAGCATTCCGAGCAAGGAACGCCAGGAAGCCTGGCTTCGGGTGGCGCGCAAGCCCTACACCGAGGAGGAGCGCGAGGCGGCCCGCGGCAAGCTGGTGCAACTGCTCGACAAGATGGAAGCGGCGCTCGCGCCTTCCGGCTGGCTCGTAGGCCGAGCCTATTCGATCGCCGATATCGCCGCTGTTCCCTTCGTCAAGCGGATCGATGAGGAGATCGCGCCGGATCAGGTATCCGAAAAGCACCATCCCCACGTGACCGGTTGGTGGGCTAGAATACAGGCGCGGCCGGCCTTTGGGCGCGCCAATATCGGCCCGTTCGTCACCACCTATTCCTAACCGAAAGCTGCTCACGATGCTGGACGTCACCAAGACCGAAAAATCCTACGCCGACGGCAAAATCCTCAAGAGCGTCAAAGATGGCGTCGGCATCGTCACCTTCAACAATCCGGAAAAGCGCAACGCCATGTCGCTCGACATGTGGGAGGGGCTGGGACAGGCGCTGACGGAACTGCGCGACGACGAAGGAGTGCGCGTGGTGGTGCTGGTTGGCGCCGGCGACAAGGCCTTCGTGTCGGGCGCCGACATCAGCCAGTTCGAGAAGACGCGCCACAATGCGGCGGCCTCCGAGGAATATTCCAGAAAGAGCGAGGCGCAGCGCGCCCTGCTCGGCAATTACCCGAAGCCGACGATCTCCTGCATCCGCGGCTTCTGCCTCGGCGGCGGCATGCAGGTCGCAATGCTGACCGATATCCGCATCGCCGCCGTTGACGGCCAGTTCGGCATCCCGGCGGCGAAGCTCGGCATCGCCTATGGCTATGACGGCCTGCGCAACCTGGTGTCGCTGGTCGGACCGTCCTGGGCGCGGCTGATCATGTACACGGGCATGCGGATCGATTCCGCCGAAGCGCTGCGCATCGGCCTCGTCGACCGCGTGATCCCGACCAATGAATTGTGGGGCGAGACCATGGCGATCGCCACCACCATCTCCGGCAATGCGCCGCTTGCCATCAAGGCCGCGAAAATCACCATCGCGCAGGTGCTGAAAGACCCCGCCGACCGCGACATGGCCGCAATCAAGCAGATCGGCATCGATTGTATGGACTCCGAAGATTTCCGCGAAGGCCGCCAGGCCTTCATGGAAAAGCGCAAACCCCAGTTCAAGGGAAAATAGCATCGGCTATTGCGCGCGCATCACGCAGGACAATCAGCATGCACAAGCCCGTGGAAGCATCCACGCATATAACGCCGCAAAACCAGCCTACGCGGTTGCCGCTGTCTCGATTCAAGGTGATCGACCTGACGCTGGCGCGCGCCGGCCCCTCTTGCGTCCGCACCCTGGCCGACTGGGGCGCCGACGTGATCCGGGTCGAGCCGCCGCCGGAGGAAGGCGAGGCCGGCGAACTGGTGGGCCGGCGCGACGGCTCGGATTTCCAGAACCTGCATCGCAACAAGCGTGCCATCACGTTGAACCTGAAGAACGAAGAAGGCCGCGAGATCCTGATGCGGCTGGCGGAACAGGCCGACGTCGTCGTCGAGAACATGCGGCCGGGCGTTACGAAGCGGCTGGGCGTCGACTATGAAGCCGTCAGCAACCGCAACCCGCGCATCGTCTACGGCAGCATTTCCGGCTTCGGCCAGTACGGCCCCTATACGTCGCGGCCCTCGATCGACCAGATCGCACAGGGCATGAGCGGCATCATGTCGGTGACGGGGCTTCCCGGCCAGGGTCCGGTTCGTGTCGGCGTCGCCGTCACCGACATCATGGCCGGCGCGTTCCTGGCCCAGGGCATTCTGATCGCGCTGCTTGACCGTGAAGTCTCGGGCCAGGGCCGCTGGGTACAGACCTCGCTGATCGAGGCCGGCCTTACGCTGCTGGATTTTCAGGCCACGCGCTGGACCATGGACAGGAAGATTCCGCCGCAGGAAGGCAACAACCATCCTACCAACACCCCGATGGGGTGTTTTCCCACCGCGGACGGCCACCTCAACGTCGCCGCCACCAGCAACAAGAACTTCCAGATATTCAGCAAGCTGATCGACCGTGAGAACATGGCGGCCGATCCGCGCTTTGCCTCGACCGCGCTGCGACGGCAGAACAAGGAAGCCATGAACGAGATCATCGCCGCGGCGCTGCAGGCCAGGACTACCGGCGAATGGTTTGAGCTGTTGGTCGCGGCGGGGCTTCCCTGCGGGCCGGTCTACAACATCAAGCAGGCCTTCGCCGATCCGCAGGTCGAGGCGTTGCGCATCAGGCGATCCGTGACGCATCCGCGCCTTGGCGAACTCGATCTGGTAGCGCAGCCCTGCGAGATCACGGGCTTCGACCGCGAGATCCGGACGGCCACGCCCGACCTCGGCGAACATACAAATGAAATATTGGGGTCGCTCGGCTACAGCGCTGAAGAAATCGAAAAGCTGAAAGCGACGCGGGCGATCTAGCGCGAACGTCGCGAGCATCGTTTCGCAAATGGCGACGGTGGCCCTGCGGCGGCCGAATTAACGGGAGACCGGTGCTCATCTTTCGCCCAGTCGCGACCAGATCGTGGCAGGTTCGCGGCAGAAATGGCAGAACGCGAGTTCGACATACCACTCGCGGAAGGTGCGGCAGTCGCGCTACTCTTGTGCTAAACAGGCCCCTTGGGGGAAGGAGCACGGGGTGCGGCAGGATCTGCGAATACAGGTTCAGCATGAGCTTTCCACCGGCATCGACCTGACGCGCTGGGGCGGCTCGCTTGGGCTCGCTGTCGCGGTCGGCATCGTCTATTTCGTGGCGGCGCGGTTCAGCCTTGCGCTCCTGACCAAACCCGAGGGGGTTGCGGTTTTCTGGCCCGCCGCAGGCGTGTCGGCCGGCCTGCTGATTGCGCTCGGACCCCGGGCGCGATGGCCCGTCATTGCCGGCACGATGGCGGCAACAATCACGGCTAACCTCTCCGGCGACCGCAATCTCTGGAGCGCAGTCCTCTTCGCTCTCTGCAATGCGGGGGAAGCCGTGCTCACGGCTTGGCTGATTGAGCGCTATTACGGTCCGGACTTCAGGCTGAACAAGCTGCGCAACGTGCTTGGATTGACAGCGGCGGCGATCATAGGGACCGCGGTCTCAGGGGTGGGCGGGGCCATCACATTCAAATTCTTTCACGGCTCGACGACGCCGATCCTGACGACCTGGCAACACTGGTTCGCATCGGATGGCCTGGGAATCATCACGGTTGCGCCGTTGCTGATCGAGCTTGCCCCGGCCTCGCGGGACCGGCCGCCGTTGAGCGAACTCGTCGAAGGTGCAGTGACGGTGGTGGCACTGGCGCTCGTGAGTGGATTTGCCATTTTCCAGCGGTCGGAGCTTTTGGCCAATGTCGGGCCGGTCGCGGTGCTGTTCGCGCCGCTGTTGTGGCTCGCGGCGCGTTGCCGGCCGGTCTTCGCCGCGGCGGCCGCCTTCATCGTCAGCCTCTCGATCGTCTGGGCGACCACTTTTCGCATTGGCTATTTCGGCAACCCGGAGCTTTTAATGGACCAGCGCGTGGTGGCCGCGCAATTGAGCATTCTCCTCGTGACGCTCGGCGCTTCGGTTCTTGCCGCGCTGTTTGCCGAATTCCGCGACAAGAGGAGGTTGGCCGAAGCTGCCCTGCACGCGAGCGAAACACAGCGCTACCTCATCGAAACCGAACGGCTGGCGGCGCTAGGCGGCCTGGTCGCAGGCGTCGCCCATGAAATCTCGAGCCCGATCGGCACCAGTCTCACGGTCGCATCGACCCTGGCGAACCGCAGCGCCGACTTCACCGGCCAGATAGCCTCGCGCCAGGTCCGGCGCGCCCTGCTTGTCGAGTTCGCCGACGGTTGTCGCGGCGCCGCAGATCAGCTCGTCGCGAACCTGCAGCGCGCTGCGGAGCTCATTCAATCGTTCAAGCAGGTCGCTGTCGATCGCGGCAGTGACGATCGGCGCACCTTCGACCTCAGGCTTGCGACCGAGCAGGTCATCGCAAGCGTGCGGTCGCGCCTCCTGAAATCTCAATCTTCACTCGTCATCGAGATACCCCCCGACATCATCATGGACAGCTTCCCCGGCCCCTACGGGCAGGTGCTGACCAACCTCATCTTCAACGCCGTCAGCCACGGCTTCACCGATCGGCCCGGCGGGCAGATGTTGATCAAGGCGCGCCCCCTCGGCCTGGATCAAGTCGAGATCACGTTCGCCGATGATGGCAGCGGCATGCCGGAGGAAGTTCGACGCCGCGTTTTTGATCCGTTCTTCACCACCCGGCGGGCGCAGGGCAGCACCGGACTCGGCCTCTACATCGTCCATAATCTCGTGACGCAGCAGCTCGGTGGCCGGATCACGCTCGCCTCCGCGCCCGGAAAGGGCACGACGCTCTGCATGACGCTTCCCGTGCGGGCGCCCGGGTAGGCGGCGCTGGCGCCGCTCAGATCGGCAGCGCCGTGGTGCGCTTGACGGTGCGCAACGTCAGGGCCGATTGCACGCGCATGACGCCCGGCAACTGCGTCAACACCTTGGTGTGGATGCGCTCGAAATCCGCGGAGTCGCGATAGACCACCCGCAGCACATAGTCGGCGGGACCGGCGATGAGATAGCATTCGGAGATTTCCGCATAGCGCTGCGCGGCCGTCTCGAACTTGTCGAGCGTCGTGCGTCCCTGGTCCTTCAGCGTCACCGACACGAAGGCGACGCCCGGCATGTTGGCGCGCGCGGTATCGAGCAGCATCACATAGCCCGCGATCAGGCCGCTCTCCTCCATCGCGCGCACCCGGCGCAGGCAGGCCGAGGGCGACAAATTCACGCGCTCGGCAAGCTCGGCATTGGTGAGCCGGCCATTGCGCATCAATTCGCGGAGGATGGCGCGGTCGCGCTGATCTACGGCTTCTTCCTGCATGAATCTGCTGCCAATTTCCACAAATGCGCAATATAATTGTGCGTACGCACATGCCTGCATCAAATTCGACCGAAAATCGTCATGCTGTCAAGCTATGATGACGCGTCAGCTAAAGGAGGCCTCGCGATGCTTGTCGGTGTTCCCAAAGAGATCAAGGACAACGAGTTTCGCGTCGGCATGACTCCGGCTGTCGTGACCGAGCTGGTCCACCACGGCCATTCCGTGCTGGTGGAAACCGCGGCCGGGCTCGGCTCGGGATTGACTGACGATGAATACCGCGCCGCGGGCGCGACCATCGTCGACACGGCCGGCGAGATCTTTGCGCGCGCCGACATGGTGGTCAAAGTCAAGGAACCGCTGGCAGCCGAACGCAAGATGCTGCGCAGCGGCCAGACGCTGTTCACCTATCTGCATCTGGCGCCCGACCTGCCGCAGACCGAGGACCTGATCAAGAGCGGTGCTGTCTGCATCGCCTATGAGACCGTCACCTCCGCGAGCGGCGGCTTGCCGCTGCTGGCGCCGATGTCGGAGGTCGCAGGACGACTTGCCCCACAGGTCGGCGCGCACGCGCTGGAGAAAGCGTCTGGCGGCCGCGGCATTCTGCTCGGCGGCGTGCCCGGCGCGCCCGCGGCCGACGTACTGGTCATCGGCGGCGGCGTGTCCGGCACCCATGCCGCGACCATCGCGCTCGGCATGGGCGCGCATGTCACGATCCTGGACCGTTCACTGGAGGCGCTGCGCCGGCTTTCCGAACACTTCGAAGGAAAGGTGCAGACCATCTTCTCGACCCGCGCGGCGATCCGTGAATGGGTGAAGAAGGCCGACCTGATCATCGGCGCCGTGCTGGTCCCCGGCGCTTCCGCGCCAAAACTCATCACCCGCGAGATGCTCTCCACCATGAAGCCAGGCGCGGTGCTGGTCGACATCGCGATCGACCAGGGCGGCTGCGCCGAGACCTCGAAGCCCACGACCCATTCGCAACCGACCTATGTGGTCGACGGGGTCGTGCATTATTGCGTCGCCAACATGCCGGGCGCGGTGGCGCGCACCTCGACCTTCGCGCTCAACAACGCGACGCTGCCGTTCACGCTGGCGCTCGCGAACAAGGGCTGGCGCAACGCCATGAGCGAAGATCCGCACCTGCGCGCGGGGCTGAACGTCTGCGCCGGCCACATCACCTGCGAGCCGGTCGCGGCTGCCCATGGCCTGCCCTACCTGCCGGCGGAGACCTTGCTGTCCGAGGCGCGGCTGGCGCAGGCGAGCTAGATTACAGCGCCGCGAGCACCGCCTTCGCGATCTCGGCGGTGCCGTTCGCTCCGCCAAACTCCATCGGCTTGATGCCGCCGGCATAGGCCTGGTCGACCGCGCGTTCGATCTTTTCGCCGGCCTCGGCTGCGCTCTCCAGGCCGTGCTTGTCAGCGAGCCAGTCCAGCATCATCGCAGCCGATAGGATCATGCCGGTCGGGTTGGCCTTGCCCTGCCCCATGATGTCAGGCGCGGTGCCGTGGCAGGGCTGGAACACGGCGTAGCGGTCGCCGATGTCGGCCGACGGCGCCATGCCCATGCCGCCGATCAGCCCGGCAGTGAGATCGGAGAGGATGTCGCCGAACATGTTCTCCATCACCATGACGTCGAAGTCCCAGGGACGCTTGACCAGCATTGCCGAGCACGCATCGACATATAGGCGGTCGGCTTTCACTTCCGGATGACGTTGAGCGGCCTCATTGAACATCTCGCGAAAGAACGCGAAGGCCTTGAAAACGTTGGCTTTATCGACACAGGTCAGGGCGCCCGGCCGGCCCCGCGCGCGGCGGCGTTCGGCAAGCTTGAAGGAAAACTCGAACAGCCGTTCCGAGGTCTTGCGGGTGATGACCAGCGTCTCGCGCGCGTCCTCATGGGTGACCACGCCCTTCCCCATCGAAGCGAACAGGCCCTCGGTCGACTCCCGGATCACGACCATGTCGATGCCCTTCTGGTCGGCGCCAACGATCGGGCTCGGCACACCCGGGATCAGCCGCGCCGGACGGACGCCGGCATAGAGGTCAAAGTGAAAGCGCAGCTCGACCTGCGGCATGATCTCGGTGTTGTCGGGGTAGCGCACCGACGGCAGCCCGCAGGCCCCTAGCAGGATCGCGTCCGCCTCCTCGCACAGCCGCACGGTCGAGTCCGGCATCGACTTGCCGGTCTCCCTGTAATTGACGGCACCGGCCGGCGCGTCGGTGAAGCGGAAGTTCAGGCCCGATTTGGCCTCGACCTTGCGCAGGATTTCCAGCGCCGGCGCCATGACTTCAGGGCCGATGCCGTCGCCGGCGAGGACGGCGACGTGGAATGCGTTGTTGGCGGACATGGGGTGTTCCCTTGTGAACGGAAGTAAACGTCGTCATTGCGAGCGAAGCGAAGCAATCCATCTTCGCCAGGAAGTAGGAATGGATTGCTTCGTCCGCTTCGCTCCTAGGAATGACGGAAAGTGACGATCTACGGCGTCAGCACGGCGCGGCCGACGAGCTTGCCCTTCTGCAAATCGAGCAGCGCCTCGTTGGCCTTGGAAAGCGGCATCGGGGTGACCGGGATCGGCGCGATGTTCCTGGTGCGGACGAGGTCGAGCAGCTCGCGGGTCTCCTTGAGATTGCCGACATAGCTGCCCTGGATGGTGACCGCCTTGATCGGGATCAGCGGCAGCGCCCATGGCGCGCCGCCGCCGAACAGGCCGACGATAATGAGCTTGCCGCCCTTGGTCAGGCAGTCGAAGCCAAGCTGGGTGGTCTGGGCGTTGCCGACCAGATCGATCACGGCGCGGATCGGTCCGCCGGCCTTTTGCGTCAACTGGGCCAAGGCGTCGGGCGCCGTGCCGTCGACGGTCGCGAGCGCGCCGGCCTTTTCCGCGGCTTCGCGTTTCTTCGCGTCGATGTCGACCACGATCGCGCCCTTGCCGCCCATCGCCTTGAGCAGCGACAGCGCCATCAGGCCGAGGCCACCGGCGCCGAAAATCACGATCGGGGTATCGAGGTCCTTTTCGATCTTCTTCAGCGCCGAATAGGTGGTGACGCCGGAGCAGGCGTAAGGCGCCGCCGAGACGGGATCGAGCCCTTTCAGGTCGATCAGATATTTCGGGTGCGGCACCGTCATGTGATCCGCATAGCCGCCGTCGCAATAGACGCCGAGCGCGTTGGGCTTCACCGCGCACATGTTCTCGTCGTCGGCGAGACAGGTCGCGCATTTGCCGCAGCCGAGCCAGGGATAGGCCAGCGCGACCGTGCCGACCTTGAGCCCGCCCTTGTCCGCTTCCTTCACGTCAGGCCCGAAGGCGACGATCTCGCCGACGGTCTCGTGGCCCATGGTGCGCGGCAGCGACACGCCGCGATCCTTCAGCGACAGCGGTTTGCGGCCATGGCCGAGCTCGTAGCCGCCTTCCCAGATGTGCAGATCGCTGTGACAGACGCCCGCGGCCTTGACCTTGACCAGCACCTGCGTGCCCGAGGGCTGGGGCGTCGGATGATCGACTTCCTTGAGAGGTGCGTTGAAATCGGCGACCTGGAAACTCTTCATGGCGTCCTCCCGGCGTTTTGTTCTTGTCGTGTCTTTATTTACGTCAGGGGGTGATGGCAAGCGGCGTACTGGCCGGGGCGGACGGCGTGCAGTTCCGGCACCTCGCTGGCGCATTTCTGGTCCGCGCGCGGGCAGCGGGTGCGGAAACGGCAGCCGGAGGGCGGTTCGATCGGCGAAGGCGGCTCGCCGACGGCCACGCTCTCCGCCGGCTTGATGTCCGGATCGGGCACCGGGATCGCCTCGATCAGGAGCGCGGTATAGGGATGCGCCGGCTTGGCAAAGAGCTGCTCGGAGGGACCCACCTCGCAGAGCCGGCCGAGATACATCACGGCGACGCGGTCGCTCACCGCTTTCACGACGGCGAGATCGTGGGCGATGAACAGGAGCGTCAGCCCGAAGCGCGCCTTCATCTCTTCCAGCAGGTTCAGGATTTGCGCGCGGATGGAGACATCGAGCGCCGAGACCGGCTCGTCGCAGATGATGAATTCGGGATAGAGCACCAGCGCCCGCGCAATGCAGATGCGCTGGCATTGCCCGCCGGAAAATTCATGCGGCAAGCGCCCCATCACCAGCGCCGGATCGAGACCGACGGCGTTCAACACCTTGCTGACGCGATCCTGCCTTTGTTTGGGGTCCTTGACACCCGCGATCACCAGCGGCTCGGCGATGATATCGCCGATCTTCCGCCGCGGATTGAGCGAGGCAATCGGATCCTGGAAGATCAGCTGCACGCGACGGCGCATTTTTCGCAGCGCCTCGCCCTGCATGGCCGTCAGGTCCTCGCCATCGAACAGCACCTTGCCCGACACCGCCGCACGCAGTTGCAGCACGGCGCGGCCGAGCGTGGATTTGCCGCAACCGGATTCCCCGACCAGCCCCAGCGTCTCGCCGCGCGCGATCTCGAGGCTGACATCGGAGACCGCGTGCACGATCTTGTTGCCGACGACATATTCGACGACGAGGTTTTCCACTCTCAGCAGTGGCGAAGTCGCGCTCTGCTGCATCATGCGCCGACGCCCGCGGCAAGCTTGATCGGGTGGAAGCAGGCGTAAAGATGATCCGCGGTTTCGGCGGCTGCGAGTTTCGGCTTCTCAGCTTCGCAGCGGCTGGCCGCATAGTGGCAGCGCGGCGCAAAGGAACAGCCAATCAGCGGCCGGGTCGGATCGGGCGGACGGCCCGAGATCGCCGGCAGCGGCGTGTGCGGCGCGGTCTCGAGCTTCGGGATCGCCGCCAGCAACGCTTCCGTGTAGGGCATGTGCATCTGCTTGAAGAGCGCTTGCGTCGGCGCGCGCTCGACGACGCGGCCGGCATACATCACCGCGACCTCGTCGGTGCGGCCAGCGACGACGCCGAGGTCATGGGTGATGATGATCATCGCCATGTGCCGGCGTTTCTGCTCGCGCGCCAAGAGATCGAGGATCTGCGCCTGGATGGTGACGTCGAGCGCGGTGGTCGGCTCGTCCGCAATCAGCAGTTTCGGCTCGCAGGATAGCGCGATGGCGATCGCCACCCGCTGCCGCATGCCGCCGGAGAGCTGATGCGGATATTGCGCCAGCCGCTGTTCCGGCGCTGGAATGCCGACGGCGGCCAGCAATTCCACGCTGCGCCTCTTCGCCGCCGGCCCATCGAGCTCGAGATGCTCCTGCAGCGTCTCGATCAATTGCGTGCCGATGGTCAGCACCGGATTGAGCGAGGTCATCGGATCCTGGAACACCACGGCGAGCGAGCGCGCGCGCAGCTTGCGCAGGGTTTCCGCGCTGCAGCGGGCAAGATCCTGGCCGTCGAACATGACCCGGCCGGAGAGCTTCGCCTTCTTTGGCAGGAGTTGCAGGATCGCGCGCGACAGCATGGTCTTGCCGCAGCCGGACTCGCCGACAATGCCGAGCGTACTGCCGGCGCCGAGCGCGAGATCGACACGGTCGACCGCGCGCAGATTGCCCCGTGCCGTCGGCAGGTCGACGGCAACGTTCTCGACCGAAAGCAAGGCCGTCCCGCTCACAGCGCGCCCTGACGCGGGTCGGTGAGCGCGCGCAAGGTGTCGCCGACCAGGTTGAAGGCGAGCACGGTCAGGAACATCGCGATCGCCGGAATGAAGGCGAGCTGCGGGGCGACATCGAGGCTCTCGCGCCCCTCCCCGATCATGCTGCCCCAGCTCGAGATCGGCGGCGGCACGCCAAGACCCAGGAACGACAGCGCGCCTTCGGCCACGATCGTGACGGCCACTCCAAGCAGGAAGAAGGCGAGCAGCGGCAGCATCACATTGGGCAGCAGCTCGCGCAGCAGGATGCGCGCATGGCTCGCGCCCAGCGCCTGCGCCGCGATCACGAACTCGCGCCGCGCCAGCGTGAGCGTGGCGGCGCGCGCCACCCGCATGAAGGCGGGAATGCCGAGTACGCCGAGGATAAAGGTGAGATTGAGGATGGACTGGCCGAGATAAGCGGTGACCGCAAGCGCCAGGATCAGCGGCGGAAAGGCGAACAGCACATCCATGCTCCCGACCACGAAAGATTCGAAACGACCGCGGAAATAACCGGCGAGCATGCCGAGCGCGCCGCCGATGCTGAGCCCGATGACCGGCGCGCAGAGGCCGACCACCAGCGAAATCCGCGCGCCATAGATGAGCCGCGACAGCTCGTCGCGGCCGAGCCCGTCGGTGCCGAACCAGTGCTCGGCCGAGATCGGTGCGCGCCGCTCCAGCATGTCCATGTCGGTCGGGTTCGGCAGCGGCAAAACATCAGCCAGCAGCGCGACCGCAAATACCAGGATCATCCAACCAAGCGCCGCCCAGAACAGCGAGCCGAGCCGGCGCGTGCGCCGCACTGGCGTCGCCGTGACATCTTCCTCGATGATGAGATCAAGCGTGGCCATGGCGGATCCGGGGATCGAGAACGGCGTAGAGCATGTCGACGATGAAATTCATGATCACGAAGCCGGAGGCGACCAGCAGCACCACGCCCTGCAGGATGATGAGGTCGCGGGTATAGATCGCGCCGACCAGGAGCCGGCCGATTCCCGGCAACGCGAAGATCGTCTCGACGATGACAGCGCCACCGATCAGCCGGCCAATATTGATGCCGGTGATCGTGACCAGCGTCAGCGACGACGGTTTCAGCGCATGCACGAACAGGATGCGCCTCGGCGTCAGGCCCTTGGCCTTGGCGAGCGCGATGTAGTCTTCCTGCAGGGTCGCGATCATGTCGGAGCGCAGCACGCGCATGATGCCCGGCCATTCCGCAAGCGCCAGCGTCAGCGCCGGCAGCACCATGAAGCGCAAATTGCCGATCGTATCCTCGGTGAAGGGAATGTAGCCCGTTGCCGGCAGCCAGCGCAATTCGACCGCGAACAGATAGATCAGGAGGATGGCTGAGAGAAACGTCGGCACCGAGAGCATGCCGAAGGCCGAGCCCGTCATGAAGCGGTCGAAGGCGCTGCCGCTTCTGGCCGCGCAGGCAATCGCCAGCGGCACGCCGATCAGGAGCCCCGCCAGTTCGGCCAGGATCATCAGCTCGAACGAAACCGGCAGCCGCTCGGCGACCGCCTGCAGCACCGTCTGCCCGGTTCGGAACGAGCGGCCGAAATCACCCTGCAGGATGTGGCCGAGCCAGCTGAGAAAGCGGATCAGCAGCGGCTGATCGAGGCCCATGTCGTGGCGCAGCGCCTCGACCTTCTCCGGCGTCGCCTGGTCGCCGAGGATGACATAGGCGAGATCGCCCGGCAGCAGCGCGGCGATCAGGAAGGTGAGCAGCGAGACCGCCAGCAGCACGGGCACCAGATAAAGCAGCCGCCTCGCAACGAAGCCGAGCATGGATAATCATTCCATCCAGACGTCGGAAACGTCGATCACCCCACTATAGATCTTGGGCAGGCCTTTCAGCCGCGAACTCGAAATGGCGTAGTAGGTGTTCTGGAAGGTCCAGAACCAGATCGCTTCCTTATTGATAAGACGGCTGATCGCACAGTAATCCTCGGTTCTCTTGTCAACGTCGGCGGTGGTGCGCGCGTGCTCGAGCAGCCGGTCGAGCTCGGGATCGGAATAATTGGCGAGCGCCACCGGGCTACCGGTGTGGAAATTCGCATACATCTGGACGTCGGGATCGGCGAGATCGATGATCCGCCACGGCGTCAGTTGGAATTGGCGCATGAAGGCGCGCGGCGGGATGGTAGCCTGATCGACCTGCTCGATCTCCATGACGGCACCGACCTGCTTCCAGAATTGCTGCAGCACCTGGCCGCCCGCGCGCCCGCGCGGCGTCGCCGTGACGAGCATCTTGAATTCGACCGGCTTGCCGTAATCCTTGATCAGCGCCTTGGCTTTTTCGACATCATAAGGCAACGCGCCGTCATCCTTGCATTTGACCCAGGAACCGTCGCCGTATGGATTGCTGGCCGGCCGCGCCAGGCCATTGGTAAGAGCCTGCGACATCTTCTTACGATCGATAGCCATCACCAGCGCCTGGCGCACGCGGACATCATCGAACGGAGCGACTTTGGTGTTGAAGGCGTCGACTGCGGCGCCGGAGCCTGCATAGGTATGCACCCTCAGCTTCGGATCTTTTTGCGCCCTCTGAATATTGTCGGCATCGGCCTCATCATCCCAGATGATATCCGCCTCGCCGGATTGCAGGCTGGCGAAGCGCGACTGCGCATCCGGCAGCGGCTTCAGGATGATGCGGTCGAGATAGGGATGCCCCTTGTTCCAGTAGTCGGGATTCTTCTCAAGCACCATGCGGTCGCCCGCGGTCCACGACTTCAGAATGTACGGTCCCGTGCCGACGGGGTTGCGGTTATAGTCGTCGCCCTTTGTCTTCCATGCCGTCGGCGACTGAATAGTGAAGTTCACACCTTGAACGGTTATGATCGCCGGCAGATTCACCGACGGATCGTTCAAATTATAGACTACCGTCAATTCGTCAGGCGCCTGCACATCGTGGATGAACGCGATGTAGAACGCGCAGCGACACTTGTTGGCCGGGTCCTTCTGGCGGTCGAAATTCTCCTTGACCGCTTGCGCGTTGAACGGCGTGCCGTCTTGGAATTTGACACCGGGCCTGAGCTTGAAGGTCCAGCTTTTGTAGTCTTCTGAATGCGTCCACGACAACGCGAGCTTCGGCTTTGGCTCGCCCTTGTCGTCGAGATAAGTCAGCGTGTCGAAGATCGCCGCAGCTGCGATTTCCGCCGAAGTATCGAACACACCGACCTTCAGCGGATCGAAGCCGGGGATATCGAGCTCGAGGCCAACGGTGATACTGCCGCCCTGTTTTTGCGCATGGGTGGGATTTGCCGGCGCAGCCAACGCAAATGCCGTGACAAGGAAAATCGGCGCGAATTTGCTCGCACGGGTCAGCGCCATCATTGGGATCTCCTCCAGGTGCGGTGCGTCCGTATTTCCGGATCGTTATTAACGTCGGAGCAGATAAGCTGGAATCGCTGCCAGCGGCAAGGCTGTCGTCAACGCCGCCCCGCGACCAGCGGTCTGCCTGAAAACGCCGCGATCTGCTCGTCGGAGAGGCCGGTCTCCTGCAGCAGCGCGCGGGTGTGCTCGCCGAGCGTCGAGACCCGTTTTCCGGCGGCAACCCTGGCCCCCGACATCCGGAACGGCAGGTTCATCATCCGGAACGTTCCGCCGCCATCCTCCACTTCCGTAAGCGCCCTTCGATGCGCGATCTGCGGATCGGCCAGCGCCTGCGCGACGGTCCGATAGGCCGATGACGGCACCCCCTCCTTGTTGAGCGCGGCGAGACATTGCTCTGTCGTTACCGTGCGCGACCAGGCTTCGACGCCGTCCATCAGCTCGGACCAGTTGTTGCGGCGATCGCCATAGGCTGCGAATCGCGGATCGCCGACCCATTCGGGATGGCCGATCACCTTCATCAGGCCCTGAAAGGTCTTTTCACTCGCGATCGCCAGCATGACATAGCTGTCGGAGGTCGCGATCGGCCCGAACATCGGCCGCGTGGTCGGCGGGACCGTGAATTGCGACCATTGCACCTCGTTGAGCGTCAGCGTCAGCATTGATTCCAGCATCGACACGTCGATGTGCTGACCGGTCTGCGTGCGGCTGCGCTGATAGAGTGCGGAGGCGATCGCGCCAAACGCATAGGTGCCGGTGAACACGTCGGCGTGATAGATGCCGCAATAATCCGGCCGCTCGCGGCCCGGCTGGTAGGCGAGATGCGCCATGTCATAGCCGGAGGCTGCATGAATCACCGGTGCATAGGCCGGCAGCTCCGCCGACGGGCCGGTCTGGCCGTAGCCGGAGATCGAGCAGTAGATCAGCTTCGGGTTGAGCGGGCGCAGCGTTTCGTAATCCATTCTTAACCGTCGCATCACGCCGGGGCGGAAATTCTCGACCAGGATATCGGCGGTTGCGACCAGGCGGCGCACGGCTTCGAGGCCCTCCTTCGACTTGAGGTCGAGCACGAGGCTCTTCTTGCCGACATTGAGCTGGCCGAAGGCAGTGGAGCAGCGATTGCGCAGCGGCGGCCGGGTCCGCATCGTCTCGCCTTCGGCCGTCTCGATCTTGATAACCTCGGCGCCCATGTCGGCGAGCATCCGCCCGCAATGAGGACCTGCGATCGTCGTCGAAAAATCGAGCACCCGCAGCCCGGCAAAGCACCCTGTCAAACTGTCCTCATTAACCTGAGGTAGTGTCATTCAAAATTCCTCCCGAGGCACGGCAGTCCGATTTTCCGGTTCGGCGAGCCTAGATGGCGGAAGCGATGCAGGGAAGCGCCGATAGGAACCGCGGATACGTTTGCCGTGTTGGGCCAGGAGTTTGGACCCGTTCTTGCATAGCAATATGCCGGGGCGCTTCAGAGGGAAGTCCTTGAAAGTACTCTTTGTCACGACGGAGATGGACGACTTCATCCGCGTGGGTGGACTGGCCGCCGTCTCCGCCGCGCTGCCAAGGGCGCTCCGGCCCTGGGCCGATGTCAGAGTTCTCCTTCCCGGATACCGGGACGTCATCGAACAGCTCACGCACATTGAAATTGTTGGCGAATGTGCGGCTAGAGCGCAGATGCCGGCGTGCCGGCTCGGGCGGTCTTCGACCCGGGATGGCTTGCCGGTCTACGTGCTGTTGTGCCCACAACTCTACGACCGGCCGGGCAACCCCTACGGCGACGATGAGGGCCGCGACTGGCCCGACAACGACATCCGTTTCGCGCGGCTGGCGTCCGCCGCTGCCGAACTTGCGATGGGCACGCTGGACAAGAATTGGGCAGCGGATCTCGTCCACGCCAATGACTGGCAGGCCGGGCTCGTGCCGGCGTACCTCGCCTGGAGTGGTTCGAATCTTCCCACGATACTGACGATCCATAACCTCGCCTACCAGGGGTTGTTTCCGCGGGAATCGCTGCGCCGGATCGGCGCGCCGGAAAGCTCGTTTCATATCGACGGCGTCGAATTCTACGACAAATTGTCCTTCCTCAAGGGTGGGCTCGTTTATGCGTCCCACCTCACCACCGTCAGCGCGACCTATGCGAAAGAGATCACCACCCACGAATTCGGCTGCGGGCTTGAGGGCCTGCTCAGCGCCCGCTCGAACGCGTTGGAGCTGACCGGCATCCTCAACGGCATCGATGAAAGCTGGGACCCGCGGTTCTGCGCGCAACTGGCGCAGCCGTTCGGCGCCGGCGACTGGGTAGGCAAGCGCGCCAATGCCGACTATGTCCGCAAGCAGCTGGGGCTTGCGGTATCGCGCGGCCCGATCTTCGGCCTGGTGGCGCGGCTGGTGCACCAGAAGGGCATCGACCTCGTGCTGTCGGCGGCCGATGAGATCATCGAATCCGGCGGGCAGATCGTCGTCACCGGCTCGGGCGAGCCGGCGCTGGAGCAGGCGCTGGTCGCGGCGCATCGCCGCCGACCCGACGCGATCGGGGTCGTGATCGGCTTCAACGATGCCCAGGCACGACGCATCTTCGCCGGCAGCGATTTCACGCTGATGCCCTCGCGCTTCGAACCTTGCGGCTTGAGCCAGATGTACGCACAGCGCTTCGGCTCGCTGCCGATCGGCCACCAGACCGGCGGGCTTGCGGAAACCATCACCGACGGCGAGACCGGATTCCTGTTCTCGCAGCCCTCGATCGAATCCTTCCTCGGCGGCATCCGCCGCGCCTTCTCGACCTTCGTGTCGACCGATCGCCTCGACACCATGCGCCGCAGCGCCATGTCGCGATCCTTCAGCTGGGACCTCTCGGCCGCCTGCTACAGCGCGCTCTACCGCAAGACGGTCGAGCCCTAGTTTTACTCGGCCGCCTGCTTTTCCATACGCATCATTTCCGTCGACTGCTTTTGCACGGAAGCGATCGACGATTTCAGAAATTCCGTTTGCAGCCTGACGCATTCGACGGGCGATTCGGCCTGCGCGAGCTGGCTGGCATGATCGCAAAACGCCGCCACGTTGGCTTCAGCGGCATCAAGCGCTTTCCTGACCAGCGCGATCCATCCAACCGCGGAGCGGTTGAGTTGTCCGATGTTGTGTTGCGCGAGATCGCGCAGTTCGGATAGCTGCGCACCGGATTCATTGGACATGCTGTTTCCTCTGGCCTAAAGACTCGTGCGGGGACATCGAGCGCTTTTTCCTATCGACCCACCCGCGACAATGGGCGCGGACAGCCAAGTTTTCCAATACCGTTTGGCTAAGTTTTCGATAGGAAATGCGTATGGAGATTCATCAGGTCCGGTATTTCCTGGCCGTGTGCGAGCATCTGAGCTTCACGCAGGCCGCACGACAGTGCCATGTGACACAGCCTTCGCTCACGCGAGCGATCCAGCACCTGGAAAAGGAGTTCGGCGGCTATCTGTTCGACCGGCGCCGGTCGAACGTCCAGCTTACCGAACTCGGCAGGATCGTGCAGCCCTACCTGCAGGAAGCTTGGGAGCAGGCACAGGCCGCCAAGAAGGAAGCCCGGGACTACGCGTCGAAGGCAGAGACGCAACTGAACCTGGCGATCATGTGCACCATCGCGCCGGGGATATTGATCCAGATGTTTGCACGCTTGCGCAGCGCGCGGCCGGATATCAAGCTCGACCTGATCGACGGCACGGCGCAGTCGATCGAGGAGCAGCTCATCGGCTCCAAGGCCGAGGCCGCGATCTATTGCCGGCCCGACCGGGCTCAGGATCCCCGCCTGAATTACCTGCCGCTGTTTCGGGAGCAGATGATGATCGTGCTGCCGGCCAACCATCGCCTGGCTTCGCGCGAAAACATCGAGATCGCCGATCTCGCCGGCGAACATTATGTGCAGCGCGCATTCTGCGAGTTCAACGACATGGTGGACGGCGTGTTCGACGACCGCGGAGTCGATTGCGAGACGGTCTACCGCAGCGACCGCGATGATTGGGTGCTCGCGATGATCGCGAGCGGCTTTGGCTTTGGATTTTTTCCAAAATACTCGATTTCAAACGCCGCCGTGGTGGCGCGGCCGCTGGTCAAGCCGGAGTTCTGGCGCGAGGTCAGTCTCACCACCGTGAAGGGCCGCCCCTACTCGCGGGCGATCGGCGCCCTCGTGCACGAGGCCATGAGATCGGCCTGGCTTGACGAGGAGGCCCTGGCCGTCAGGAACCACCCGTCGGCTTCGGAAGAGCCGGATCCGGCGTAACAATCGCCGGCGTCACGCGTACAGACGACATGCGGCAATGATTTTGACATTGCGCGCCCCCGCATCGCGGGCCGGCGCGTGTTCACATCCACTTGATCAGACGAATGGCGACGGAAGGCCCGAGCGATCGGCCATCCGCGCCAAAGGACGTGTCGTATGGAGATGCACCAGATCAGATATTTCCTGGCGGTCTGCTCCGAGCGCAATTTCACGCGCGCGGCAAAGCACTGCCATGTTTCCCAGCCGTCGCTGACGCGCGCCATCAAACTCCTCGAAGCCGAATTCGGCGGCTTCCTGTTCCGCCGCGAGCATCCCCACTCACATCTGACCGAGCTCGGGGAAATCGTCCGACCTCATCTGCAACAGGTCTGGGAGCAGAGCTTTGCCGCGCTCGCGCAGGCACACGAATTTTCCGCGGTCGGCAGGACCCGGCTCAAGGTTGGTATCCTCTGCACGATCGCGCCGCGGCTCCTGATCGATCTGCTCGCGCGCATCCGGACGCAGCTCAACCCGGTCGAACTGGAGATCATCGACGCTTCGGCGCGCGATCTCGAAGAGCAGTTGGCAAGCGGTCATGTCGCCGCCGCCATCTATGGCAAGCCCGACAAGACCGATTCCCGCTTCGCACGGACTGCCCTGTTTAGCGAACGGATGATGATCGCGGTGCCGCGCGATCATCGGCTGGCCGGCCGTTCCGCGATAAGCTTCGCCGATCTCGCGGGAGAACGGCGGATCCGGCGCTCCCGATGCGAATACAACGAATTGTTCGCGCGGCTCCTGAGACAGCATCGGATCGACTGCGAGATCGCCTTCGACTGCGCGCGCGACGACTGGACACTGGCGCTGGTCGCCCGCGGCCTCGGTTTTGCTCTGATGCCGCAACACAGTGTGGATTATCCCGGCGTGGCCGCGCGGCCGCTCGCGGAGCCAGCGCTATGGCGCGAGATAGGTCTGTTCACCTTTAGGGAACGGCTTAACAGCGAGGGGCTGGAGGCCTTCGTGCGCGAAACGATGCAGATGACAACAGCGTCGGCGGGTGAATAAGCGCACGCACGCCGCGCCACCTACTCCGCCGCCCGCGGCATCAATTCCATGTGCTCATGAAAGACGACGCCGGAGAGCGGGTCGAACTCGCCGACCCAGGGCCTGCGCTCCAGCACCGATTTGGTGTGGGCATAGCCGGCGTCCCAGCGCTGCTTGATACCCTCGGGGCTGAAATCGATGTCCTTGGTGTGGGTCTCGCGGTCGAGCTGCGGAGCGAGCAGCCGCACCACATGCATCGTGGTCTGGCAACCATAGCTCGCGAGCTCACGCGCCACGGGACTGTTGCGCTCGGACTCGGGCAGGCGCGCGGCAAGTTCCTTGATGACGTGGCGGAGCTGGTGGATCTGCTGCTGGCGGGCGATCTGGCTCGCGATCCGGCTGGAATACTGCACGTCCTTGTGCCGGTTGAACACCTCCGCCATCGTGGTCGGCTCGGAGCCTAACGGATTCCAGAGGTGCACGGAGAAGATCAGCGAGTCCCTGCGCGGGTTGTCGTCGAACACCGCTTCCGTCGGCGTGTTCGATAAAATGCCGCCGTCCCAGTAAAGCTCGCCCTCAATGCGCACCGCGGGAAAAGCCGGCGGCAGCGCGCCGGACGCCATCACATGCTTGACCGTGATCGCGCACTCGCGGCTGTCGAAATAGCGCATATGGCTGGTGCGGACATGCGCGGCGCCGACCGTGAGCCGCGGTCGGCAGCGATTGACGAGATCGAAATCGACCAGTTCCTCGAGCGTCTTCTGCAGCGGCGTGGTGGTGTAATAGCCGGCGTGCTCCGATCCCAGCACATAGGCGTCGCCGGCATGCGCCAGCGGATTTGGCCTGAAGAAGCCCGCAATGCCATGGGTGATGGTCGACCAGTAGGACAGTTTCTCATTGAAGCCGGGGAAGAGATTGCCGAAGCTGAAGGCCGGATTCTGCTCCATCCGCTTCCAGAATTCCTGCAGGCGTGAGAGCCGGTTCTCGATTTCGTTACCTGCAATCAGGCTGGCATTGATGGCGCCGATCGAGGTGCCGATGATCCAGTCCGGCTCGATGCCGGCCTCATGCAGCGCCTGATAGACGCCGGCCTGGTAGGAGCCGAGCGCGCCGCCGCCCTGCAGCACCAGCACGACCTGGCCCGGCAGCGGCCCACGCAAGGCCTTGCCGCTCCGGGAAACCGAATTGTCCTGCCTGTCCATCATGTCATGCTCCCTTGGGGCCGGCCGCATTTCCAATTGTTCGGCACAGAAGCTGCAAATGTTACACCGATTGCGGCATTTCAACGCGCAACGGGGGTTTTAAGAAATGCCGTTTGGCTTCCGATACCATAGGCAGCCGCTATAGCTGTTCGGGGGTCCCTGCGGGTAGATTGGCCGCCGCATCAGGGGAGCT
>DATMNV010000098.1:0-2316 GCA_035568535.1 Bradyrhizobium sp.
GCGGGCATCTTCATCGGGCGAGGTCCGGCTGGTGCAGGGCATGCATCCGACCGACAGATAGCCTTTTCCCGCGAGCGGATGCGGCGGCAGTTTGGCATCGGCGTAGATCGCCTCGATCTGCTCGCGCGAGACGTTGGCGAAGGGATTGAATTTCAGTCTTTCGCCATCCTGCTCGACGACAGGGATGCTGGCGCGAAGGCCGCCCTGAAACCGCTTGCGGCCGTTGATCCAGGCGCTGAACGGTTTTAGCGCCCGCGCCAACGGCTCGACCTTGCGGATCCGGCAGCAGGCATCGGGATCTGAGAACCACAATTCGCGGTCGGGATCCTCGCGCGACAGCGTTTCCTCCAGCGGCTTGATCGAACGGACGTCGCGCAAGCCGAGCGTCTTGATCAAGGTGTCGCGATAGGCCAGCGTCTCCTCGAACAGCCAGCCGGTGTCGAGAAAGATCACGGGGATCGCGGGATCGACGTCGGTCATCACCTTGAGCAGCGCCGCCGATTCGGTGCCGAACGACGACACCAACGCGAGACGCTCGCGGCCGACGGTCTGCAGGGCCGTCGCGATAACTTCCGCCGGCGCAGCACCGCGAAGCGCGAGGTCGAGTTCCTGCGCCGACGGCACCGTCTGTTCCGGCAATACCTGATGGGTATGGGCATTCATGGGTTGGCACTCTCCGAGTGACGCAGCATCATGCGCCGGTGCAGCGTCGTCATGCGGCCGTCGCCGGTCGGCTGATAGAACACCGAGTAGCGCTTGACCGTATTGGCGAACGCCTCGGCGTCGGCAGGCTTTTTCACCTCGAACGCATCGAATCCGGCACGCAGCATGAACAGGAATTGATCGCGCAGCACCTGGCCGGTGGCGCGCAACTCGCCGCGATAATTAAAGCGTTCGCGCAGCAGACGGGCCTGGCTGTAGGCGCGCCCGTCGCGGAAGGTCGGAAACACCAGACCTACCACCGCAAGCCGGTCGAGCCAGGGCACCAGATCGTCGACATCGCGGCTGTTCGGCCAGATCACGCCGGTCTGTCCCGCGCGCTGCGACAGCGCTTCGGCATTCTCGAGAAATCGCGCGGACGAAATCAGGATCGCGCCGTCGGCGGGAATCTCGGCGTCGTCAGCGACGTGCACGAACGCGTCGTCGGTGATTTTTCCGTCCTTAACGAGTGGCATAGACGCGCTCCCTGAAAGGTTCGACGCCGAGCCGCTTCACGGTGTCGACGAAAAGCTCGTCGGGACGTGCGCGCAGCGCGAGATAGGCTTCGACAATGTCCTCGACCACGTCGGCGACTTCGCCGTACGGCACGGCGGGTCCGATCAAGGCGCCGAGCTCGGCGTTCTCGTCGGCGCGGCCGCCGATCGTGATCTGGTAAAATTCCTCACCGTTCTTCTCGACGCCGAGAATGCCGATATGGCCGACGTGGTGATGGCCGCAGGCGTTGATGCACCCGGAGATATTGATGTGCAGCCGCCCGATCAGGTTGGCGGTATCGTGATTGGCAAAGCGACGGGTCAGTTCCTGCGCGATCGGGATCGATCGCGCGTTCGCCAGCGAACAGTAATCCAGCCCCGGGCAGGCGATGATGTCGGAGACCAGATTGACGTTCGGCGTGGCGAGACCGATCTTGTCGAGCGCCTTCCACAGCGCCGGCAGGTCGCGCCTGGCGACATGGGGCAGCGCGAGGTTCTGCTCGTGGCCGACGCGGATTTCGCCGAAAGAATATTTGTCGGCAAGATCGGCGAGCGCGTCCATCTGGTCGGCGGTGGCATCGCCGGGCGGTCCGCCCACCGGCTTCAGCGACAGCGTCACGATGGCGTAGCCCTGAACCTTGTGGGTGAACACCGAATTCTTGCGCCAGCGCTCGAACAGCGGGTCGGCCGCCGCCTTCTTCAATTCTTCCGGCATATGCGGCAGCTTTTCGTACGCCGGATAGGAAAAGCGCGAGCGGATGTCCTCGATCATGGCGTCGTCCAGCGTCAGCGCGGTGTCGCTGTCGCGCATCTGTTGCCATTCGTCCTCGACTTCGCGCGCGAATTTCTCGATGCCGAGTTCGTGCACCAGGATCTTGATGCGCGCCTTGTAGATATTGTCGCGGCGGCCGTATTGATTATAGACGCGCAGGATCGCCTCGACATAGCTCAAGAGATCGCGGCCGTGCACGAACGGCTTGATGGTCTTGGCAATGAAAGGGGTGCGGCCGAGCCCGCCGCCGACCAGCACCTCGAATCCGGTCTCGCCTTCCGCATTCTTGTGCAGCCGCAGCCCGATGTCGTGAATCTTGATCGCGGCACGATCGTGCGCGGAGGCGGTGAT
>DATMNV010000099.1:0-4558 GCA_035568535.1 Bradyrhizobium sp.
GCCTGCAGGATGGCGCGGCCACGCTCACCGCCCTGACCGCCGCCGCGATCGCCCGCTCCATCAGGCTGCTGCCGCGCGCGCCCAAGAGCTTCATCGTGGCCGGCGGCGGCATTCGCAATCCGGTCCTGATGCGAATGCTGATGCAACGCGTGGCGCCCGCCAGCGTCAAGACCGCCGATGCGGTCGGCTGGTCGGCGGACTCGCTGGAGGCCCAGGGCTTCGCCTATCTGGCGGTGCGCAGCCTCAATGGCCTGCCGCTGTCGTTTCCGAGCACGACCGGGGTGCCGCGACCGATGACCGGCGGCGTCGTGGCGCGGCCGTAAGACGCAGCCCCTTCACCTCTCCGCACGCGAAATCGGTTTTACCGATTTCGCCACCAGACAGTGCGCAAGTCGAGCCGGCTCGACTTGCGATGGGACGGGTGAGCACGCGTGCGGGTCAAATTTCGTCGGCTCGATCTATGCCGCGCTCGGCTTGCGCTCGGTCTTCAGGCGCTTGTCGAGATAGGCGCCGACCGCCGACATCAGCGGCTCGATCTTGCCGTCGAAGAAATGATTGGCGCCCGGGACGACCTTCTGGTCGATGACAATGCCCTTTTGGGTCTTGAGCTTATCCACCAGCCCGGTCACGTCCTTGTGCGGCACGACCGCATCCTTGTCGCCGTGGATGATGAGGCCGGAGGAGGGGCAGGGGGCCAGGAACGAGAAGTCATAGAGATTTGCCGGCGGCGCGATCGAGATGAATCCCTCGATCTCGGGCCGCCGCATCAAAAGTTGCATGCCGATCCAGGCTCCGAACGAGAAGCCGGCGATCCAGCAGCTTCTGGCTTCCGGATTGATCGACTGCGCCCAGTCGAGCGAGGCCGCCGCATCCGACAATTCGCCCTGCCCATGGTCGAACATGCCTTGGCTGCGCCCGACGCCGCGGAAATTGAAGCGCAGCACGGAGAAGTTCCGGTGCACGAAGGCGTAGTAGAGTTGATAGATGATCTGGTGGTTCATCGTGCCGCCGAATTGCGGATGCGGGTGCAGCACGATGCCGATGGGCGCGTTCTTCTGCCGTGCCGGATGATACCGGCCCTCGATCCGCCCGGCGGGGCCGGTGAAGATGATCTCGGGCATTTAAAAACCTCGAAGCTCGATTGGCACTCGGTGCCGCGGGACGTTGCCGCTCACCCTCTATGGCGTGCTTGACGAAACCGGCGAAAGCGCCTAACTATTTGGAAATATTCCAATTTTGGCACTGACGCGGTTTTGGCGCGGCTTTTGGCGTTGACGCGGCAATGACCGCCGCCAATGGGGCCACTGGGCGATGCCCAGCCGTGGCGGCAGGCGGTTTCTAGCACGACATCGGGGCCAAGAAGCAAGCCTTTTCAAAGGGTGTTGGGCGCGCAAGCGGATTCGGAGTAGAAGACCGCTCAAACGCGGTCGCAGATCATGGCTGAGCGGATTTATCTCGACTGGAATGCGACGGCGCCGCTACGCCCGCAAGCGCGCGCGACCGCCGCCGAGACGCTTGGGATCTGCGGCAATCCGTCCTCGGTTCACGCCGAAGGCCGCGCGGCGCGGCGCCTGATCGAAGCGGCGCGCGAAAGCGTGGCCGCGCTGGTAGGGGCGGAGCCCCGCAATGTCGTGTTCACCTCGGGGGGCACCGAGGCTAATATGATGGCCCTTTCCCCTTTTATGGGGAGCGGGCCGGAGTCGCTGCCGCGCGATTGCCTGGTCATTTCCGCCATCGAGCATCCCTCCGTGCTGGCGGGGGGCGGGTTTCCTCGCAACGCCATCGAAACGGTGCCCGTGATGCCCGACGGCAGGCTCGATCTTTCGGCCCTGGGGCGGCTTCTTTCGGCGCTGGCGCAAAAGGGTCTGCGACGGCCGCTGGTCTCGCTCATGCTCGCCAACAACGAAACCGGAGTTGTTCAACCGGTATCCCAGGCCGCCGCGCTGGCGCGCGCTGCGGGCGCCCTCATGCATGTCGACGCGGTCCAGGGCGCCGGTCGTATTGCCTGCAATATCAATGAGCTGGGAGCTGATCTTTTGACCCTGTCGGGCCACAAGATCGGTGGCCCCAAGGGGATCGGCGCCGTGATCCGGCGCGACCAGGCGCTGCATTTTGCCGATCCTCTGATCAAAGGCGGCGGGCAGGAGCGCGGCGCCCGTGCCGGGACCGAGAACGTCGCCGGCATCGTCGGCTTCGGGGCCGCGGCAGCGGTCGTGCGGCACGCCGTCGGCGAGGAGAGCGCCCGCATGGCTGCGCTCCGCGATCGTCTGGAGGCGGGCCTCAAGGCGCGCATGCCGGCCGCGATCGTGTTCGGCGCGCAAGCCGGGCGGCTTCCCAATACGACGCTATTCGCGGTCCCCGGGATCAGGGCCGAGACCGCCGTGATCGCGCTTGATCTCGAGGGGATAGCGGTATCCTCAGGCGCGGCGTGCTCGTCCGGCAAGGTTCAGCCCTCCCATGTCCTGGCTGCGATGGGGGTGGCGGCACCGCTTGCACAAGGCGCCATTCGGGTCAGCCTCGGCCCGACCACGACGGAATCTGAGGTTGATCGCTTCCTGGATGCTTGGATAAGACTGTCGAAGGGATTACTTAAGCGGGGGGAGGGCATCGCGGCATAGGCCAGCGGCGCGGTCGTTCCGCAGGGGAGAGAACCAGAGAACGAGGCGAACCAGAGACCAAGGTCCGACCATAACACCGACCAATCCAACCCGCGGTCCTTGAAACCGCAGCGGAGGGAAGAATGCCGGCACTACAGGAAACCGTCGATCGGGTTCGCCGCATCGACGTCGATCAGTATAAGTATGGGTTCGAGACGCTGATCGAATCCGACAAGGCCCCCAAGGGCCTGTCCGAGGACACCGTCCGCTTCATCTCGGCCAAGAAGGGCGAGCCCGAATGGATGCTCGCCTGGCGGCTCGACGCCTATCGCCGCTGGCTCACCATGAGCGAGCCGACCTGGGCGCGCGTGAAGTTCGGGCCGATCGATTACCAGGACCTCTACTACTACTCGGCGCCGAAGAAGAAGGACGGACCGAAGTCGCTCGACGAGATCGATCCCGAGATCCTCAGGACCTACGAGAAGCTCGGCATTCCGCTGCGCGAGCGCGAAGCTCTGCTCGGCATCGAAGGCGCGGACGGCACGCGCTCGCGCGTCGCGGTCGACGCGGTGTTCGATTCGGTTTCAGTCGCCACCACCTTCCAGGAAGAGCTCGCCAAGGCCGGCGTGCTGTTCATGCCGATTTCCGAGGCGCTGCGGAAGCATCCGGATCTGGTCAAGAAATACCTCGGCACCGTGGTGCCGATCTCCGACAATTTCTTCGCGACACTGAACTCGGCGGTATTTTCCGACGGGTCGTTCGTCTACGTGCCGGAGGGCGTGCGCTGTCCGATGGAGCTGTCGACCTATTTCCGCATCAATGAGCGCAACACCGGCCAGTTCGAGCGCACGCTGATCATCGCCGACAAGGGCTCCTACGTGAGCTATCTGGAAGGCTGCACGGCGCCCACCCGCGACGAGAACCAGCTGCATGCCGCCGTGGTCGAGTTGATCGCGCTCGACGACGCCGAGATCAAGTATTCCACCATCCAGAATTGGTATCCGGGCGACAAGAACGGCCGCGGCGGGGTCTACAATTTCGTCACCAAGCGCGGCGATTGCCGCGGCAAGGACTCGAAGATTTCCTGGACGCAGCTGGAGACCGGCTCGGCCATCACCTGGAAATATCCGAGCTGCATCCTGCGCGGCGACCGCTCGCGCGGCGAGTTCTATTCGATCGCCATCTCGAATGGCTACCAGCAGGTCGATTCGGGCACCAAGATGCTGCACCTCGGCAAGGACACGACCAGCCGCATCATCTCCAAGGGGATCGCGGCCGGGCATTCCAACAATACCTATCGCGGCCTCGTCACCGCGCATCGCCGCGCCACCGGGGCGCGCAACTTCACCAATTGCGACTCGCTCCTGATCGGCGACCAGTGCGGGGCGCATACGGTGCCGTATATCGAGGCGAAGAATTCCTCGGCGGTGTTCGAGCACGAGGCGACGACATCGAAAATCTCCGAAGAGACGCTGTTCTACTGCATGCAGCGCGGGCTCTCCGCCGAGGAGGCGGTGGCGCTGGTCGTCAATGGATTCGTCAAGGACGTGCTGCAGCAGCTTCCGATGGAATTCGCGGTCGAGGGCCAGAAGCTCATTTCGATCAGCCTCGAGGGCAGCGTGGGATGACGGTACCGCCATCCCAGAAGCCGGTGATGAATATCGCCGACGTGCCGCTCGCCGACCGCGGCAACGGCAAGAGTTTCGTCCTCAAGTGGGGACGCGTCGGGCCGCTTTTGGGGCTCGATGGGCTGGGCTGCGCGGTCCATGTCGTGCCGCCCGGCAAGCGGGCGTTTCCGTTCCACCGGCATCATGTAATGGACGAGTTGTTTTTCATCGTTTCCGGCGCGGGCGAGTATCGCTTCGGCGAGGAGACCTTCCCGCTGCGCGCCGGCGACATCGTCGGTGCGCCGGCCGGCTCGAAGGCGCACCAGATCATCAATACCGGCTCGGAAGACCTTC
>DATMNV010000100.1:0-4887 GCA_035568535.1 Bradyrhizobium sp.
ATTACTTCTGGGGTCTCGAGGACGTCATCGGCGTCTTCACCAGCATGTGGAGCCAGGTCGCGACCAACAAGTCGGTCGGCGCCCTGTTCCCGAACGATGCCGACGGCAATGCCTGGGGCGACACCACGATCGGCTTCCCGCCTGTGATGGCCAAGCAGGGCTTCAGGCTGACCGATCCCGGCCGCTTCCAGAACCTCACCGACGATTTCAGCTCGCAGATCGCAGCATTTCGCGGCGCCGATGCCGAGATCATCACCGGCGTGATCATCCCGCCTGACTTCACCACGTTTTGGAACCAGTCGCGGCAGAAGGGGCTGAAGCCGAAAGTCGTGTCGGTCGCCAAGGCGCTGCTGTTTCCTGCCTCGGTGCAGGCGCTGGGCAAGGGCGGCAACAACATCTCGACCGAAGTGTGGTGGACTCCGACGCATCCCTACAAGTCGAGCCTCAGCGGCTTCAGCGCAGCCGATCTCGCCAAGGGATATGAGCAGGCATCCGGCAAGCAATGGACGCAGCCGATCGGCTTCGTGCATTCGCTGTTCGAGGTCGCGATCGACGCGATCAAGCGTTCCAGCGACCCGACCGATGGCGCGGCGCTGGCGAAAGCGATTGGAGCCACCAAGCTCGACACCATTGTGGGCCAGATCGCGTTCGGCTCCGGCGCGGTGCCGCCGTTCGCGGCGAAGAACATCGCCAAGACACCGCTGGTCGGCGGCCAGTGGCGGCTCAACGGCGACAAATACGACATGGTGATCACCGACAACAAGCTGGCGCCGCAGATTCCGCTCGGCGGCGACATGCAGGCGCTGAGCTAGCTGGCTCCACTTCGGAGGTGCGCGGCATCGCCGCGCATCTCCGCTTCGAAAGGATGCGGTGAGCGGCCATGCTCGAACTCCACGCGGTCTCGAAGACGTTCGGCGCCATCGTCGTCGCGGACTCGATCGATCTTGAGCTCGCGTCCGGCGAGGCGCTCGGGGTGATCGGGCCGAACGGCGCCGGCAAATCGACGCTGTTCAATCTGATCACCGGGCTCTCGCGGCCGAACGCCGGCCGCATCGTGCTCGATGGCGTCGACATCACGAATCTGTCCCCGGAAGCGCGCTGCCGCGCCGGCATCGGCCGCTCGTTCCAGATCCCGCAACCGTTCGATCATCTCTCGGTGTTCGAGAACCTTGCGGTCGCCGCTTTGTTCGGCGGCGGGCTATCGGAGGCGGATGCCGTCCAGCATTGCGGCCGCATGCTTGATCTGACCGGCCTTGAAGCCAAGGCCAATCGTCTGGCGGGGAGCCTACCGCTGCTGGATCGCAAGCGCCTTGAGCTCGCGCGGGCGCTCGCCACGAAGCCACGCACACTGCTGCTCGACGAGATCGCAGGTGGTCTCACCGATGCCGAATGCCATGAACTGGTGGAAACCATTCGTACCATCCATGCCGAAGGTGTCGCCATCATCTGGATCGAGCATGTGGTGCATGCGCTGCTCGCGGTGGTGCAACGGCTCGTGGTGCTGAACTTCGGCAAGGTCGTGGCCCAGGGCGTGCCGGCCGAGGTGATGCGCTCACGCGAGGTCGAGACCATCTACATGGGAGTGCCGGCATGACCGCACTGCTCAATGTCACCGCCCTCGACGCGTTCTATGGCGACTTCCAGGCGCTGTTCGGCATCGATTTCGAGCTGGATCAGGGCGAGGCGGTCGCGGTGATCGGCGCTAATGGCGCGGGCAAGTCGACCATGCTGAAGTCGCTGGCCGGACTCGTGAAGAGCCGTCCCGATTCCATTCGTCTCAGCGGGCGGGCGATCGGCGATGCGTCCGCAGCCAGCATCGTGCGACTCGGCCTCGCGCTGGTCCCCGAGGGCCGCCAGCTGTTTCCCTCGCTCAGCGTCGAGGAGAACCTCCTGATCGGCGCTTATGGCGGCGAACGCAACTCGCCGTGGGATCTCGCCGCGGTCTACCGCATGTTCCCGGTGCTGAAGGAGCGGCGGCGCGGTGCCGTCACGGCACTGTCGGGCGGCCAGCAGCAGATGGTGGCGATCGGGCGCGCGCTGATGTCCAACCCGTCGGTCCTGCTGTGCGACGAGATCAGCCTCGGCCTGGCGCCGATCGTGGTGGAAGACATCTACCGCATGCTGCCGCAGATCCGCGCCGGCGGCACCGCGGTCGTGCTGGTTGAGCAGGACATCGCCCGCGCGCTGCGGGCCGCCGATCGCTTCTACTGCCTGCAGGAGGGACGGGTGACCCTGAGCGGACGGCCCAAGGATGTGGATCAGGACACGATCCGCGCGGCCTATTTCGGAGCATGAGAGAGCGATGAGCGGGTTCGATACCATCGTCGAAGGCGTGCTGCTCGGCGGCGTCTATGCGCTGTTCGCGCTTGGCCTGTCGCTGATCTTCGGCATCATGCGCCTTGTCAATCTGGCGCATGGCGACCTGATTTTGCTCGCCGCCTATCTGATGCTCAGCGCCACCACGGCGCTCGGCCTGCCGCTTGCGGCCGCATCCCTGCTGGTCGTCGTGACGATGTTCGCGCTCGGCTTCGTGTTGCAGCGGCTGGTGCTGGAGCGGGTGCTCGGCGACGACATCCTGCCGCCGCTGCTCGTCACCTTCGGCCTGTCGATCGTGATCCAGAACGGACTTCTGCTGGGCTATGGCGCCGACAGCCGCCGGCTGCAGGCAGGGTCCTTCGAATCCTCGTCGGTGACACTGGCCCCCGGCCTGAGCGTCGGACTGGCGCCGCTGACGGCGCTGGTGACGGCGATCGCCGCGGTCGCGCTGCTTCAGCTCATCTTCTATCGCACCTCGCTCGGCCGCGCCTTCCGCGCCACCGCCGACAATCCCGCGATCGCGCAATTGATGGGCGTCAACGAACGTAATGTCTACGCGATCGCGGTCGGGCTCTCGCTCGCGGTTTCGGTGATCGCCGCTGTTGTATTCGGCATTCGCGCCAGCTTCGATCCGTCGATCGGGCCGGCGCGGCTGCTCTATGCGTTCGAGGCCGTGATCATCGGCGGCCTCGGCAGTCTGTGGGGCACGCTGGCGGGCGGCATCGTGCTCGGGCTCGCCCAGGCGATCGGCGGGCGGATCAATCCGGAGTGGCAGATCCTGGCCGGCCACCTCACCTTCCTTGCCGTGCTGATGGTACGGCCGCGCGGTCTCTTCCCGGCGAGGCGGGCATGAGCGTGGAAAGCATCCGAATCCCGGCAAGCCGGGAGGAGCGCCCGGCAGATCTGCCGGCGTGGCAAATCCGGGTCGGCACACGGCTGTCGCGCGTTGCGGCCGTGGCCGGGATCATGCTGGTCGTGGCGCTTGCCGCGCTGCCCGCGATCGCGTCGCGTAACCTCATCCAGGATCTGATCTTCGTCCTCACCATGCTGACGCTGGCGCAGCTCTGGAACGTGCTGGCCGGGTGGGGCGGGCTGGTGTCGGTCGGGCAGCAGGCGTTTGTCGGGCTCGGCGCCTATGCGCTGTTTGCCGGCATCGTGATGGCCGGGCTCGATCCCGTTGCGGCGATCCCGCTGGCCGGGCTGTTTGCGGCGCTGATTGCCGCGATGCTCGGGCCGCTGCTGTTCCGGCTGGAGGGGCCATATTTCGCGATCGGCAGCTGGGTCGCCGCCGAAGCGCTGCGGTTGATCTGCGCGCAGTTCAAATCGCTCGGCGGCGGCACCGGGATGTCGATCTCGCCTGGCGAGTTGTCCCAGATGTTCGGGCTGAAGGCGGTGCAGGCGCTGCTCGGCCTGCGTCCGGCGGCGGCGCGCGACGTGCTGGTCTACTGGCTGGCGCTGCTGCTTGCCGTGCTGGTCACGCTCGGCATCTATGGCTTCATGCGCTCGCGCCATGGCCTTGCGCTGGCGGCGAGCCGTGACAACGCGGCGGCGGCTCGCAGCGTCGGCGTGCGCACCGCGCGGATTCGCCATGTGCTGTGGATCGCAGTCGCCTTCGCAACCGGCATGGTCGGCGCGCTGGTCTATCTGCAGAAGGCGCGCATTTCGCCTGACGCTGCTTTCAGCGTCACTGACTGGACCGCCTATGTGATCTTCATCGTCGTCATCGGCGGGGTGCGTACCATCGAAGGCCCGATGGTCGGCGTGCTCCTGCTCTGGGGGCTCGTCACCTATCTCGCACAGCATGGCAGCCTGTATCTGGTCGTTCTCGGGACGCTCGCCATCCTGATCATGCTGTTCATGCCGAAGGGTGTGTGGGGCGCGGCGGCGCGCCGCTGGCAATTGCAGCTGTTCCCGACACAGCGCTGGCTCGGCCGCAGCTAGCTGCATATAGCGTCGTCGTCAAGGCCGGAGCGGCCCCCTGTCCATTTCTCTAAATTGGCGACCTTTTCCGTGCGGCGGGCGTAAGCGGTTGCGGCTTTGCCAATCGCTTCATCAAGTTCAGTGACGTCCGGAAATCCCTCGGATGGACGCTTTGCAATCTGATCCCGCGCGCCGGCCAGTTTGATGGTTTGCAGCGAGCCCCCTTTAGGTTGGGCGTCATTTTTGCTTGCACCCACGCCAGATTTGCCAAGACCAGGGAAATTCACCAAAACTAAAGCTGCGGCAGCTTTTCAGCTACGTGAGTATCGCTATTCGGTGGTTGCAGGGACACGCAACCACCGATACCGACACTCGCTGATGGTGGCCATTTGAGATAACAGCCCAATGTGTTCAGCTTGGAAGTCGTGGAATCTCGAAACGCGCTCAATCCCTATTCCGATATTATGCAGCCTTGCGGATGACTGAGACTATCACAGAATTTGTCGTTGCCGGAATGGCGGCACCGTGATTTGGCAAGTTGGGGGGAAGGGCCCTGACGTATGGGGAGAAATTAAGGAGGAGTGGCGCAACGATCAAAGGCTCGTTCCGCCTGGATGGATCACCCACACATCTCCTTCGGTTGCCTAGTGC
>DATMNV010000101.1:0-13735 GCA_035568535.1 Bradyrhizobium sp.
TGTACCAGGCTGAACGCCGACGTGATGCCGACATTGCCACCCTCGTAATAGTCGAGCAGCAGCACCGCCATGACCATGGTGTCGCTGGTGTAGAGGAACAATGACGAGCCAAGCTCGCGGATCGCCAGCACGAACAACAGCGTCATCGCCGCGATCACGCCCGGTCGCGCCAGGGGCAGCACGATGGTTCTGATGGTGCCGAGCATGCCCTTGCCGCAGACCCAGGCCGCCTCCTCGAGCTCGCGATGGATTTGCAGGAACGAGGTCGACAGCGCTTTCACCGTATCCGGCATGAAGCGCGCCATGAAGGCGAGCGCCAGGATCCAGATCGTACCGTAGAGCCCGCCGGGAATGCCGATCCAGGCCCAGAGATAGGCGACGCCGACCACGAGACCGGGGATTGCGACCGGCACCGTCGAAATCAGGTCGATGGCGCGGCGTCCCGGCAGGCGCGTGCGGTGGATGGTGTAGCCGATCGCAAACGCGAGCGTGCCGCCGATCACGGCAGTGATGATGCCGACCTCGACGGCGTTGTAGATCGACCGCATGGTCAGCGGATTGTCGAAGATCGCGTTGAAATGCATCAGCGAGTAGGCGCGCATGTCGAACAGCGCCGCGATATCGCGGATGAACATGAACTTTCTGAACGCCGCCACGATCAGCGCCAGCATCGGCAGCACGACGACGACGAGCAGGTACAACAACCCAAGCAGGAAGGTCAGCAAGCGCCATGGCCCGAGATCGAGGCTGCGTGGCCGGAACGCTTTGCCGGCCACCGTGGTGTAGCTGCGTCCGCTCAAAACCCGCTGCTGCAGATAAACCAGCGCGCCGGTGACCACCATGAGGATGATCGCGACCGCGGCTGCCGTGTTGTAGAGCGGCGGCGACCAGTTGGTGAGCTTGAAGATATAGGTGGTGAGCACATTGATGTTGGCGGGCGCCCCCAGTACCGCGGGCACCCCGTAGATGCCGAGCATCACGATGAAGGACAGCAGCATGCCCGAGACGATCGCCGGCATGATCAGCGGGAACGTCACCGTGAACAGCGTCGAGAACGCGCTTGCGCCGGAAATTTCCGCGGCCTCTTCCAGGCTCGGATCCATGTTGCGCAGCGCGGACGCCGTGAACATGTAGACATAGGGCGCGTAATAGATGCCGAACACGAAGACGAGGCCCCACAGCGAATAAAAATCGACATGCCAGTCGAGCCCCGCCCATTTGAAGGCGGTGTTGATCAGGCCCGTCTTGGGCGAGCCCAGGATCGACCAGGCAACACCCGCGACCAGCGGCGGCGCGAACAGCGGCAGGATGCTGGCGGCCGCGATCAAGCCTCGGAACGGCGTGTTGGTCCGCACCACGATCCAGGAAAACAACAGCCCGATCGCAACCGCGATCGCAGTCCCCCCGCCGCAGGCGATCAGCGTGTTGAACAGCGCTTCCGCCACGTTCGGGTTGGAAAGGACGATCAGGAAATTCCTGATCGAGAGATGGCTCAGGCTCAGACCTTCGACCACCGGATTGGTGTCGGTCAGCGCGCCCAGCAGCAAGGTCAGGACGGGATAGATGACGAGGAAGCCGAGGATCGCGAGCAAAAACACGATCCAGACGCCGGCGAGCGCACCCCGGCGCCTGCCCTCAATGCCGCTCTGCGCGACCTCGATGCGCCGGTCTAGTAGCTGTGCATCCGCCAAAGCGCTTTTCCCCTCGAAGGCGGATTTCACTTTGTCTTTATGACCGCCTTGAGGAAAGCCTATTCGATCGGCCCGGGGGCTGAAACTAGCCGAAAGTCGCCCCGGATCGGGCATAACAGCGCACCGCATACGCATCATGCAGGAGCGCGCCTGTGGAACGCCCTTGCAGCGTAGTACATGCCCGTGCTGGAGATGTTTTGGGCATGCTCGAAAAGACCCCCACCACCGCGCTTTCCCCGCCCCCGACCGATGGCCTTCCCTGGGAAAAGCGCCGCTGGGTGGTCGCGGCGATCTTTACCGCGCTGGCGATGGGGTCGCTCGATACCGCGATCGCCAATGTTGCGCTACCCGCGATCTCAGCCAACCTTCATGTCAGCCCGGCCGAAGTGGTCTGGGTGGTCAATGTCTACCAGATCGCGGTGGTCGCGAGCCTGTTACCACTCGGCGCGCTCGGCGAGATCGTCGGCCATGAGCGCATCTATCTCGGCGGACTGCTCCTGTTCACGCTCGCTTCACTTGGTTGTGCGCTGGCCTGGTCGCTGCCGAGCCTGTTGGTGGCGCGGACGCTGCAGGGGCTTGGCGCCAGCGGTATCATGAGCGTGAACACGGCGCTGCTGCGTTTCATCTATCCGAGCCGGATGCAGGGCCGCGGCTTCGGCCACAATGCGATGGTGGTGGCGACCGCCTTCACCCTCGGTCCCAGCATCGCCTCCGGCATCCTCGCGCTGGGCCCCTGGCCATGGCTGTTCGCGATCAACCTCCCCTTCGGCATCGTCGCGCTGCTCATCGGTATCAAGACCTTGCCAGCCCTGCCGCGCGCCAAGCATGCTTTCGATTTCCTTGGCGCGGCGCTGGCAGCGGTCTGCCTTGGCCTCTTCATCATCGGCATCGGCGGCGCCGGACATCAGGCCCCACCTTCTTTCGTGCTCGGCGCCCTGATCGCAGCCCTTGCGGTCGGCTGGATCCTGATGCGCCGGCATTCGGATCATCCGGCGCCGATGCTGCCGATCGACCTGTTTCGCCGGCCGCTGTTCGCGCTGTCCGCGGCAACCGCGATCTGCACATTTGCCGTGCAGGGGCTCTCCTTTGTGGCGCTGCCCTTCTATTTCGAGGACGTGCTGGGCCGCTCGCAGGTCGAGACCGGCCTCCTCATGACGCCGTGGCCGCTGGTCGTCGCGATCATGGCGCCGATCGGCGGCCGTCTGTCCGACCGATTTTCCGCCGGTATCCTCGGCGGCCTTGGGTTGATTATCCTCGCGCTGGGCACGGCGCTGCTCGCGATGCTGCCGGCGAACCCGAGCGTCGCCGACATCGTCTGGCGCATGATGGTGTGCGGGTTCGGCTTTGGCTTCTTCCAGACGCCGAACATGAAGGCCATCATGTCGAGCGCGCCGCCACATCGCTCAGGCTCCGCCAGCAGCATTGTCGCGACCGCGCGGCTGATCGGGCAAACCTCGGGAGCTGCGGCAGCAGCGCTCTGCTTCGGCCTCGCCGGCCGCGAGGGCGCGGCGCTCGCGCTGGCCCTGGGCGCCGGCTTTGCCGGGCTCGGCAGTGTCATGAGCTTTTTGCGGCTGACGGTTGCGCCACGCGCGTAGCGGCAGATCCCGCCAGGGCGGCATTTGCGTTGTAACACCGGCCAATCGCCTATCTTCCCCCGTTTTCCAAAAATTCATGTGCATCGCGAGCGCGGTTTGTTGACTTGAACCGGTGCTTTTTGCCGGACAGATTGCCGCGCGAGTCCATTGATGGATGGACCAACAAAAAGGGGATCGCGATGGCAAACCTCAACATCAACGGAAAATCTTTCACAGTCGACGTCGAACCGGATACGCCGCTGCTCTGGGCGATCCGCGAGAATGTCGGCCTTACCGGAACCAAATATGGCTGCGGCATCGCACAATGCGGCGCCTGCACCGTCCACGTCGACGGCGTCGCCACCCGCTCCTGCAGCGTCCAGGTCAGCGACGCCGAAGGCAAGCAGATTACCACGATTGAAGGACTGGCGTCAGGGGACACGCTGCACAAGGTGCAGCAGGCCTGGATCGCCAACGACGTGCCGCAATGCGGCTATTGCCAGAGCGGCATGATCATGGCGGTCGCGGCCCTTTTGAAGGACAACCCGAAGCCGACCGACGCCGACATCGACGACGCCGTCACCAATATCTGCCGCTGCGGCACCTTCCAGCAGGTGCGCGAGGCGATCCACGCCATCACGAACGCCTGAGGAGAGAGACCATGAACAAGCACGTCTCGCCTCGGATGAATCGCCGCGCCTTCGTGGTCGGCACCGCCGCTGTTGGCGCCGGCCTTGCGCTCGGCCTCGACATTCCCTTTGGCGGCCCGGCGATCGTCCGCGCCGCCGACGGATCGCCCGAAGTCAACGCCTGGGTCGTGATCCGGCCCGACGACACCGTGGTGATCCGCATCGCGCGCTCGGAAATGGGCCAGGGCACGCTGACGGGCCTTGCGCAACTCGTCGCCGAAGAACTGGAATGCGACTGGTCGAGGGTCACGACCGAGTTTCCCTCACCTGGACAGAACGTCGCCCGCAAGCGCGTCTGGGGCGATTTCTCGACCGGCGGCAGCCGCGGCATCCGTACCTCGCAGGACTATGTGCGCAAGGGCGGCGCCACCGCGCGCGTGATGCTGATTCAGGCCGCGGCTGACGAATGGAAGGTGCCGGCGTCCGAATGCACCGCCGCCAACAGCGTCATCACGCATGCGCCCTCGCGCAAGACCACGACCTACGGCAAGGTCGCAGAGGCTGCAGCGAAGCTGACGCCGCCGGCGGAGGTCAAGCTGAAGGACCCGAAAGACTGGAAGCTCGCCGGCAAGGGGCTGAAGCGGCTTGACACGCCGGACAAGGTCGTCGGCAAGACGGTCTACGGCATCGACATGAAGTTGCCCGGCATGCTCAACGCCGCGATCAAGGATTGCCCGGTCACCGGCGGCAAGCTGAAGAGCTACGACGAAACCAAGATTGCGGGCATGAAGGGCGTGAAGAAAGTGGTGAAGGTCGGCGACACCGCGGTTGCCGTCGTTGCCGACACCTTCTGGCACGCCAAGACTGCGCTCGATGCGATGCCGATCGTTTGGGACGAAGGCCCCAACGCCAAGGTCTCCAGCGCCTCGATCGCCAAATGGCTTTCGGAAGGCCTCGAGGGCGGCCCGGCGTATGTCGGCAATTCCAATGGCGATGTGAACACGGCGCTCGCCGGCGCGGCGAAGAAGGTCGAGGCGGTCTACAGCTATCCCTACCAGAACCACGCCACCATGGAGCCGATGAACGCCACCGCGCTCTACACGGCTGACAAATGCGAGGTCTGGTGCGGAACGCAGAACGGCGAAGCCGCCTTCGCCGCGGTGCTGGAGGCTTCCGAACTGCCCGCTGACAAATGCGATGTGCACAAGCTGATGCTCGGCGGCGGCTTCGGCCGGCGCGGCCAGACCGACTATGTCCAGCAGGCCGTGCTGATCGCCAAGCAGATGCCGGGCACGCCGGTCAAACTGCTTTGGACTCGCGAAGAGGACATGACGCATGGCCGCTATCATCCCGTCACCCAATGCAAGATGACGGCCGGCTTCGACGCCGACAATAATCTCGTCGCCTGGCATATGCGCATTTCCGGGCAGTCGATCCAGTTCACGCTGCGTCCGGCGGGGTTGGTCAACGGCATGGACCCCTCCACCTTCCAGGGTCTCGCGCCCAAGGGCGATGCTGCGTTCGGCTATTCCGTGCCCAATCTCCTGATCGATCATTCGATGCGCAATCCGCACATTATTCCGGGCTTCTGGCGCGGCGTGAACGTCAACCACAACGCGCTCTATGTCGAATGCTTCGTGGATGAGATGGCGCTTGCCGTGAAGCAGGACCCGCTGGAGTTCCGGCGCAAGCTGATGAAGGACCATCCGAAGAACCTGGCGGTGCTGGAGGCCGTGGCCGAGAAGATCGGCTGGGGCAAGCCGGCGCCGCAAGGCATCTATCGTGGCCTCGCGCACTATAATGGCTTCGGCAGCTATGTCGCGGCGGCAGCCGAAATCTCGGTCACCGACGGCAGCAAGATCAAGGTGCACCGGATCGTTGCGGCGACCGATCCCGGCTATGCCGTCAACCCTGCGCAGATCGAGCGGCAGGTTTCGGGCTCCTTCGTCTACGGCCTGACCGGGCTGTTCTATGGCGGCTGCACCGTCAAGGACGGCGCCATCGAGCAGACCAATTTCGACACCTACAACTCGATGCGCATGAACGAGATGCCGAAGGTGGAATCGATCGTGATGCCGAGCGGCGGCTTCTGGGGAGGGGTCGGCGAGCCGACCATCTGCGTTGCGGGACCGGCGGTGCTGAACGCCTACTTTGCGGCGACCGGCAAACGCATCCGCTCGGCGCCGCTACGCGACCAGAACATCACGTTCGCTTGACGAAGAATGCGGCGGCCCTGCGAAGGCCGCCGCCTCACTTCCGGATCATGCCCATGGTGACACGGCGCGAGGCCGTTGTCGGCCTCACCGCATCAGCGGCTTCGCTCGCGCTGCCCGCGATCTCCCGCGCGCAATCCTCGGCGGGCGTGGCTGTGATCGGCGGTGGCTTTGGTGGCGCGTCCTGTGCACGCGCGTTGAAGCGGCTCGATGAAAAGCTGCAAGTAACGCTGATCGAGCCGAACAAACGCTTCACCGCGTGCCCCTTCAGTAACGAGGTGATCGCGGGCCTGCGCGAGTTCGAGGCGCAGCAATTCGGCTACGAGAACATTGCGGCCGAAGGCGTCCGCGTAATCGCGCAGGCCGCAAGCAGGATCGATCCCGGTGCGCGCAGCATCGTTCTCGCCGACGGCTCTTCGCTCACTTACGATCGGCTGGTGCTGTCGCCCGGCATCGATTTCCAGTTCGAGGCGCTGCCCGGCTATGACGAGGAAGCGTCAGCAAAAATGCCGCATGCCTGGAAGGCCGGCGAGCAGACCGTGCTGCTGCGCAAGCAGCTGGAGGCCATGGACGACGGCGGCCTGGTCGCGATCGCGGTGCCCGCCAATCCCGCGCGCTGCCCGCCCGCGCCATACGAGCGTGCCAGCCTGATCGCGCATTACCTCAAGACGAGGAAGCCGCGCTCGAAAGTCCTGATCCTCGACGCCAAGGATAATTTCTCCCAGCAAAAACTGTTCGAGCGCGCCTGGAAGGAGCTCTATGGCGGCATGATCGAGCGCGTTTCGCTGTCGCAAGGCGGCCGGGTCACATCCGTTGATCCCTCAACCAATACCATCGTGACCGAGTTCGGCAATTATCCCGCGCAGGTCGCCAATGTCATTCCGCCGCAAAAGGCCGGGCGCATCGCCGCCATCGCCGGCGCCACCGACCATACCGGCTGGTGTCCGATCAATCCGGTCACGTTCGAGTCGAAACTCGTGCCCAATATCCATGTCATCGGCGACGCCTGCCTGGGCGGCGGCATTCCGAAATCGGCATCGGCTGCGGGCGCGCAAGGCAAGACCTGCGCAGCCGCCATCGTCAACCTGCTCGCAGGCCAAGCGCCGGAAATGCCGCGCCTGACCGGCGTCTGCTACAACACGGTCGCGCCCGGTTACGGATTTTCACTCGCCGGCATCTATCAGCCCAAGGACGATATCTTCGCCGAGGTCGAAGGCGGCGCCACCAGTCCGGTCGATGCGCCCCGCGAGTTGCGGGCGCGCGAAGCCGACGAAGCACAAGGATGGTTTTTGGCAATCACGGCGGACGCCTTTGGCTAGATCGCTGATCCATATGGCGCTGATGGCGGCTCTTGCCCTGCCCTGCACGGCGAGGGCGGACGCGTTGGCGCCTTACAAGATCGTCGGCGACGGCATTCCGGATTCGCTGACGGGTGCCCCGGGCGACGCCGAGCGCGGCCGCGCGCTGGTGCTCGACCGCGGCAGCACCTGCATCCTCTGTCATTCCGGACCGTTTCGAGAAACGCGGTTCCAGGGCGATCTCGCGCCTGATCTCTCAGGCAGCGGGAACCGATGGTCGATAAGCCAGTTGCGGCTTCGACTGGTCGACGCCTCGCGCCTCAACCCGGAGACGATCATGCCGTCCTACTACCGTGTCGACAGCCTCGACGGCGTGAGCCGCAATTTTGTCGGCAAGCCGATCCTGACGGCTACGCAGATCGAGGACATCGTGGCCTATCTTGCAACGCTTCGGGAATAGGATGACATAAGGGCGATGCGCAAAGGAAAAACCACGCGCCGAAAGTTTCTGGAGTTCGCGGGCGGTGCAGCCGTGGCAAGCGCCGTGCCGATCGTCACGCTGCGTCGGCTCGAAGCCACGCCCGCGATGCTCTCCGCCGCGATCCGCAACGTGGTCGGCGAAGCGCCGGTGCGATCGGGCAAGGTCAAACTCGACATCCCGCCGCTGGTCGAGAACGGCAACACCGTGCCGATGACGATCAGTGTCGCAAGCCCGATGACGGCAGATGATTACGTCAAGAGCATCCACGTCTTCAACGAGAAGAACCCGCAACCGAATGTCGGCAATTTCTACCTCGGTCCGTGGGCCGGGCGCGCGCAGGTTTCCGCCCGCATTCGCCTCGCCGACAGCCAGAAGGTCGTCGCCATCGCGCGGCTGTCCGACGACAGTTTCTGGTCGGTCAGCACTGAGGTGATCGTGACGCTGGCCGCCTGTACCGAAGAGGTGAACTGATGGCCGCGTTGATCAACGTGCCGCCAAAGGCCAGGCGCGGCGACATCATCGAGATCAAAACGCTGATGTCGCACATCATGGAGACCGGCTTTCGCCGCACGGCGGCCGGCGACCTCGTGCCGCGCGACATCATCACGAGCTTTGTCTGCCGCTATAACGGCACCGAAATCTTCCGCGCCGATCTGTTTCCAGCGATATCAGCCAATCCGTTTCTCTCGTTCTTCACCGTCGCCAGGGAGAGCGGCAAGTTCGAGTTCGAATGGATCGGCGACAACGGGTTTTCGTCGACCGCTTCGGCATCGATCACCGTCGAATGATTTCTGTTCGCGCGATAGCGGTGGCGGCGCTGCTCGCCAGCCCCCTCCTCGCCGGCGAAATTCCGCAAGAGGCGCGCCGCTCGGGCTACACCTTCATGGGCCCGGACACCCGCGCAATGCAGGACGACGACACCGCCAATCCCGGCATGCTGTTCGTGCTCGACGGCGAGGCGTTGTGGAAAAAGAAGGCAGGTAGCACCGACAAGGCCTGCGCCGACTGCCATGGCGATATCGGCGAGAGCATGAAGGGCGTAGCAGCCCGCTATCCCGCCTTCGACAAGGCGCTCGGCCGGCCGGTCACGATCGAACAGCGCATCAACCTGGAACGCACCCAGCACCAGCAGGCAACTCCGTTCCCCTACGAAAGCCGTGACCTGCTCGCACTGACCGCTTTTGTCGCCAACCAGTCGCGCGGCATCGCGATCACGGCCGGCGACGATCCGGAACTGAAACCTTTCGTCGAACAGGGACGCGCGCTGTTCATGCAGCGCGAAGGCCAGCTCAATCTCGCCTGCGCCAATTGCCATGACGACAATTTCGACAAGCACCTCGCGGGCTCGCCGATCACGCAAGGACAGCCGACCGGCTATCCGCTCTATCGCCTGGAATGGCAGACGCTGGGATCACTCGAGCGCCGCCTGCGCAGCTGCATGACCGGCGTGCGCGCCCAGGCCTATGATTACGGCGCGCCGGAGCTGGTCGCGCTCGAGCTCTATTTGATGTCGCGGGCCCGCGGCATGAAGATGGAGACGCCGGCGGTGCGACCTTAGACCGGGATGGCTTCGATGCCGCTCCCGATCGGCTTCGGTAATCCATGCAATTTCGTGCATGGCAACGCGCCTTCCCAGCCATCGACAAGGCCGGCCGCCATCCGCAACGACTTCCTCGAAGGTTGCCGTTTTGCGCCTATCGTGCCTTTTGGAAACAGGGGTGGCTTTCGAGGCGAAGCAAATATTGATCCCGTCCGTGATTGGGATAATCTCGGCGCGCTACAACAACGGAGCCGCCTATGCCTGACCAGCATCGCGACGACTCTCCGACCGCGTTCAGACTTGACCGCCGTGAGATTGTGATCGGAGGCGCGTTCCTGGTCGGCGGACTGGCTGTGGGCCTGGTGCCGCCAACGACATCGGCACTGGCGGCGTGGTCGGACGAGTCTTCGGCCCGGTTTATGGAAATCTCGTCGCTGCTCGTTCCGCATCGCCTGAACCAGGAGGTGGGCAAGCGGATCGGCGCCGCCATGAACACCTTGAATCCGTCACTCTCGGAACAGGTCGCCCAGCTCCTCGCCATTGCAAAAAACAAGAACGCGAAAATTGTCGAGGACTTTTTCCCCGACGTCCCGGAAGGCCCGCTCAAGGAGACGGCGCTCGCCATCATTTCCGCCTGGTATCTCGGCGTGGTGAAGGATGCCGCCGATGGCGAGGTGTTCGCCTTCGAATATGCGCTGATGTATGAGCCGACCAGGGATGTCATGACCATCCCTTCCTACGCGATCTCGGGCCCGAACGCGTGGCCGGCAGACGCTCCTCCATTGGAGAACATGCCGGATTTCTAGCTGCGTCATGGGTGCCAACAAGGGGCTGTAGAGATGGCAAGCGACGAGAGTGCAGATGTCGTCATCGCAGGAACCGGGGTCGTCGGCTGTCTGATCGCGGAACAAGCCCTGGATGCCGGTCTATCCGTGCTGATGCTCGAGGCAGGCCCTCGCGTCGATCGCTGGCGAATTGTCGAGAATTATCGAAACCTTCCACCGAGCCTGCGACTGTTTCATTGGGATGCGCCTTACCCTCCAAAACCATGGGCGCCGCACCTCGAAACACGCAACACGAAGGAGTCGGAACAATACCTCCAATTGGAGGGACCGAATGCCCGCGCTTATCTGCAAGGCTATGTGCGCTACGCCGGCGGTGCGACCTGGCACTGGGCGGGCATATGCTGGCGCATCACGCCCGAAGACATGCGCCTGAAAAGCCTTTACGGAGTCGGCCGGGATTGGCCGTTCGCCTACGAGGTTCTTGAACCCTACTACACGCGCGCCGAACATGCGATCGGCGTCTCCGGTCCGTCCGACCCTGCGTTGCAATGGCCGCCAAATGCCAAACGCTCCAAACCCTACCCGATGGGGCCGCTTCCTTTCGGCCCCGGCGAGCGTCGTTTAACGGAAGTGGCCGCAAAAATCGGGATGATAAATCTGCCTGCGCCACAGGCACGCAACAGCGGTGTCTCCTATCAGGGCCGCCCGGCGTGTTGCGGCAACAACAACTGCTTTCCTGTCTGCCCGATCGCCGCCAAATACGATGCCGCGACGGCGTTGCCCAACATCGAAGCCAAAGGCGGCAGGATTCTCGCCAACTCGGTCGTCTATCGGATCGAGACGGGCGAGAAGGGCGCGGTCGAAGCCGTTCACTACTTCGATCAGAACAAGAGCTCTCACAAGGTCACCGGCAAGATCTTCGTCATCGCCTGCAACAGCATCGAGACGCCAAAGCTCCTGCTGTTTTCCAAGGACGACCGGAATCCCAACGGCATCGCGAACAGCTCCGATCAGGTCGGCCGCAACATGATGGACCAGCCCAAGCTGTTCGTGGATCTGGAGCTTACGGAGCCGCTATGGACGGGCGTTGGGCCGGTCCAGAGCAGCAGCGTCCTCAACACGACGCAGGGCGACTTCCGCAAGGACTATGCGGGAGCGATGTTCCGCATGGAGAACTTCGCCCGCAGCTACCTCGGTGCTGCCGCCGCGCTGAAGAAGGGGCTGGTCGGCAAGGCCTTGGATACCGAGATTCGAAGGCTTTCCGCCTGCACCGCGCGGCTGACCGTCGAGCACGAGCCGCTGCCCTGGCCGGACAACCGGCTGACGCTGTCGGACAAGAAGGATTGGCTCGGCATCAACAAGCCGAACATCTACTACGATGTCAGCGATTACGTGCGCCGGAGCGCCAAGGAATACACCGTTCCGCGGCTGCGAGAGCTGGCAGACGGGCTCGGCGCGACCAGCTTCCAACTCTCTCCCGAGTTTCTCAACAGCGACCATATCATGGGCGGCTGCATCATGGGGACCGATGCAAAGACATCGGTGGTGGATCCAGACTGTCGTGCGCATGATCATGACAACCTGTTCCTGCCCGGTGGGGCCGCGATGCCCAGCGGAACAGCATCAAACAGCACGCTCACCATGTCGGCACTGGCGCTGAAGGCCGCCGACGCGATCGTCGCTCAACTCAAGCATGGCCCGTCATGAGCAGCCTCGGTCATCGCCTCACGGCACTCTCAATCGGTCTTGCGATATCCATCGCGGCCGCCGCCGCTCGCGCGGCAGAGCCGGACACAGCGACGATCGAGCGCGGAAAGTATCTGGCAATCGCGGCCGACTGCGCGGCCTGCCACACCGCGCCGAACCGCCTGCCCTTCGCCGGCGGGCTGCCGATCGACACCCCGCTCGGAACGATCTATTCGACGAACATCACGCCGTCGGCCGATTTCGGAATCGGACGCTACACGGAGGCGCAATTCTCGCGGGCGCTTCGTCGCGGCATTCGCGGTGATGGGGCCCACCTCTATCCCGCGATGCCCTACACCTCCTATGCGAAGTTCACCGACGAGGACACACACGCCCTCTATCTCTATTTCAAGCAGGCTATAAAGCCGGTCGACGCGCCCGCACCGAAAACCGAGCTGCCGTTCCCGATGAACATCCGCCTGTCGATGCTGGGCTGGAATCTTCTGTTCCTGGACTCGACGGTCTTCGCAGCTGATCCCAAGCAATCGGCGCAATGGAATCGAGGCGCCTATCTCGTCGCGGGCGCGACCCATTGCAGCACCTGTCACACCCCGCGCGGCTTTCTGATGCAGGAGGAAGCAAGTCGCGCCTTGTCCGGCGCGTCGGTCGGGCCCTGGTATGCGCCCAACATCACGTCGGATTCGACAAGTGGCATCGGCAGCTGGAGCAAAGAGCAGCTCGCGGACTTCTTGCGCAGCGGACATTTGCGCGGAAAGGCACAAGCCGCGGGAAGCATGGGCGAAGCTGTCGAGCACAGCTTCCAGCACCTCTCGGCCGACGACATCGACGCCATCGCCACTTACGTGAAGAGCGTGCCGGCCATTGGCGACTCCGCCGCCAAAGGTTCACGGTTCACGGCCGGGAAGATGTTCTCCGACCTCGCCGTGCTGCGCGGCCGCGACGGTGTCAAGTCCGACAACGACGCAGCCCCGACCGGAGCCGTGTTGTTTCACGGCAATTGCGTCTCCTGCCATGCGGCCGAAGCACAGGGCAGCAAGGACGGCTACTATCCGAGTCTCTTTCACAACTCCGCCACCGGAGCGAAGAACCCAACCAACCTGATTGCCGCCATCCTGTACGGCGTGGATCGCACGGTATCGGGCAAACAATCCTTCATGCCTGGCTTCGGCGGCCACCCGACCGATGCCACCCAACTCAACGATCTCGATATCGCCGTGCTGGCGAGCTATATGCTCACCCATTACGGGCCAGGCGATGCGGCCGTGACCGAACAGGAGGTCAGCGAGGTGCGGCGCGGCGGGCCCTCGTCCTCCCTGCTCGTCCTCGCGCGTGGCGGCCTAGCGGCTGCGGCGGTCGTCGTGATCCTGGCCTCGGCCTTTGTCTTCGTCAGAAGAGAGCGCAGGCCCCGCTTGTGACCGGCGATGGAAACGCCGGCGGTGCGGCCTTAGGGAAGCGCAGCCGCCGGCGGCAAGATTGCATCAAGCACATATCGCTCAGTTCATCCTGAACTCGTCCGTCAGGATCGGCCCGAACAGAACCCAGCGCTGGCCGTCGAACTTCATCATCTGGAATTGCTTGTTGATGCGCCAGTCATCCGGCGTGGTTGAGATGGTCATGCCGGGCAGCGCGAGATCGGCGGCGAAGTCCTTGATGTTTGTCGCCTGTTTCATGATGTTCGCGCGCGTGAGATCGTCGCCGCACTGCTTGAGGATCTGCACGAGCAGCGCCGTGGTCGCGTAGCCGTACGTCGCAATCCCGCTGTTGGCGTCCTCGGCTGGCGCATATTTCGCCATGAAAGCCTTGTAGCGTTTCATGCC
>DATMNV010000102.1:0-5236 GCA_035568535.1 Bradyrhizobium sp.
ATCGCGACCCCAAGGAGATGGTGCTGCTTCCTGGAGGCAAAGGCGTTCGGCGATTTATGGAGCGAGAAAAGTTTTGCAAAAGTCTCAGAAGTGGCCGGAAATAGCCGGATCAAAATGTAGGGGGTTTGCAAAACCAAGTGAGAGATTTCAATGGCTTAGCCCGAAATCCGATAGGCTACCGTTACACCATTCCCCACCGGATCTCCGAACAAATTCAATAGGTTGGTGGATTGTTCGGCGGTGGCCGCGACGCCCTTCTCGCGCAAATCGGCGGCCAAACGTTGCGCCCTTCTACCCGCTACCTCCCGCCCTTGGCAAGGGTGCCTCGCGGCTGGCTGGCGCATCCGCAGCAAGGTCTTGCCGCACCTTGATCCGGCCGCGGCTGACGAAAGACATCTCTCGTTGCGCGCGCACTTGCACGCGACTGTCAGCTAGGGGTTGCCTGTTCCCGCGCCAAACGCGCGCAAATACCTTCGACAAATTGCCAAGCCGCGCACCACGATGCAGCCGGCCGGCCTCGCTTGCCCGTCATGGGGCGGCATGCAATGCTGACGCACCGCAACAAGCAGGGCAGGGGCGCCAGCGGTACACCGTGCGCGACCTGTCTTAAATGACTGAAGACAGCGACGCGTTTCGGAGACCCATCATAATGAAATTCAAAATAATTCTCGGGCTGGCTTGCGCGGCCTCGATTTCGCTTGGCCTTGCGACCGGTGCTTCCGCCGAGGACAAGGTGGTCAAGATCGGCGCGGTGTTTCCGATGAGCGGCGGCGCCGCCTCGATCGGAACCCACGTCAAGGCCGCCTTCGACGTCGTCATGGACATCGTCAACAACGCCCATCCCGAGCTCGGCAATTTCCCGCTCGCCAAGAACGCAGGGCTCGCCGGCCTTGGCGGCGCCAAGGTCGACCTCGTTTTCGCCGACAACCAGGGCAGCCCGGCGACCGGCCAGAACCAGACGCTGCGCCTGATCACAGAAGAGAAGGTGGTCGCGATCACCGGCGCCTATCAGTCCGGCATCACGCTGACGTCGAGCGCGATCGCCGAGAAATACGGCATTCCCTACGTCAACGGCGAGTCGGTCGCCGCCAACCTCACCGAGCGCGGCTTCAAATGGTTCTTCCGCACCACGCCGATCGCCTCGGATTTCGCCAAGGTCTTCTCCGACTTCCTGACCGACATGAAGGCGCAGGGCGGCAAGATCGACAGCATCGCGCTGGTCCATGACAACACCGAATACGGCGCCTCGGTCGCCAACACCATCACGACGACCTTCAAGGAAAAGGGGCTGAACATCGCGCTCGACGTCGCCTATGCCTCGAATGCGACCGATGTGCAGAGCCAGGTGCTGCAGCTCAAGGAGAAGAAGCCCGACGTGGTGCTGATGATCTCCTACACGTCGGATGCGATCCTGTTCGCCAAGACCATGCAGGCCCAGGACTTCAAGCCGGGCATCCTGCTCGCCGACGACGCCGGATATTCCGACCCCGACTTCATCAAGGCGGTCGGCAAGATCTCGCAGGGCGCCTTCAACCGCTCGTCCTGGAGCAATGGGCCCGCCGGCTCGCCGAGCGCGCTCATCGCCGACATGTACAAGAAGAAGAGCGGTGTCGACATGGACGACACCGTCGCGCGCCAGATGACGGGTCTGTTCGTGCTGCTTGATGCCATTGACCGCGCGGGCTCAACCGAGCCAGCAAAAATCCAGGCAGCGTTGAAGGCGACCGACCTCAAGCCCGATCAGCTCATGATCGGCTACAAGGGCGTCAAGTTCGACGACAAGGGCCAGAATACTCTGGCTTCGGGCGGCATCATCCAGCTCCAGGACGGCGAGAACTATGTCTCGGTATGGCCGAAGGCGACTGCCGAGAAAGCGCCGGTCCTCCCTTACAAGGGCTGGTAATTTTTGAAGGGCGGGAATCCCGATTTCCGCCCTTTTCATATGAACCCGGCGGCAACTTCTTGTTCGTAACGACGGGCGGCTAAATGTCTTTCTTTCTGGTGCAGGTGATCGTCGGCGGACTCCTCCTCGGTGCCGTCTACGCGCTGTTCTCCTCGGGCCTGACGCTGGTCTGGGGCATGATGAACATCGTCAATTTCGCCCATGGCGATTTCGTCATGCTCGGCATGTATGTGGCCTTCGTGGTCTTCTCGCTGTTCGGCGTCGGACCCGCGGTCGGCGCGCCGATCGCGACGCTGTTCCTCGCCACCTTCGGAATCATCGTCTATTTCAGCCTGATCCGCCACATCATGAAGGGGCCGATGCTGGCGCAGATCCTCGGCACCTTTGGGCTCGCGCTGCTGTTGCGTTACTCGGTGTTCTGGTGGTTTGGCGCGAACTTCCTGTCGCTGCCGAACAATCTCGTCGGCGGCACCTTCGACATTTTCGGCCTGCGCATCGAGGCCTCGCGGCTGCTGGCCGGCGTGGTGGCGCTACTCGTCACGCTCGGCCTGCATCTGTTGCTGACGCGGACCTCGCTGGGCTCCAAGATGCTGGCAGTGGCGGAGGATTCGACCGCGGCGCAATTGATGGGAATCCGGCCCGACAGCATGCAGGCAATCGCCTGGGCGATCGCGGCCGGCGCCACGGGCCTCGCCGGCGCGCTGATCGCGACCTTCTTCTACATCGTGCCGACGGTCGGCGAGACCCTGGGCATCGTCGCTTTCGTGACCGTGTCGCTCGGCGGCTTCGGCAGCGTGCCGGGCGCGCTGGTCGCGGGGCTCCTGATCGGCGTCATCGAATCCGTTTCGGGCTATCTGATCGGCGCGGTCTACAAGGACATCGTGGTCTACTCGCTGTTCATCTTCTTTCTCTGGTTCCGGCCGCAAGGCCTGATGGGCAAAGCATGATGCGGCGCCTGATCTGGCCATCGGTCGTGCTGGCGGTCGTGATCGCCTATCCCCTATTGTTCTCCACGCCGTTCCAGCAGCGCCTTGGCGCGCTGGTGCTGCTCTATGCCATTGCGGCATCGGCCTGGAACATCGTCGGCGGCTATGCCGGCCAGGTTTCGGTCGGGCATGTCGTGTTCTTCGGTTGCGGCGCGTACGCGGCGATGGGGGCGTATGTCCATTTCGCGCTGTCGCCGTTGGTCGGCATTCCTGCCGGCGTGGTCTTCGCCGTCACCATTGCCGCCGTCATCGGCGGGCCGACCCTGCGGCTGTCGGGGCACTATTTCAGCATGGCGACGATTGCGATCGCCGAGCTTTCGCGGCTGATCGTCACCAACACCGAATATCTGGGCGCCTCGCCCGGCCTCAGCGGTCCGGCCGTGCCGCGCAACGTGTTCGATCTCTCTTTCGTCTCGGCGCTGCCTTACTACTATCTGTTCCTGGCCGTGCTCGCGATCACGCTTGCGATCACCTGGTGGATGGCCAACAGCCGCATGGGGTTTTACCTGCGCGCGATCAAGGACTCCGAGCGCGCCGCGCGCTCGCTTGGCGCGCCGGCCGCGCGCACCAAGCTCTACGCCTACATGCTCAGCGCCGGGCTGACGTCCGTGGCCGGTGCGCTCTATGCGATGATGTTTGGCTTTGTCGATCCGGAATCCGGCCTCGGCATTTTGATCTCGGTGAAGATGCTGATCATGGCGGCGCTCGGCGGCGCCGGCCTGTTGTTCGGGCCGCTGGTGGGGGCTGCGATCCTGGTGCCGCTGGAGGAGCTCTCCAATAGCTGGCTCGGCGGCAAGGGCGCAGGTCTCACCTTCGTGGTCTACGGCGCGATCATCGTGCTGATCTCGCGCTTCCAGCCGGGTGGGTTGCTGGCGCTTGCGATCCGGCTCTGGGACAAGCGCGGCACGGCGGCCGAGAAGGCGGCGACCGTGGGAGCAAGCCATGCTCCTTGAAGCCCGCGACATCACAAAGGCGTTCGGCAGCTTCAAGGCGGTCGATTCCGCCTCCGTGACCCTGGAGCAGGGCGATATCCTTGGCTTGATCGGCCCGAACGGCGCCGGCAAATCCACCTTCTTCAATTGCCTGACCGGCGATCTGCAGGCCACCTCGGGCAAGGTGCTGTTCGAGGGGCGGGAGATCACGGACTTCACGCCGGAAGCCCGTGCCGGGCTTGGGCTGGCTCGCACCTTCCAGGTGCCGCAGACCTTCGAGGGCATGACGGTGCTGGAAAACGTGATGATCGGCGCATTCCTGCGCACTTCGCATCGCGCCGAAGCCGAAAACAGGGCGCGCGCGGTGCTGGAGCGTGTCGGCATGGCGCGGCTTGCGGATGCACCGGCGCGCTCGCTCGGTACGCCCGGCCGCAAGCGGCTGGAAATTGCCCGGGCGCTCGCGACCGAGCCCAAGGTGCTGCTGCTTGACGAAGCCATGGCCGGCCTGACCCAGCGCGAGGTGCAGCTTGCGATCGATCTGGTGCGCGACATCCATCGCTCCGGCATCACGCTCGTCATCGTCGAGCACATCATCGAAGTCATCATGGCGCTCTCCAGCCGGGTGATGGTGTTCCACCAGGGCAAGGAGATTGCGCGGGGCAACCCGCGCGAGGTCACCAGCAATCCGGCCGTGATTCAGGCCTATCTCGGCACCCGCGCGGCGAAAGCCGCCGCCGGCCACACCCCGATCGAATTGATGGGCGGACCGGTGACATGAGCGGAGCGCTGCTCAGGATCGAGCACCTCGAAGTCCGCTACGGCGATCTGATCGGGGTCTCCGACGTTTCCCTCGAAGTGCCCGAGGGCAGCGTGGTGGCGCTGCTCGGCTCCAATGGCGGCGGCAAGACCACGACGCTGAACGCGATCGCCGGCCTGATCCCGCTGCATTCCGGCACCATCACCTTTCGCAGCGAGGAGATCGGCGGGCAGAATGCGTTCGCAATCGTGCGCAAGGGCCTGGCGCTGTCGCCGGAGGGCTGGCGGCTGTTTGTGCAGCAGAGCGTCGAGAACAATCTTCTGCTCGGCGCCACGCCGCTTCGTGACAAGTCGCGCAGGGCGACCTTGCTCGAGCGCGTCTATGAGTTTTTTCCGCGATTGAAGCAGCGGCGGCTGCAGCGCGCCGGCACCATGTCCGGCGGCGAGCGGCAGATGCTCGCGGTCGGCCGCGCCCTGATGAGCGATCCGAAGCTGTTGATGCTGGATGAGCCATCGCTCGGGCTGGCGCCGGCCGTGGTGGAATCCATGTACGAGACTTTTGGCCGGTTGCACCGCGAAGGGCTTACGATCCTGCTCGCCGAGCAGTCGATCGAGCTGGCGCTCGAAGTCGCCGATTTTGCGACCGTGCTGCAGGTCGG
>DATMNV010000103.1:0-22916 GCA_035568535.1 Bradyrhizobium sp.
TCCCGCGTTTTGGCGCAGCGGCGGGGCGTCTCGCCGTTATTGGTCAGCCGCCGCCTTTCCGGTCCGTGGTCCAGGCAATCGAGGCCAATCCGCAACTCATGCGTTGGACGGCCGTCACCGCACAACGCAACGCCGACCTCAGTCTGGCCCGTCTCAAGCGGATTCCCGACGTTCAAATCTCCGCCGGCTGGCGCCATTTTCAGGAAACCGTCGAGTTTTCGGGAGGGCAGCCCGTCCAGTTTACCAACGACAACGCGGTCCGGTTGGGCGTCTCGGTGCCGCTACCGGTCTTCGATCAAAATACCGGCAACATTATCGCCGCCGAGGACGCCTTGGCGAAGACCGGCGCCGAGCGCGCGATCAATAAGCTTGTTCTCATCAGCGTTGCGGGCCGCGCCTACGATGCCGTGAACGGATCGCTGGCCGAACTTAAGCTGCTACGGACGTCCGTTATTCCCAACGCGCGCAGCGCCTTGGAAACCATCCAGAGCGGCTATCTGCAGGGCCGGTTCACGCTGCTCGAATTGCTCGATGTCAGAGGCTCGGTCCTGCAGGCGCTGCTCCGCGAGCAGGAGGCCCTACAGAACTTTCACATCGCTGTCGCGACCATCGAAGGGCTCGTTGGCAATCCGTTTTCGCTGGCGCGTGAGAGCTCACGATGATTTCCCGGATGATCAGATATCTGGCGTTCACCCTCGTTGCCGCGGGCCTGGTCTTTGGCGGCTACCGGATGCTGAAGCCTCAGGTCAGCAGCAGCGCGGCGACGACGGAGGCCGAGAAGGAAGAACGCTCGGACAGTGTCAGTCTGAGCGACGCAAAGGTAGCGGCAGCCGGAATCGAACTTGTGACCGCGTCCTCTGCGGTGCTGCATGACAGCCTGCAACTGAATGGAATGGTTCAGCCGAACCAGGAGTCGCTCGTCCAGGTCACCCCGCGCTTTCCCGGAATCGTGAGGGAGGTCCGCAAGCGGATCGGTGATCGCGTGCAGAAAGGCGATGTGCTTGCGATTGTGGAAAGCAACCAAAGCCTCACGCCCTACGAGCTCAAGGCAGCTCTCGCCGGGACCGTCATCGATCGCCAGACAACTTTGGGAGAGTATGTTTCCGAACAGAAGCCGGCGTTCGTCATTGCCGATCTGGCGACGGTGTGGGTCGACTTTTCAGTCTATCGGCGCGACATCAACCGTGTCCACATTGGCGATCAGGTGTTTATCGATCCGGCGGACGGCGGCCCGGCAATCGAAGCCAGAATCTCCTACCTATCGCCGGTCGGCAGCAGCGACACCCAGAGCGCGCTTGCCCGCGTGGTCGTGCCCAATTCCGAGCAGCGGCTGCGGCCGGGGCTGTTCATCACCGCCAGGCTGACGTTGTCTGCGAAGCAGGTGGGGATAGCGGTGAAATCCTCAGCGCTGCAGACCATCGAGAGCCGCAATGTCGTTTTCGTTCGCAACGGCGAGAAGTTCGAGGCCCGCGATGTCGAGATCGGCGACCGCGATTCGGAACTTGTGGAAATCACATTCGGCGTGTTGGAGGGCGACATCTACGCGGCACGCAACAGTTTTGTCGTGAAAGCGGAACTGGCGAAGGGAGGAGCGGCAGACAATGATTGACGGCATCCTGTCCTTCTCCATCCGTCAGCGATGGCTGGTGATGATCGGCGTGCTCGCCATGGCAGCTTTCGGCGCATGGAATTTCACGCGCCTGCCGATCGACGCTGTCCCTGACATTACCAACGTCCAAGTGCAGATCAACAGCCGTGCAGCCGGCTATTCGCCGCTGGAAGTCGAGCAGCGCGTTACATTTCCGATCGAGACGGCAATGGCCGGCTTGCCGCAGCTTGAGAATACCAGGTCACTATCGCGCTACGGCATCAGTCAGGTCACAGTCATTTTTAGGGATGGGACCGACATTTATTTCGCGAGGCAATTGATCAACGAGCGAATCCAGCAAGTCAGGGATCAATTGCCTGCCGGCATCGAAACTGCAATGGGACCGGTCTCGACAGGATTGGGCGAGATCTACATGTATACGGTCGAAGCCCAGTCCGAGGCGCGCAAGGCGGGCGGAGAATCATACACCCCAACCGATTTGCGAACGATCCAGGACTGGATCATCAGGCCGCGGTTGAGGACTGTTGCCGGCGTGAACGAAGTCAATACCGTTGGCGGATTTGAGAAGCAGTTTCACGTTCTACCCGACCCGGTGCAACTGATGGCCTACAAGCTGAGCTTTCGCGACGTGATGACGGCGCTTGCCGCAAACAACGCCAATGTCGGCGCCGGATACATCGAGCACAATGGCGAGCAATACCTCGTGCGTACGCCGGGACAGGTCGGCAACATCGACGAAATAAGGGGGATCGTGGTCGGATCGCGAAGCGGCGTTCCGGTGCGGGTGTCGGATGTCGCCGACGTGAGGGAAGGCACCGACCTGCGCACCGGAGCCGCGACGCTAAACGGGCGAGAAGTCGTGCTGGGCACCGCCATGCTCCTCATCGGTGCAAACAGCCGTACCGTCGCGCAGCGCGTAGCCGCCAAACTCAAGGAGATCGAAAAATCGCTGCCGAAAGGCGTGATGGCGCATACCGTATACGACCGGACCCATCTCGTCGAAGCAACCATTGCAACGGTCAGGACCAATCTCGTCGAGGGCGCTATCCTGGTAATCGTGGTTTTATTCCTGATCCTGGGAAATATTCGGGCGGCCGTCGCCACCGCGTGTGTCATTCCACTCTCCATGCTGTTCGCGATCACAGGCATGGTTGTAAACGGAGTTAGCGCCAATCTGATGAGCCTGGGCGCCATTGATTTCGGCATTATTGTCGACGGCGCGGTCATCATCGTCGAGAATTGCTTAAGGCTCCTCGCGGCCGAACAACATCGGCAGGGGCGCACTCTCAAGCGTCAGGAACGCTTCGCGACCATCCTGGCAGGCTCGCGCGAGGTCGTCGGCCCGAGCCTGTTCGGAACGCTTATTATCGCCGCGGTCTATCTGCCCATTCTCACGCTCAGCGGCGTCGAGGGGAAGATGTTCACACCCATGGCGCTGACGGTGTTGATGGCGCTGACCGGCGCCACCATTCTGTCGATCACGTTTGTGCCTGCGGCGGTGGCCCTGCTTGTCACCGGCAGCGTTTCGGAGCGCGAGAACCTTTTCATGCGCGTTGCGAGACGGATATATCTCCCGCTGCTCGACGGATCGCTTCGAAACAGCTTTGGCGTGGTATTGCTCGCCTCGCTGCTGGTCGGAGTTTGCGCCATTGCCGCGACGCGGATGGGCCGTGAATTCATCCCGAGCCTCGATGAGGGTGACGTTTCGATGGAGATCGTACGCATCCCCGGAACGAGCCTGACGCAATCGGTGGCGATGCAACAGATGCTCGAAAAGCGGTTGCTGGCGGTACCTGAGGTCAGGGACGCGTTCGCGCGGACGGGCTCGGCGGAAGTTGCAACCGATCCGATGCCGCCCTCGGCAGGTGATGGCTACGTGATGCTGAAGCCGCGGGAGCAATGGCCGCATCCGCGCAAGTCGAAGGCAGAGGTCGTCGCGGATATCCAGGCTGCGCTGGAGGATGTTCCGGGAAGCGTCTACGGGATCTCCCAGCCGATCCAGCAACGCATGAACGAGACGGTATCGGGTATCCGCAGCGACGTCGGCGTAAAGATATTCGGAGACGATCTCGACGTTCTGGTCCAGGCCGCGTCACAGGTGCAGGCGATCCTGCAGAAGGTGCCGGGCGCCGCCGACGTCAAGACCGAACAGGTGGAGGGGCTACCGGTGCTGACGGTCAAAGTCGACCGTCAGGCTTTGTCGCGATTTGGAATCAATGTCGCGGACGTTCAGAACCTGGTCGAGATCGCCGTTGCGGGGAAAAGCGCGGGTCGGGTGTTTGAAGGTGACCGGCGCTTCGATATCGTTGTCAGGCTTCCCGAGCATCTGCGTTCGGATGTCGAGGCGATCAGGTCGCTGCCGATCCCGTTGCCGCCGGTTGAAAACCCGTCCAAGACGACGCCTGCCTTGTGGGGTAATTCGCCGCTCGGGCAAATTCGGTATGTGCCACTGTCCGAGCTCGCACAGATCGATCTTGCGCCCGGTCCCAATCAGATCAGCCGCGAAGATGGCAAGCGGCGCATCGTGGTGACCGCGAATGTGAGAGGTCGCGACCTCGGCTCGTTCGTCGCTGACGCGCAGAATCAGGTGGCACAACGGGTCAAGCTGCCGGCGGGGTATTGGATCGGATGGGGCGGCCAATTCGGGCAACTCGTGTCTGCGGCACAACGTCTGACGATCGTTGTGCCGCTCGCGCTGTTTGCAATTTTCGTGCTGCTCTTCCTGAGCCTAGGATCGGCGCCGGACGCTTTCCTGGTCTTCAGCGGTGTCCCACTCGCCCTGACCGGCGGGGTTGCAGCGCTTCTGCTGAGGGGAATCCCGCTCTCGATCAGCGCCGGCATCGGCTTCATTGCCCTCTCGGGCGTAGCCGTGCTCAACGGTCTTGTGATCATCTCGTTTATCGAAAAACTGCGAAGTGAAGGACTTGCTCTTGCCGACGCCGTGCGGCAAGGCGCGCTCACCCGGCTGCGGCCGGTCCTGATGACCGCGCTCGTCGCCTCGCTCGGATTCGTCCCGATGGCGATCGCAACCGGCGCCGGTGCGGAGGTGCAGCGGCCGCTGGCGACGGTCGTCATCGGCGGTGTGATCTCGTCAACGATACTCACGTTGTTGGTGTTGCCGGCACTCTACGTCTTGTTCCGGCGGGAGAGTTCGGTGAACGTCCGCGAAGTTGCTGGCGCCAACCAGGGAGAACGATCATGAGATACGTATTGGCCATCCTCGTAGCTCTCGCGGCGGCTTCGCCAGCCTTTGCTGAAGAGTACGAAAAGGGGCCGAACGGCGGGCTGATGCTCGACGTGGCCGGCATTGACGTCGAGCTTCAGACCTCGGGCAATACCGTCACGATCAATGTGTTTGAGGCATTTAAGCCGAAGCCGGTCTCGACGAAGGGTTACACGGCGGCGGTACTCATAGTCAGCGGCGCCAATCGTGAGACTCTGACGCTGACGCAATCAGGTGAGAATAGTTTGAAGGGGGAGGCGAAGAAACCAATTCCGCCCGATGCGACGATCACACTGACGATCAAGACCGCCGAGGGAAAGTCCGGCCAGGTCAAATTCAGGAAGTAAACCATGCACGTGCGTGCAATTGATTTGCCCGTCGGGTCAGCTTTGCGAATTCGTGTCAAGGCCCCTCTATTGCGAGGGACAAGACGGTGCATGACCCGGGCGCAGTGGCACCGCGGGAAGGCTGTTGTGCGTACCACGTAGTCGACCGCGCCGAGCGCGTCCATTATGGTGCGACCGCTTAAAACACGCAGGTGAGAACAACAACAATGATGTACCTGGAAACGCCGCCGAAACTGATCGAGACCAAAGTCCTTTCGGCGATGCCCGACAGTTTCCGGCGCAAGGGTGTTGCGACCGAATGGGCTGACGCCAACCGCCCCGGTGTTCCCACCGATTGCTTCATCGAAGGCCCGTCGTTCGATGCGCAAGGCAATCTCTATCTCGTCGACATTCCCTTCGGCCGCATCTTCAGGATCACGCCGGACGGCCAATGGTCGCTCGCGATCGAGTATGAGGGCTGGCCGAACGGGCTCAAGATCGGCAAGGACGGCCGCATTCTCGTTGCCGACTATCGGCACGGCATCATGGAGCTCGATGCGAAAGCCGGGCGCATGAAGCCGGTGCTCGCCTCGCGCAATTCGGAGTCCTTTCGCGGCTGCAACGATCTGCATCTGGCGGCGAACGGCGACATCTATTTCACCGACCAGGGCCAGACCGGCCTGCATGATCCGACCGGCCGCGTCTATCGGCTCACCCAGGGCGGCCGCCTCGATTGCCTCATCAACACCGGCATTAGCCCGAACGGCCTCGTGCTCGATCCCAGCGAAGCCGTGCTGTTTGTCGCGATGACGCGCGACAATGCGGTCTGGCGGCTGCCCTTCATGAAGGACGGCAGCGTCTCGAAAGTCGGCCGCTTCTGCTCGCTGTTCGGACCGAGCGGGCCCGACGGCATGACCATGGACAGGGCCGGGCGCCTGTTCGTCGCGCATGCCTCGCTCGGCCACGTCTTCGTGTTCGCGCCGAATGGCGAATGCATCGCCCGCATCAAATCCTGCGCGGGCAGCACCTGCACCAATGTCGCCATCGGCGGCGCGAACCGCGACCGGCTTCACATCACGGAGTCGACCAGCGGCAGCGTGCTGGTCGCCGATATCAGCGAACTGAAATGACAATCGCGCGGTAGGCCTGACATGAAATCCCATCCCTTCGGCAAAGGCGGCCCTGATGTTTCCGTGATCGGGCAGGGCACCTGGTATCTCGACCGCGGCGATCGCAAGGCGGCGGTCGCAGCACTACAACGCGGCATCGAGCTCGGCATGACCCATATCGACACCGCCGAGATGTATGGCGATGCCGAGCTCGTCATCGCCGACGCGATATCAGGCAAGCGCGACGAAGTCTTCCTGGTCTCGAAAGTGCTGCCGAGCAACGCCTCGCGCCGCGGCACCATCACCGCCTGCGAGCGCTCGCTGAAGCGGCTCAAGACCGACCGTCTCGATTGCTATCTGTTGCATTGGCGCGGCTCCTATCCGCTGTCGGAAACGGTTGCGGCATTCGAGGAATTGAAGCGCGCCGGCAAGATCAAATCCTGGGGCGTCAGCAATTTCGACGCTGACGATCTCGACGAAATTCTCGAAGTGTCCGGCGAAGGCCGGATCGCCTGCAACCAGGTGCTCTATCACGTGAAGGAGCGCGCGATCGAGCACGCCGTAATCCCGTGGTGCCAGCGGCATGGCGTGGCGGTGGTGGCTTATTCGCCATTCGGCCATAACGATTTTCCTTCGCCGCAGAGCAAGGCCGGCGGAGTGCTGCAAAAGATCGCCGCCAGTCACAACGCAACGCCGCGTCAGGTCGCGCTCGCTTACCTCGCCCGCGAAACCACGGTGTTCGCGATCCCGAAAGCTGCAAGTGCGGAACACGCCGCGGAGAACGCGGCGGCAGGCGACCTGACGCTCTGCGCGAGCGAGATCGCGGCGCTCGATGCGGCGTTTCCGCGCGGGGCAAAACCGCGCAGCCTGCCGATGCTGTGAGCCCGCGCCAGCGGCTCACACGCTCGTTAACAGATTGTTTCAGCGTGTCCCGCGTCATGCATATCGGCATCCCGCTATCGGGTGTTGCGGCGCAGTGTCATTTGGCGTTTTTTACGGGCTCGCTTGATTCGAAAATTTCTACCCGAGTTTTGCCGTGACTCCGCCCCCCGCCGCAGCCGTGAGGCTCGACCGTGCACGTTCGCCATTGCCTGAGAAGAAACCTGCCGTAGCTGCCAAGCTCGACAGCACGCCGCTGCCCCTGCCTGAAGAAAAGCCGGCCGCGCGCCGCGCACCGGCCCGCGCCGACCGGCCGTTCAAGGGCATCGCGCTGATCCTGGCGTCGACCACCTTTCTCGGCGTCTCCGACGTCACTGCGAAATATCTCTCGGCGACCTTGCCTTCGATCGAGATCGCCTGGATCCGGTTTCTGGTGTTCGCGATCATCATGGTGCCGGCGATGGTGCCGGGCTCGCCGCTCTATGCGATGCGCACCGGCCATCTCACTTTGCAATTGTTGCGCGGCGCCTCGCTGCTCGGCTCTTCTTTGTTCTTCATTACGGGTTTGCGCTACCTGCCGATCGCGGAGGCTTCCGCCACCGGCTTCGTCGCGCCGCTGTTCGTCACCGCGCTGTCCATCGTCTTCCTTTCCGAAAGCGTCGGCGTGCGCCGCTGGATCGCGACCGCGACCGGCCTGCTCGGTGTGCTGATCATCATTCGTCCGGGCACGTCAGCGTTTCATGTCGCGGCCTTCCTGCCGATCATCTCGGCGCTGGCCTGGGCCTCGACGCTGATCATGACGCGCATGATGAGCGGCAAGGAGCACGCGATCACCACCATGACCTATTCGTCGATCGCGGGCGTCGTGATCCTGTCGGCGCTGGTGCCGTTGGTCTGGGTCGCGCCGAGCTGGCACGACGTCATGTTCGGCATCCTGATCGGCGTCGCTTCTACCGTGGGCCAGTGGATCGTCGTGCTCGCATTCCGCTATGCGGACGCCTCCGTGCTGGCGCCGTTCTCCTACACCCAGCTGGTGTGGGTCAGCTTCCTCGGCTTCATGGTGTTCGGCGAAGTGCCCGACGGCTGGACGGTGGTCGGCGCGGTCTTCATCGTCGGCAGTGGCCTCTACACCGCCCATCGCGAGCGTGTGCGGCGCTCGCAGCTCCTGGCGCTCGAAGGCGAGTCGAGCCCTAACGCCTGAAGCGGCCGCGTCACCAGCGCCGCAGCGACGAAAGACCGCAGCCAAGGTGCTGCAATAAAGGCACAACCCGCCCTGAATCGGCACCGCGAGCGGTGCCGTTGAGGTGACTCCGTCCGCCCAATTTGCAAAGTTCCGGCCGCGGAACGTTACGCCGCCTCGTAGGCGTGACGGCCGCGACACGGGGCTGGAAGTGGAATTGCAATCGGCATCTGCGAAGCGTGGCTCGGCGCTGCCAGGCATGGCGAAGCTTTGGGTTGCCGTGCTGTTTGCTGTTGCGGTGCTGCTTCCCGATTCCGTGCGCGCGCAAAGCTACATTTGGGGCGGCACCGGCAGCACCACCGTCACCTCAGCCTATTCGACTGGCACCAACTGGTCCAATCCGCCGGCCGGCGCGCCGCCGATCGGTTCCGGACAGTCGGCCGTCTTCGGCGCGACGGGATCCGCGACTGTCACGATCGGCGCCGGCCCGATGCTGCCGGACTCCTGGACCTTCAACGCCAATTCGCAGTCCTACACCATCAGCGGCAATGGAGTTGATTTCAAACTGTCCGGTCCGACCGGCGGCCTCATCAACAATGCGAATACCGGCCAGACGATCACCATCTCCAGCAACATCAATGATGGTGGAGGCGGCCCCGTCATGGTGCAGCAGCTCGGCAACAGCACACTGATCCTCGCCGGCACCAACGGCTATTCCGGCGGCACGCTGATTTCGGCGGGCACCGTGCAGGTCACGAACGCCGGCTCGCTCGGCAGCGGCACGGTGACGCTCAACGGCGGCACGTTCCAGTCGCAGTTTCCCTCCATTTCGAGCGCGCTCTTCTCCAACAATTTCGCGCTCAACGCGCCGGGCGGCACCGTCGACGTCAACGGCGCCCAGATCAATCTTGGCGGCGTAGCCGCAGATGGCGCCGGTGCGGGCATGCTGCGCGTGATCGACAGCAACGGCGGCGGCAGTTTGCAGCTGTCGGGCTTCAACACCTATACCGGCGGAACGCTGGTGACCGGGACGACGCTGATCGTCTCCAGCAACAGCTCGGTCGGGACCGGCGCGGTGACGCTTGATAGTTCATCGTTCAAGGCCGATGGAGCCGGCGACCTGATCTTCACCAACAAATTCCAGCTTAACACCGGTGGTGGCACGCTCGATGCTTTCGGACGGACGCTTACGGTTGCCGGCAATATCACCGACGGCAACGGCCCCGGTCATCTGACCGTGCGAGATAGTTCGGGCGGCGGCGGTATGGTCGTGCTGCTGGGTAACAACACTTATACCGGCGGCACTCTCATCTTCTGCAGCTGCGGTTCGCTGCAACTCGGAGACGTGAGCCATACCGCCTCTATCATCGGCGATATCACCAACGAGGGGCAATTCAATATTGTCAACGCCAATTTGTCCGGCGCTACCTCGCTCACGAACGATTCGGGACTGACCACGTTTCGCAATGCCACCTCCGCCAGCATTCTGACGATCACCAACCAGAACTCCGGCGAGACGGATTTCGTGGACAATTCCTTGGCCGGTAACGCAACCATCCTCAACCGTTCCGGCGGCATCACGACATTCAACAATTCCGCGACGGCGCAAAGTGCGAATATTACCAACCGGCCTGGCACTGCCACGATTTTCCAAGGCAACAGTTCGGCCGGAAACGCCTTCATCACGAATGCGAGCCAGGGCGGTTTCTTTTTCGGTTTTGGCTCTCTTCCGGGATTGGGCTTTTTCGATAACAGCACGGCCGGAAATGCGACCATCGTGAACAATAGCAGCCACGGCGTCATAGCCTTCGGCTTTCCCTTGGGAATCGATACGGCAACGGCGGGCAACGCCAACATCACCAACTCGAACGGCGGCAATCTGGAGTTCAACTCGTTCACGACAGCAGGCAACGCCACTATCACGACGTTGAGCGGCAGCGGCGTCGCTTTCTTCGACAATTCCACGGGCGGCTATGCCCGCTTCATCACCAACGGCACCGGCTTCGTCGATTTCTCAGGCTCGATCGGCCCCAATTCCGACAACCGCATCACCGCAGGCTCGATCGAGGGATCGGGCAACTATTATATTGGCGCAGGGAAAACGCTCGTGGTCGGCGGCAACAACCTTTCCACCACGGTCAGCGGCAAGATCGCGGACTTCAATCCGTCGCCGCCGTGCGGTTGCGCGCCCGTTCCCGGACCGGGCTCGCTGGAAAAGGTCGGCAGTGGCAAGCTGACGCTGTCGGGCATCAACAACACCTATACCGGCGCCACCGTGGTGAACGGCGGCTACCTCGATGTCGAGGGCTCGATCGCCTCGTCGTTGCTTCTGACCGTGAATGCCGGCGGCGCGCTGACCGGTGCCGGCAGTGTCGGCAAGACCAATATCAACCCCGGTGGCATCTTCCTGCCTGGCAACGGTTTTGGCACCTCGACGCAGGTGCAGGGCAATCTCGCGTTCGAGTCCGGCGCACTCTATCTGGTGCAGATCAACTCGACTTCATCCACGTTTGCCAACGTCACCGGCACGGCGAGCGCTGGCGGCAGCGTCGGCGTCGCGCTCGATCCGAACGCCATCGTGATGAAGAAATACATGATCCTGCAGGCCGCGGGCTGGATCAACGGCGCGTTCACCGGCGTCTCCGCGCCGGGTGGTCTGGTCGGCACGGTCACCTATGATCCGACCCACGCATATCTGAACTTCGATCTCAACTTCGGTGCAAAGAACAACCTCAACATCAACCAGCAGAACGTCGCCACCGCGCTCTCGAATTTCTTCAATGCGAATGGCGGAATCCCAGCGGTGTTCGCCTCGCTGTCGCCGCAGGGCCTGACGCAGGCTTCCGGCGAGCTCGGCACCGGAGCGCAGCAGGCGACCTTCAATGCGATGAACCTGTTCCTGGGGCTGTTGACCGATCCCTTTGGCTCCGGCCGCAACAACGGCGCAGCACCGGGCGGCGGCGCGCAGGGCTATGCGGAGGAGGGTGGTGCGCTCTCCTACGCGGCCGGACGAATGGGCGATGCGCGCGACGCGTTTGCGCGGGTGCCGGTCAAGGCGCTTCCCGTCGACTCCTTCGATGCGCGCTGGAGCCTATGGGGCGCGGCCTATGGTGGCGGCGCCAATATCAGCGGCAATGCCGCGCTCGGCTCCAACTCGGCCGATGTCCGCGCCTTCGGCGTGGTCGGCGGCGTCGACTACCGGATCTCGCCCGCGACGCTGGCGGGTTTTGCGCTCGCCGGCGGCGGCACCAATTTCAGCGTCAGCGGGTTTGGCAGCGGCCGCTCCGACCTGTTCCAGGCCGGCGCCTTCGTTCGCCACACCATCGGCGCCGCCTATGTCACCGGCGCACTCGCCTATGGCGGGCAGGAGATCACGACCGACCGCATCGTCACCACCGCGGGCTTCGAGCATCTGCGCGCGCAGTTCAACGCCAACGCCTGGTCGGGCCGGCTCGAAGGCGGCTACCGCTATCTGACGCCGTGGATGGGCATCACGCCCTATGCCGCAGGCCAGTTCACCACCTTCAGCCTGCCGGCCTATGCGGAGCAGGTGATTTCCGGCGCCGGCAATTTTGCGCTCAACTACACGGCCAAGGACGTCACGGATTCCCGCAGCGAGCTCGGCGTCCGCACCGACAAATCCTTTGGCGTGCAGAACGGCATCCTGACGCTGCGCGGCCGGCTCGCCTGGGCGCATGACTTCAATCCCGACCGCAACGTGGCGGCGGTGTTCCAGACGCTGCCCGGCGCATCCTTTGTCGTCAACGGCGCGGCCGAGGGGCATGACTCCGCGCTGACCACTGCATCCGCCGAGTTCAAATGGCTGAATGGCTGGTCGGCGGCTGCGACCTTCGAGGGCGAGTTCTCTTCCGTCAGCAATTCCTATGCCGGCAAGGGCGTCGTGCGCTACAGCTGGTAGCGGCCTCTGATTTGTGGAAAGACTCCCGCACGTCGGGGAGAGTACACCATGCGTGCGGCCATTTTCCGGGACGGCGAGATCGTTGTCGACACCATGCCGGAGCCGAAACCGGGGCCGGGGCAGGTGCTGGTCAAGACGCTCGCCTGCGGTATCTGCGGCTCCGACCTGCATGCGCGCAAGCACGCCCACCGCATGGTCGAGATGACCCGATATTTTCCCGGCCGCAAGCCGATGGACCTGTCGCGCGACGTCGTGTTCGGCCACGAGTTCTGCTGCGAGGTGCTGGATTACGGCCACGCGACGCAGCGCAGGCTGAAGCCCGGCACGCGGGTCTGCTCGCTGCCGGCGCTCATGACGGCGGAAGGGCCGCAGGCCATCGGCTATTCCAACGACAATATCGGCGGCTATGCGGAAGCGATGCTGCTCAGCGAGCCGCTGCTGCTGGAAGTGCCGAACGGATTGGCGCCGGATCACGCGGCGCTGACCGAGCCGCTGGCGGTCGGCGTCCATGCCGTCAACAAGGCCAATATCAGGGGCGGCGAGGTGCCGCTGGTGATCGGCTGCGGCCCGGTCGGGCTCGCCGTGATCGCCGCGCTCCGGTTGAAGGGGCTGCACCCGATCATCGCCGCGGATTATTCGCCGACCCGCAGACGGCTCGCCGAGAAGATGGGCGCCGATGTCGTGGTCGATCCCGCGCAGAGCCAGCCCTATGCGAGCCCCTATGCTGCTTGGGCCGAGCATGCCGTGATGTCGGAAGCGGAGAAAGCGGCGCGGCCGCCGTTCCAGGCTTACTGGCCGGCGCTGAAACCCGCGCTGATCTTCGAATGCGTCGGCGTGCCCGGCCTGCTGCAGCAGGTGTTCGAGGGTGCGCCGCGTGATGGCCGGATCGTCGTGGTCGGCGTTTGCATGGAGACGGACCGCTCCGAGCCGATGCTCGGCATCCTGAAGGAGCTCAACGTTCAATATGTGCTGGGCTACACGCCGGACGAGTTCGCAGGCTCGCTCCGCTTGCTCGCGGAGGGAGAGGTCGATGCCGCCACGCTCGTGACCGGCCGCGTCGGTATCGACGGCGTCGCCAAGGCGTTCGATGATCTCGCCAATCCGGAAGCCCATACCAAGATCATCGTCGAGCCGTGGCGCTAGTCCTTATGCGCGACTCCGACCGCCCGCCTGTCCTCGCCCATCAGCGCTTTGTCGCCGATCGCAATTCGTTTGCCGGCTTGAACCTGCAGCAGCGCTTCCAGCGGATTCATGACACCAATCTCTGGGGCGCCGAGGCCTCCGTTTCCGGCCTCGGTTCCGAGATCGATGCGACGGCGACGCTGCGCGCTGAATTGCCGCCGTTATTGAAGCGGCTGAACATAACGTCACTGCTCGACGCGCCCTGCGGGGACGCTACCTGGATCGCGCGCGCCGATCTCGGCGTGCGTATCACCGGCATCGATATCGTGCCTTGTCTGATCGAGCGGCTTCGCGCCCGCGCCCAGCGTGGCGAGCTATCAGGCGAATATCATCTCGCCGATGTCACGCGCGATCTGCTGCCGTGCTGCGACGCGATCCTGTGCCGCGACTGTCTCGTGCATTTCTCCTTCGCCAATATTGCGCGCGCTGTCGACAACTTCCGCCGCTCCGGCGCAACCTTTCTGATCACCACGACCTTTCCGGAATGGCGGCAAAATCAGGATTGCGAGGACGGCGACTGGCGCGCGCTGAATTTCGAGCGCGCGCCGTTCGATTGGGGCCGGCCTGTCGAGCTCCTCAACGAGAACTGCACGGAAGCCGGCGGCGGCTGGCGCGACAAGAGCCTCGGCGTCTGGCGGCTTTGACGGCGCAATTGGCGCGTCATTTGCATTTGAATCCGCCGCACCTATAGTTCCGCGATCAGGGGCCTTTAGAACAGTGGCGCATGCGGGTTTCCATCATCACCGGAGGCGGATCCGGCATCGGCGCCGCCGTCGCGCGGCGGCTTGCGGGTCAGGATCAGTGCCTGATGCTGCACGGGCAGGGGGCCGACGCGGCGGGGCTGGAGCGGCTGAAGTCGGTCGCGGCGGAATGCGAGCGCGCCGGCGCCAAGGTCGCGTTTCGCACCGGCGATCTCGCTCGCGCCGGCACGGCTGCCGAGCTCGTCAGTGCCACGCGCACCGCCTTCGGCGCGATAGATGCGATTGTGCATGCCGCGGGCTTCGCCGACCGCCGCGGTTTTGCAAAACTTCCGCGCGAGGGGCTGGAGCGCTCTTTTGCGGTGATGGCCGCCGCATTCCATGAACTCGCGACGGCGGCGCTGGCCGATCTTGCGCGCGGCGAGCAGGGCCGCGTGGTCGCGATCTCCAGTTTCGGCGCGCACCGCTTTGTGCCCGATGGCATCTATCCAGCGTCCGCATCCGCCAAGGCAGCACTTGAAGTGCTGGTGAAGTCGCTCGCGATCGAGCTTGCGCCCTCGGGCGCGACCGCCAACATCGTGATGCCCGGCTATACCAGGAAAGATCCCGGGCTATTCGGCGCGCTGGACGCCAGGGCCTGGGAGGCGGTGGCGAAGGCCAATCCGCAAGACAGATTGGCGGAAGCCGACGAAGTGGCAGCCGTGGTCGCCTTTCTGTTGTCGAAGGAAGCCGGCCATGTGACGGGCGCGCTGTTGCCGGTCGATGGCGGATTGACGTTGATGTGAGGATTGACGATGGCGGACAATGCAACAAGCAAAACGGATGTCATCGTGCTCGGCGCCGGCATCGTCGGCGTGTCGTCGGCGTACGCTGCGCGTCAGCGAGGGATGTCGGTCGTGCTGGTGGATCGCCGCGAGCCCGGCTCCGAGACGTCCTACGGCAACGCCGGCATCATCAGCAGCGGCTCGATCTTCCCGCTGAACCAGCCCTCGCTGTTTGGCAATCTGCCGAAATATCTCTCCAACCGGCATCCCGCGCTGCGCTGGGATGTCGGCTGGGTGCTGAAAAATCCCGGCTGGATCGCGCGGTTTCTGGCGAGCGCACGGGCCTCGCAGACGAAGCCGCGCGCGCTGGCGCTGCACGGCCTGATCAAGGCGTCTCTGAAGCTGCATCGCGAATGGATCGTGCAGGCGGGCGCGGGCAACCGCATCCGCGAGACCGGCTGGCTGAAGGCCTGGCGCAGCGACAATGTCGCCGCCGCAAAGGCCGATCAGGCGGCGCTCACCGAATACGGCATCAAGAGCGAGCTGCTCGACCGCCAGGCCATTTCCGCACTCGAGCCGAACATCCTGCCCGTCTACAGCGTCGGCCTCCTGCACAGCGAAACCGCGTCGGTGGATTCGCCGGGCAACGTCACCAAGGCCTACGCGAAGATGCTTGCCGGCGCCGGCGGCGAGATCCGCCGTGCCGAGATCAAGTTGATCGCACAAGACAATGACGGCTGGCGCGTGGTCTTGTCGGACGGCGAGCTCCGCGCACGCCATGTCGTGGTCGCGCTCGGGCCGTGGTCGGCCGAGCTGCTGCGGCCGCTCGGCTACGGCGTTCCGCTCGCGACCGAGCGAGGCTATCACCGCGAGTTCGCGCCGAACGCGAAGCGCAAATTGCTGCGTCCGATTCATGACGCCGAGAACGCCTTCCTGATGACGCCGATGGAGCAGGGCATCCGTGTCACCTCGGGCGTCGAGCTCACCGCGCGCGATGCGCCATCTTCCTACGCCCAGCTCGATGCGGTGGTGCCGCTTGCGCGCAGTGTGGTCGAGTTCGGCGAGCCGGTCGGCGACATCTGGCGCGGCGCGCGGCCGACCTTGCCCGACAGCCTGCCGATGATCGGGCCCGCGCCAAGGCATACCGGTCTCTGGTTCGCCTTCGGCAACCAGCATATCGGCTTCACGACGGGCCCCGCGACCGGCGAGGCGATCGCCGCCATGATCAGCGGTGCGGCGCCTTCCTTCGACGTTTCGGCATTCTCGCCGAAGCGATATTTGTAGGGAGCGCCGGGCAGGGGCCATGCACTACGTCTGGGACTTTGGCATCCTCGTTAAATACAGCCACCTGTTCTGGCTCGGGCTCGGCTGGACCATCGCCTACACCATCGGCACGATTTTCCTCGGCACTCTGATCGGCCTTGTCGTCGGCGTTCTCAGGCTTGGGCGCTGGCCCGTGATCGACTGGCTGCTGGTCGCCTATATCGAGCTGTTCCGCTGCACGCCGCTGCTCGTGCAGATCATCTGGTTCTACTACGCCTTCCCCGTCGTGCTCGGCGTCAACATCCCCGCCCATGTCGCCGCCGTCAGCGTGCTCTCGCTCTATGGCGGCGCGTTCTATGCCGAGATCGTGCGCGGCAGCATCGAGAGCGTGCCGCGCGGCCAGTGGGACGCGGCGCGCGCGCTGGGCCTGCGCTACTGGCGCATGCTGCGGCTCGTCGTCATCCCGCAGGCGCTGAAGCCGATGATGGCGCCCTATGTCAACCAGTCCGTGACGCAGCTGAAGAACACCTCGCTGGTGTCGGTCATTGCGGTGCCCGACCTCGTCTACAACGCCACGCTGATCAACGCCGACACCTACCGGCCGCTTGAGGTCTATACCGTCGTCGCCGTGATCTATTTCGCGATCCTGTTCCCGGCGACGCTGATCGCGCGCCACCTCGAGCGCGGCATGACCTACGACAAGGCGTGAAGCACGATAACCCGCAGGGTGGGCAAAGCGCGCCAGCGCCGCGCCTACCATCAAACGAATGCTGCTTGTGGGGGGCACGCTTCCGCCTTCGCTCGTTGAGCTACGGCGGACGCGATCGCTTTGCCCACCCTGCGAGCTTTGTTCTTCAGTGCTTGTGTACCCGCCTGTGGCGAACAACGGGTTTGCCGGCCCGCCCGGCATAATAAGGATTGACTACACAGGAAGCCGCGCGTCCTGACGCCGAGGCTTGACACTGCGCGATCGATGTGTAGCCGCACTCGAAATAGTAGTCGACCATGCTCTGGTAGACTTGAAGGCAAACCGGGTAGCTTGGATCGTAAGTCTGGGCCTGCGCAGGCGCGGCTAGCTGCACTGCCCCCACCGCCAGAATTGCCAACATCGGAACGCGCATCAGAACCTCCACCAGGCTACGACAAATCAGCGCGTTCGAGCCGCGAACGCGCTACACATCTCTACAGCGGGGAAGGGGAGAAATTCCAGCGCGCGCCGATCAAATATTCAGTTCGACCGGCACATCCTCCGGCTTTACGCCCGACAACGACAGCCCCTTGACGAACCATTCGCGCATCTGGCCGACGCCGCGGTTGTAGTCGACCCACACCGAGAGGAAATCGCGCCAGCGCTTGTCGGGCTCGCGCCGCACCGCCATGCCGCTCGCGATCGTCACCGCCGGCGTTTGCAGGATCTTGTAGCTGCCGAGGTTCGGGTTCTTCGCGATCGCAGTGAGCCCCAGCACCAGCGCGTTGACGACGCAATCGACGCGGCCCGAGGCCATCTGCAGCATCACCTCGTCACGCGACTTCAGCGATGTGATGGTGGCATTCGGCGCAAAGCGGCGCGCGACGGCTTCGTTGGCGGAGCCGACGTCGACGGCGATCTTGACCTCGGGCTTGTTGATGTCAGCCCAGGTCTTCGCCTCCAGCCCCTTCTTCAGCATGGCGCCGAACGGATGCGGAAACACCAGGCTGGTGAAATCGACCACCAGCGCGCGCTGCGGCGTCGGATTGAGCGCAAAGCCGAGATCGATCTTGTTGGCCTGCAGGTCGAGGATCGAATTGCCGTAAGTGGATTCCGTGTACTCCAGCTTCACGTCGAGCAGCTTGGCGATGTCGTTCGCCATCTCGATCGAGAAGCCGGACCAGGTGCCGGTGGCGAGATCCTTGTTGAAATAGGGCAGCTCCCCCGGCAGCACGGCGATGCGAAGCACCTTGTCGGCGCGGATGCGATCGAGCGTGTTGTCGGCGGCCGCCTGCGCCGAGGCGGGCGTGGTGAGCGCAGACGACAGCGCCGCGCCGCTGCCGATCGCCAGCGCATAGCGCAGCGCCTCTCGGCGATCTTCGGAAATCTTGGACTGATCGGATGGATTCACGCCTGCCTCCTGCCTCGATTGGGCAAAAGCCTAGCGTCCGCTTCGGGAGGCGGCAATAGGAGGGCTGCCGCAATAGCGGGCAGGGTGCTTCCAACTGGTTTTTCCGCGCGACGGCGCCGCCTCCCTCTGCCTCGTAGCGAAGGCCCCTCACGCGGTGCGTCGGCCGATGAAGCCGAAGACAGCCATGACGACGCCGAGCGCGCCGACGACGCCCGATACCATGCCGACGGTCTGCATCATCGCGACCGGGTCATTCGAGCGGCTGCCCATCAACCCCATGCCTGCAAAAAAGCCGAAGGCAAGCACGACCAGGACCAGGCCGACGATCACTAGACGCCAATTCGTTTTACGCATACACACCCCTTCGGCCCTCCGGCGCCGCGGAAGCGGCCAGCCGCGAGGGATTTGTCGGGACGAACCACGCGCAGGTTCAATGTCCGCGCAACGCGCAGACCGGCGCGCCGTCACACCGGCAGCGCGATGGAATACTTCACCTGGCTCAGCGCAAAACTCGACTCGATCGAGGCGATCCCGTCGAGCCGCGTCAGCTTGCTTTTCAAAAAAGCTTCATATGAGGAAAGATCGGCAGCGACGACGCGCAGGAGATAGTCGCGATTGCCCGTCATCAAATAGCACTCCAGCACTTCCTCCCATTTCGAGATCGCGCGCTCGAAACGGTTGAGGTCTTCCTCCTTCTGCCGCGCCAGCTTTATGGAGATGAAAACGGAGACATGCAGCCCCAGCGATTTCTGGTCGACGGTTGCGATATAGCGCGTGATCACGCCGCGCTCCTCCAAAAGCTTCACGCGGCGGTGGCAGGGCGAGACGGACAGCCCGACCTTGTCGGCCAGTTCCTGCATGGTGATACGGCCGTCGGATTGCAGCGTGGCCAGAATCTTGCGGTCGATGGGGTCGAGTTCCGTCATTGGAATAAAATCCGATAAAATGGCTAACTGGTGGGATGATATCCCAATATTGATGGGTATGTCGCGAAAAATTGAAATATTTCGAGACGCCAAGAGGATTAAAATTTGCGCACTCTCCTGAATTCCGCGAGGCCCGCCATGGCGATCGATGCTGCACGTCTTGAAATGCTGTCGGCGCTGTCGCGCAAGGTGCTGTGGCTGTCGTCCTGGACCATCCATCACGCCAACCACATCAGGCCCAACAGCGACGGCTTGAAGGTCGGCGGTCATCAGGCTTCCTCCGCTTCGCTCGTGACCATCATGTCGGCGCTTTATTTCAGCGTGCTGCGCCCTGAGGACCGCGTCGCGGTGAAGCCGCATGCGAGCCCGGTGTTTCACGCGATACAATATCTGTTCGGCCGCCAGACCCGCGACAAGCTGGAAAATTTCCGCGGCTACAAGGGCGCACAATCCTATCCCTCGCGCACCAAGGACGTTGACGACGTCGACTTCTCGACCGGCTCTGTCGGCCTCGGCGTCGCGCAGACGCTGTTCGCTTCGCTGGTCCAGGACTACGTCAAGTCGCATGGCTGGATGAAGGACCGCCGCGAGGGGCGGATGATCGCGCTGGTCGGCGACGCCGAGATGGACGAGGGCAACATCTTCGAGGCGCTGGCCGAGGGCTGGAAGCACGGCCTGCGCAACACCTGGTGGGTGGTGGACTACAATCGCCAGTCGCTCGACGCCGTCGTCCGCGAAGGCCTCTGGGAAAAATTCGAGACCATGTTCCGCAATTTCGGCTGGGACGTCCAAATCGTGAAATACGGAAAACTGATGCGGCAGGCCTTTGCCGAGCCCGGCGGCGAGGCGCTGCGCCGCTGGATCGACAATTGCCCGAACGCGCTCTATGCCGCGCTCTGCTTCCAGGGCGGCGCAGCCTTCAGAAAACATCTGCAGGACGAGATCGGCGACCAGGGCGAGGTAACGGCGCTGGTCGACCGCCGCAGCGACGATGAATTGCTGGCGCTGATGTCCAATCTCGGCGGACACGACATGGAGAGCATGCTCGAGGCCTTCGAGGCGATCGACCACGACCGCCCGGTCTGTTTCATCGCCTACACCATCAAGGGCGTCGGCCTGCCGTTCCAGGGCCACAAGGACAACCATGCCGGCCTGATGACGGTGGCGCAGATGGAGAAGTGGCGCGCGAGCCAAAACATCCGGCCCGGCCATGAATGGGAGAAGTTCGAGGGCCTGTCACAGGAAGAAGCTGTGCTGAAGGCGTTCCTTGCCGATGTCCCGTTCAACTGCGAGGGCGCGCGCCGGCTGACTGCGCCGGTCATCGACGTGCCCGAGAGGCTCGACTTCAAGCCGGCGGCGCAGATGTCGACGCAGCAGGGCTTTGGGCTGGTGCTGAACGAGATCGCGCGCGGCGACAGCGAATTGGCATCCCGCATTGTAACGGCCTCGCCCGACGTCACGGTGTCGACCAATCTCGGCGCCTGGGTCAATCGCCGCGGTTTGTTCGCGCGCGCCGAGAAGGCGGACTTGTTCCGCAGCGAGAAGATTCCATCGACCTACAACTGGGATTTCTCGCCGAAAGGCCAGCACATGGAGCTCGGCATCGCCGAGATGAACCTGTTCATTTTGCTGTCGGCGCTGGGCCTGTCGCATTCCATCAATGGCGAGCGGCTGCTGCCGGTCGGCACGCTCTATGATCCCTTCATCGAGCGAGGCCTCGATGCGCTGAACTATGCCTGTTATCAGGACGCCCGCTTCATGGTGGCGGCGACGCCGGCGGGCATTACGCTGGCGCCGGAGGGCGGCGCGCACCAGTCGATCAAGACGCCCTTGATCGGCATGGGGCAGGCCGGACTCGCCTCGTTCGAACCGGCCTTTGTCGACGAACTTGCCGCCATCATGGGCTGGGGTTTCGCGCATATGCAGCGCGAGGACGGCGAGGGCGGTTCGGTCTATCTGCGGCTGTCGACGCGCAGCATCGACCAGGTACAGCGGATCATGACGCCGGATTTGCAGCGGGAGATTACGGAAGGCGCCTATTGGCTGCGGAAGCCCGGGCCCAATGCGGAGGCGATCGTCGCCTATGCCGGCGCGGTCGCCCCCGAAGCGATCGAGGCGACCGGCTTCATCGGCGAGAGCCGGCGCGATATCGGGCTGCTCGCCATCACCTCGGTCGACCGGCTGCACTCGGGATGGACCGCCGCACGGAATTTGCGCCGCGATCGCCGCGGCGTGCAGCATCTGAGCCATATCGAGAAGATGCTGGCGCCGCTGCCGCGCGACTGCGGCATCGTCACCGTTATCGACGGCCATCCGGCCGCGCTCGGCTGGCTCGGCAGCGTCCGCGGCCACCGGGTCGAGGCGCTCGGCGTCGAGCAATTCGGCCAGACCGGCACCATCGACGACCTCTACCGGCATTATGGCATCGACGCCAACGCCATCATCGATGCGGCGGAAAGCCTTACGTCAGGCGCGCCGGTGCGGCACCGCAAAATGGCGGTGTAGCTCCGCTGTCGTCCCTGCGAACGCAGGGACCCATAACCCCAGGGAGTGGTTGTTTCGCGCGGTACTGGCGGCGAGTGAATTAGAGAGATTCCGCGGTATGGGTCCCGGCATGCGCCGGGACGACAATCGAATATTATCAATTGATCCGGCGAATGGGGCCGTCGCTTGAATCCGGTGTTGCCCCAACCCTATATTTGAGGTCTGCCGCGACGCGGTGCCCCGCATATGGCGGGTTCAATTCCCCCGGCTTTCGTGCAAGGATGCCTGCCGAACGCTTCCCGTTCCCCCTCCATCCGCTCCGAAATAACGAAAAAAAGAGGTTTCCGATGGTCAATCGCATGCAATTCTACATCGACGGCGCCTGGGTCGATCCAACCGTCAAGAAGTCCACGCCCGTCGTGAATCCGGCGACGGAAGAAGCCATGTATGAGGTTGCGCTCGGCTCCAAGGCCGACGTCGACAAAGCGGTCGCCGCCGCCAAGCGCGCCTTCGAGACTTTTTCGCAGACGAGCCGCGAGGAGCGCGTCGCGCTGCTCACCAAGGTCATCGACATCTACAAGGGCCGCATGAAGGAGATCGGTGCCGCCGTCTCCGACGAGATGGGTGCGCCGCTGCCGATGGCGGAAAAGCTTCAGGCCGGCGCCGGCCTCGGTCATCTCATGAACACCCTCGAAGTGCTCAAGAAGTACGAGTTCGAGGAAACCATGGGCTCCGCGGTCGTAGTCCGCGAGCCGGTCGGCGTGATCGGCATGATCACCCCCTGGAACTGGCCGCTGAACCAGATCGCCTGCAAGGTCGCGCCTGCGCTTGCCGCCGGCTGCACCATGATCCTCAAGCCGTCGGAGTTCACGCCGACCTCGGCGCTGATCTTCGCTGAAATCCTGCATGAAGCCGGTGTGCCGAAGGGCGTGTTCAACCTGATCAACGGCCTCGGCCCCGAAGTGGGCGCGGCCATGAGCGAGCACCCCGATATCGACATGATCTCGTTCACCGGCTCGACCCGCGCCGGCATCGATGTGGCCAAGCGCGCCGCGCCAACGGTGAAACGTGTCAGCCAGGAGCTCGGCGGCAAATCACCGAACGTCATCCTCGACGATGCCGACCTCACCAAAGCGGTGAGCGGCGGCGTGATGCACATGTTCAACAACTCCGGCCAATCCTGCAACGCGCCGTCGCGCATGATCGTGCCGCTGTCGAAGATGAAGGAAGTGGCGGCGATCGCCAAGGGCGTCGC
>DATMNV010000104.1:0-16211 GCA_035568535.1 Bradyrhizobium sp.
AGCCAGGCGTGATATCTTTGCCTACATCGAGGGCTTCTACAATCAGAAGCGGCGTCACTCGGCCATCGGATATCTCAGCCCGATCGAGATGGAGCTAAAAGCAGCTTAACCCTGTCCATTTTTTCGGGGGAAGATCAGTCTGGGACGCGTGAGTGTCATGGCGTGACGGGCACTTTCGCGCTGACCTCTCGCCCCGTCACTCCCCTCTTTTTGGGCTTCCGATGCGAGCTGGCGGCGCCACTACGACGCGATCCGCCCGCACGCATCGCTTGGCTACAAACCGCCCGCACCGGGAGGTGTTCATGCCCGCATTCACCGCGTGGCCGGCTTCGCTACCTCGACCGGCTCCGCCGGCCACGCTGGCGCAACCGCCAGCTCCAAACTAACATTCGGCCTGGACCACTCAATGTGGGCTGCTCAGCTCGCGCCGCACTCTTTCTGGCGGGCCCGGACAGTTCCTTCGTCACCGGCACGGAAGTCGTTGTCGATGGTGGGCTGTCGCAGATCTGGGCGGCTTCGTAATCAAGCCCGATGAGGCATCCCGGTCGGGCGTACCTCGCACCGGGATGGCCCGGCCGTCCAGCGTAATGTCCGCCACCCAACGGCAACGGTTTAAGAAATGTCCGCGTTTGGCACATTTCGGAAGTGGAGTAATGTCTGCAATTCGGTCGCTATCAGGGGGAAAGCGGACATCAGGCGAACAGCCCAATTCGGATATCAAGGACGGGGCTCGCCGACATCGGCGTCCCCCTCCGATGCGTTGAGAATACCGAACAAACCGGAAAGCACACCGCCTGCAGGCAATGGAGGCGGTCTCAACGTATGAAGGGCATCGGACAAGTAATCCGATAAACGATGGTACATAAACAGCTTAACGTATGATGGCCCAAGCAGTGACGGAAGCTTCATTGCCAAGCCCGTGACATGCTCGACAATTTTTGCGTTTCCCTGTTGCTCCTCGGTCAGGATTTCAACCAAGGATCGATGCATGTTTCGGACGTTGTGCGCATACCGATTTCTAATCCTTGCGACGCCTTCGATGAAGTGCACCTGATCTTGCCGCAGCAAACCCAGGCTTTTTGCTAACGCAATTTTTCCTGATCGGCCTGACATATTGAGTCGCGCGACAAAGGCTTGAAAGCTTTCGTCCGGCTCAGGCGCGCGCATCAATGACGCCAATGACCCGAATGTGCCTCGCGGACCTCGCGCCGCTATATGCTCGTTCAGCATCGGCTCGATAACGGCATATGTCTTCACCGTTGCGACGTAATCAGCATCACGCTGAATCGATGAGATCGTACCCGGCGGGACTTCCAAGTATTGCTCGGCGGCCGTGACGCTCGCGTCCACCTTGTCGAGATGTTTAGGCCACCACTGGTCAAACGACTCCGGAGCGGGCTCAGTTGGCTTCCCCTCGTTTCCCGCAGGATCGTCCGTAACCATTGCGGGGCCCTTCTGGCTTGCGTAAGGCGAAGCGGCCCGCCCTCACCGGCGGGCCTTTCATTCGTCTTCTCAGTCCATGTCCTCCTCTTCGTATCGCAGATCCTCGATCGCGAGGTCAATTACCTCAATCGCTTCCTGCACCTTGATCAAGGCATCCAGCGCAGCGTCACCGATCGAGCCGCTCGCGCTCACGATGGCTGCAGCCCTGTTGCGGCGTTCCCTCATCAAGGCCTCGCGCGCCTTTTTCAGCAGATCGAGATCATCGGGCATCAGAGACTCCAAGCGGGCTTTTCCAGATCCGACGCAACTAACACGCCAGATGTGTCGTGTATGTGTCGCGAGTAGCCGGCACGGCGGGCCCCTTAGTCGATGACCTTGAAGGCCGCCCGCCGCTGACGGGCCTTCATGTCGCTCGTCTTCATTAAGAGATTGCGCACGATAGCGAACGCGCGGTCTCTGGACCCACCGGCCTTGGCTTGCTCATTAACGAACCTCTGCATCGCCGCCAACAGATCGCGTTCTGCGGGGTTGAGCACCTGTGCCGCCTCTCCGAGCTGACGCTTTAGCTCGTCGTGGTCTTCATTTTCCATGGTTGGACCGCCGATTCGGAGACGATAGATTGGCATCATGGGGCCGCAGGCATCGATCGGCTAGTCCCGATTCGCTTCTCAAACAAATATGCATTCGCACCTAAGTGGTGCGGACAACAGCGCGCGCGGCGGCTACGGTGGCGGACTCAGCAGGGACAGCGGGCGTTATTCGGCTCCCAAAGCAGGCAGTAACAATCATAGAGGGGCTCGATAAGGTCGCCGATAACGCCTTCATATTCGCTGGTCGTGGTGGCAAAGCAATGAATGCATTCAGCCAGGGCAAGGACGAAATAAGCAAGCTGTTACAACCACCGATACCACGGTGGACGTTGCATGATCTGCGGCGCACTGCCCGAACACTGATGGGCGATGCAGGCGTACGTCCCGACATCTTGGTCACGCCATCCCAGGTGTCGGTGGCGTCTATGACCGGTCCGAATACTTCGCGCAGAAGAGTGACGCTTTGGAAATGCTCGCGAGGCACGTCGAGAGCATTGTCCAGCCGACCACAGACAATGTTGTGCCACTGCGCCGACCATGAGCAAGCCAGACGAGCTCGAAACAGCTTGGAAGTCACATACTTAGATAGACCCTGAAAGAGTTCACAAAAAATTTATCCGGCAATCCAAGATCTCGCGATTTGCAGCGTATGTACCTCAAGGAGGTGCAGCGATGCCCAACGACAGAGAGCAACTTCTTTTTAGCGATCATTTGTACCCGCGCGAGCAGGCTCGCCAGATCCTTGGCGGCATCAGCATCGCAACTTTGGTTCGCCTCGAAAAGGCAGGCGCTCTGAAGCCGGTCCGGCTGAATAAGCGGTCGCCGACGGCGCAGGTTTTCTATACGGGCGTCAATTTGCGCGAAATTACGCGCGGTTGAGTTTGCGAACCCAATCAAGCTGCGCGCCCGGTGCAAGAGCTCTCATTTCAAAAGCCCTCAGGCGATGCGCCGGCTCATCGATATTTGGAGTCAAAATGAACAGGATTGAGAAGATCAGCCGACGCGAACGCGATGATGGCTATTATCGGATCGTGGCCCTGTTGAACCCCGGCTGGCGCGTGGTCGAATGTCGGAATGGCATCCAATGGATTTTACAGCGCCTAGGATCGCCAAAAAGGTCGCGCAGAGGCGATTGGCGCGGCCTGAGCTATTGCCGGACCAGGGAAGCCTTAATCCGCTCTGCGCGGCAACACTTCAGTGACATCGATCCTGCCGCCGGAGCCATTCTCGCGGCACTCCCTGAGTGGATCGGCCAAGTGAAAGCGCTTCGATGAAAAGCGGCTGGAAGACGCGCGCAAACCCCTTCTTAATGCGCGAAGTTCAGGCAATCGGATCCATTTCGATAAGGACGTCGATCGACACGATCGAGCTATTTTTCCAGAAAGCACCGACGGGCCTTCGAACTCGCCTCGAAGCGGCTGTCGGCAGAAGGATTAGGATTCAGAAATGCCTTGATGCAACGGGCTACCAACGGGGCGTTCGTGTGATCCTTAACCGACCTAATCCCCGCACTCTGAAAGTAGCGTCCCACCTTTTGCAAGCGAACCACTCGGCCACATTGTGCCGAGAAGACATAGCGATTGATTTTGAAACTACGAGCGAAGAAGCAGCCCGGGCCTTGTTGAAGCTTCTGGACCGTCATTTAGTTCTCAAGTGGCGGTCGCCATCCGCAACAAAAAAACGCTTCGACACCACAGTTTATTGGACCCAAGGAAGGCCGAACCGAAACTTGGTGATTTACGCGAAGGCAGCTCAGACAATTCGCCTCGAGCTGCGATACATAGGCAGCCACTCGATTAGCCGATCGCTGCACCTAAGATTGTAGTTGCTCTTCTTTGGCTGGCAACTCAGCCGAATATAGGGAAATTCATAAGCTGCATTTATTAGAGCATTGCTTATGCAACGACCCTCTTTTCAGCTTTCAGCCTAAGCCATTGATTTTGTTGGCGCGCCCGGAACGATTCGAACGTCCGACCCTCAGATTCGTAGTCTGGTGGTAAGCCGGCATAAGAGAAGTGGAAGGCAAGCCATCCTTTCCTTATCCTGCGGCAACCGTTTGTACGACAACTGCGTTTTCTTCCTTCCACGGAGCGCGCATTCGTTGCATCAACCGTGGCGAAGGATAAGGGGTGTGTGATGAATGAGTTCGGGCAGAAGGGAAAGCTTCCGCTGTCGGAACGGCTCTCGGTGTCACCTGAAGAGGCAAGCGCCCTCACCGGCATCGGGCTGACCTCGATCCGCGGGGCAATCAGCAGCGGTGATCTCAAGGCCAAGAAGCATGGCAGGCGCACTATCATCCTGCCTGATGATCTAAAGGTCTGGCTTAGCGCGCTACCGGACGCCAGCAGGCAGATTGAAGAAAGCCCCGCTCACGTCGACATAAACGGATAATTACCTAGTCCGGTCATGGATGACTACGCGAACCGTTGAGGCAAACGGACAACGAAACCTACACACCCTCAAGGGCGACCACAATTCGGTAGGAAGGCTGTCGCAACGAGACTGAGCGGCACGCGCCGACGCGGATCATCAACGGTAAGCTACTCGAAACACGTGAATTGAAGAAGGCCGTGCGAATTGCGCCCTTCTCGAAACCCGTCACGGACCACGCATCCGCGACGGGTTGCATCGTGTTATTTCAACGACTTAAACACGCGTCAAGAGCGGTAATTTATCGGTAGGCAAAAACAGGTTGTGGAAAAATTTTATCTGTAATTCAAGTGCTTAACGGATGCCGTCACGGATCATGTACCCCGCGCCGCGGATGGTGTGCAGCAGCGGCCGCTCGAATCCCTTGTCGATCTTGGAGCGCAGCCGCGAAATGTGCACGTCGATGACGTTGGTCTGGGGATCGAAGTGATAGTCCCAGACGTTCTCCAGCAGCATGGTGCGCGTCACCACCTGCCCCGCATGCTTCATCAGATACTCGAGCAGCCGGAACTCGCGCGGTTGCAGCGTCAGCTCGTCCTTGCCGCGGGCGACGCGATGCGAGAGACGGTCGAGCTCGAGATCGCCGACGCGATAGGTGGTTTCCTCGGCCGGGCCGACGTTGCGGCGCGACAGCACTTCGACCCGCGCCAGGAGCTCGGCGAATGAATAGGGCTTTGGCAGATAGTCGTCGCCGCCGGCGCGCAGGCCCTTGATGCGGTCGTCGACCTGACCGAGCGCGGAGAGGATCAGCACCGGTGTGCGGTTGCCCTTCTCGCGCAACAGGCCAATCAGCGACAGGCCGTCGCGTTTCGGCAGCATGCGGTCGACGACGAGCACGTCGTAGTCGCCGCTTTCGGCCATGGCGAGCCCTTCCTCGCCGTCGGCGGCGAGATCGGCGACATAGCCGACTTCGCGGAACGCCTTCACCAGATAATCGGCGGACTCGCGGTCATCTTCGATGATCAGGATGCGCATTTGCGGAGCAAGGACAGGGGCTGTGGCGGTCACGGTTGTCGACTTTCCTTCAACATGGCGCGGTCGGCGCTTTCATGCAAGGCGACCGAGCGCCATTCGGTTAATCGAAAAAGTGGGCGGTGAAGCTGGGGGACTTCACCGCCCTTAGACCCTTCCGACGGAGGGGGGCGATATCCACCGGAAGGTAGGGTGAGGGAGCGGGCTTTTGGCCCGCTCCCCGGAAAGAGCCGTCGGCGGGGGCGACTGATGCCGGCGACACCCTCCATCTCATAGAACCTCTCAGCCCTTGGCGAGCGGCACCGCGACGAAGCGCGACTGGCTGCCGCTCTTCACGCGCATCAGGACGACATTCTTGTTGTCGCTCTTGGCGGCGGTGATCGCGTCGCGCACATCGTTGGCGCTGGCGACCGTCTTGCCGGCAACTTCAAGGATGACATCGCCCTCCTTGAAGCCGCGCTCGGCGGCCGCGCTCTTCGGGTCGACTTCGGTGACGACGACGCCGTCCTTGCCGGCGCCGGCCACGCTGTTGGCGGGCGCAACCGTCAGGCCGAGCTTCGGCACGTCGGTGCCGCGGGTGGCGCTGCCCTTGTCGTCATTATCGGTGTCGGCCTTGGCCTCCACCGTGTTCGGCAGGGTGCCGAGCGTCAGGTTGACGATCTTGTCCTGGCCCTTGTGCATCACATTGAGCTTGACGGAGGCGCCTGGCGCGAAACCGCCAATGGTACGGGCGAGTTCGCGGGCATCCTTGACGGTCTCGCCGTTGACCTGGGTGATCACGTCGCCGGATTCGATGCCGGCCTTGGCCGCCGGACCGTTGGCCTGCGGCTCGGCAACCAGCGCGCCTTCCGCCTTCTTCAGGCCGAGGCTGTCGGCGATGTCGGCCGTGACCGGCTGGATCTGGACGCCGATCCAGCCGCGGCTGACCGTGCCCTTGTCCTTGAGTTGCGCAACCACGTTCTTCACGGTCGACGCGGGAATCGAGAACGCGATGCCGACGCTGCCGCCGGACGGCGAATAGATCGCGGTGTTGACGCCGACGACATCGCCGTCGGTCGAGAACGCCGGACCGCCCGAGTTGCCCTTGTTCACGGGCGCGTCGATCTGGATGAAATCGTCATAGGGACCATTGCCGATGTCGCGGCCCATGGCCGAGACGATACCGGCAGTCACGGTGCCGCCGAGGCCGAAGGGATTACCGACCGCGAGCACCCAGTCGCCGATGCGCGGCTTGCCATCCGAAAGCTTGGCGAACGGGAAGTTGGAGCTGCCCTCGACCTTGATCAGCGCGAGGTCGGTGCGCGCGTCAGTGCCGATCACCTTGGCGGTGTAGGTCTTGCCCTCATCGGTGGTGACTTCGACCTTGCTGGCGCCGTCGACGACGTGGTTGTTGGTGACGGCATAACCGTCGGCGGAAATGAAGAAGCCGGAGCCCTGGCCCATGATCACACGGTTGCCGCGGGGGCCGCCACGCATGCCGGGGGGCAGCCCATCCGGACCGCCGAATCTGCGGAAGAAGCGCTCCATCGGCGAACCCGGCTGGAACGGCTGTGCATCATCGTCGTTGTTGTCGTCGCCCTTGGCGACCTTCTCGTTGATATTGACCTTGACCGAGATCACCGACGGCTTCACGCGCTCGACAATGTCGGCGAAACCAACAGGCTGCTGGACCTTGCGCACTTCATTGGCGACCTGCGCCTGGGCCGGGGTGCTGAACACGTTCACCGGACCGTTCGACGGGCTGAAGCCATAGACGGCGACGCCAAGGCCGGCGACGACGGAAGCCATCAGCGCGAATTTGCGAGCAGACAGCAGCGAACGGCGCGGCTGGTAGGACGGGAACGACGAGAGATCGTTGGGACGTTCGGTCATTAAGCTATCTCCAAAGCCTGAAATCCAAATGCGGGGATGCGACGCGAAGCACCCGTTCGTGCCTGAACATGGGGGCTGCCGCCTTACGGCGCGCTGGCGGCGGAGTTAAACTTTGGTAATGAAGCCGGGTTTATATGCGGCAGTTTAGCGCAGAACCTTAAGCCATTGCACTTGCAGGGGTTCTCGCGCCGTTTCGCGGGGCGCCACGAACATCGGTATCGCCCAGGAAATATGACAAGAAATATGACAAAAAGGCCTACGGCTTTTCCGGCGGCGCCTCGCCCGACATAAGGGCGGCCAGACGCGCTTCTTCGTCCGCGGAGAGCGGCCGGTTTGCCAGCTCCGTATTGCCCTTCGGACGTCGCCTGATGTGCAGCCAAAGCACGAGGGCGCCGCCGATCAGCACCAGCGGCGGCACCAGCCAGAGCACGAGAGTCTGGCGCTCGAAGCGCGGTTTCAGCAGAACGAATTCGCCATAGCGCGCGACCAGGAAATCGATCACCTGGGTATCGCTGTCGCCGGCCGCGATACGCTCGCGCACCAAGAGGCGAAGATCGCGCGCGAGCGGCGCTTCGGAATCGTCAATCGATTGGTTCTGGCAGACCATGCAGCGCAGCTCGCGCGACAGATCGCGGGCGCGGGCTTCCTTGACGGGATCGTGCATGACCTCATCCGGCAGCACTGCGCGCGCCGGAGCTAACCCGATCACGGCAAGCAGGCATGCGGCTGCAAGAATCCGCTTCATGCCCTACTCCGCCGCCTGCAGGCCGCGCAGCGCCCGCGCTGGCTTCGGCGCGCCCACGCGCAAGCGCCGATCCGACAATGACAGCACGCCGCCGAATGCCATCAGCACCGGGCCGAACCAGATCAGCAGCACCAAAGGCTTGTGATAGATGCGCAAGGTAATGCCGCCATCGGCGGTGGTATCACCGAGGGAGATGTAGAGCTGGCTGACGCCGCGGGTGAGCAAGGCGGCTTCAGTGGTCGAGGCCCCGCCGCGGGTGGTGAAATTCCGTTTCGACGGCGTCATCACGGCAAGCTTCTCGCCGTCGAGACTGACGATGAAGCTGGCCACCAACTCGCGATAGTTCGGTCCCTGCCGCTGCGAGAGACTATCAAGCTTCAATTGGTAGCCGGAGAACGGGATGACGTCGTTCGGCTTCATTGTCCCGATAAATTCGCTGTTCCAGGTGGTCTCGCAGACGATCCCGATCAGGGCGATGCCGATGCCGGCATGCGCGAACGCCGAGCCCCAGGCCGAGCGCGGCAGGCCGAGCGCGCGGCGGAACGAGATCGAAAGCGGATTGCGGAACAGGCCCATGCGCTCGACGAGATCGCTCACCGCGCCGGCGATAACGAAGATCGCAAGGCCAATCGCCAGCGGCGCCAGCGCGCTGCCGCCACTCGCCCAGGCCCAGGCGATCGCAATCGCAATCAATGCCGCAACCCCGGCGGCGAGCAGGCGCTGCGCGGCGCCGAGGAGATCGCCGCGCTTCCAGGCCAGCATCGGCCCGAAGGGAACCGCGATCATCAAAGGCACGAACAGCGGCCCGAAGGTGAGATTGAAGAAGGGCGCGCCGACCGAAATCTTGTCGCCGGTCAGAACTTCCAGCGCCAGCGGATAGAGCGTGCCGATGAAGACGGTGGCGCAGGCCGTGGTGAGGAAGAGATTGTTGAGCACCAGCGCGCCTTCGCGCGAGATCGGCGCAAACAGCCCGCCCTGCTTCAGCGACGACGCTCTGCCTGCGAACAGCGACAGGCTGCCGCCGATGAAGACGCAGAGGATCAACAGAATGAACACGCCGCGCGTGGGATCGCTGGCGAACGCGTGCACCGAGGTCAAGACGCCCGAGCGCACCAGGAAAGTGCCGAGCAGCGACAGCGAGAAGGTCAGGATCGACAGCAGGATGGTCCAGACCTTGAGCGCGTTGCGCTTTTCCATCACCAGCGCCGAGTGCAGCAGTGCCGTGCCGGCGAGCCATGGCATCAGCGAGGCATTCTCGACGGGGTCCCAGAACCACCAGCCGCCCCAGCCCAATTCGTAATAGGCCCAGTACGAGCCCATGGCGATGCCGAGCGTCAGGAAAATCCAGGCCATCAGCGTCCACGGCCGCACCCAGCGCGCCCACGCCGCATCGATTCGCCCCTCGAGCAGGGCGGCGATCGCAAAGGAGAACGAGATCGAGAAGCCGACATAGCCGAGATAGAGCATCGGCGGATGTACGGCCAGCCCAAAGTCCTGCAACACCGGATTGAGGTCGCGGCCCTCGATCGGCGGATCGGCGATGCGCAGGAACGGATTCGAGGTGATCAGGATGAACAGGTAGAACGCGCCGGCGATCCAGGCCTGCACCGCGAGCACATGCGCGCGCAGCGAGAGCGGCAGGTTGTTGCCGAAGGCGGCGACGAGGCCACCGAACAGCGCCAGGATCAGCACCCACAACAGCATTGAGCCTTCGTGGTTGCCCCAGACGCCGGTGATCTTGTAGATCAGCGGCTTCAACGAGTGCGAGTTCTCGAACACGTTGACCACGGAGAAATCCGAGGTGACGTGCAGCGTGACGAGTGCGGTGAAGGACGACGCGACGAACAGCAACTGCGCGAGCGCGGTCGAGCGTGCAACGTTCATCAGCGCCGGATCGCCCCAGCGCACGCCCAATATCGGCACGAAGGACTGGACCAGCGCCAGTCCGAGCGCCAGCACCAGCGCATAATGTCCGGCTTCCGCGATCACCTCACGACCCTCCATGCGCGCAGCTCGCGCCCTTGATGTTCTCGGCGAGCTTCTTGTCGTAATCGTCTTTCCAGTGCCCCTGCTTCTTCAGGGCATCGGCGACGTCCTTGGGCATGTAGTTCTCGTCATGCTTGGCGAGCACGGTATCGGCGCGGAAGGTGCCGGAGGCATCGAGCGCGCCTTCGGCGATCACGCCCTGCCCTTCGCGAAACAGGTCCGGCAGAAGTCCCTTGTACGTCACCGGCAATTTCGCGCCGCCGTCCGCGACCTCGAAACTGATCTGGCTGCCGCCGCAGACCAGCGAGCCTGGCTGCACCAGCCCGCCCAGCCGGAATCGCTTGCCGGGCGCGATGTGCTGCTCGGCCGCCATCGAGGGCGTGGAGAAGAACACGATCGAGTCCCGCAGGGCATACAGCACCAAGCCCGCGGCGAAGCCGAGCACGACAAGCGCGCATCCGATCATGGTCAGGCGACGCTGCTTGCGCGTCATTGGTCCTCTCTCATCCGTCGAGCCCGAGACTTTTCAGGCCCTCGTTCAATTGCTTGAGCCGCTCGGCGTCGCCGCCGACCGCCTGCCGCGCGTCGGTCTGCGCGCTCCTCGCCTTGTCGCGATCGCCCATCACCAGATAGGCCCGCACCAGCCGCAGCCAGCCGTCGACGTCGTCGCCGTTCTGCTTCAAGCGCGTCGCCAGCCGCTCGACCATGCCCCGGATCATGGCGTCACGATCGTCCGATTTCATGTCCTTGGCCGCCGCCATGGTCTGGTCGGAAAGCGCGGGAGCCGCGGGTGCACCGACCCTGACCAGGGAGTCCTGCAGCAGCGGACGCCAGGGGGCATTCGGGGGCGCCTTCTCCAGCATGGTGCGCCAGATCGCGGCGGCGTCGGCCTTGCGGCCGTCCTGCTCGGCCGCCAGCCCCACGAAGTATTTCGCCTTCACGTCGCCGGCATCGAGCGCCAGCGCGCGCTCGAATTCTGCCCTCGCCTCCGAAGTGACCACGCCGCCGGCGGCGGCCGCGATCGCTTCGCCGAGATCGGCACGGCGCGGCGCGCTGTCGCCGCTATAAGTGATCGCATTGCGGAAGGCGCGAACCGCGTCGTCATAGCGGCCGAGCCGCAGCAATACCGGCGCCAGCACGCTCCAGCCGCGCCCGTCATTCGGGTCCTTTTCCAGGTGCTGCTCGACCTGCGCCACCAGATTTTCCAAGGGCTGCGTCGCATCCGGCGCGCGCGTGCGCTCGGCCAACGGGAAATCCGGAAGCCTTGGCGAGCCCAGCGGCAGATAGACGGCAAGCGCAAGCAGCGGCAGCCCCACCAGCGCGATGCCGGCCGCAACACGGCGAAACGTGACGCTCGACTGCAAAGGCGGCGGAACGGGCCGATCGGCAGCCGCCAGCAGCCGGCGGCCGATCTCGACCCGCGCGGCTTCCGCCTCGGAGGCCCCGATGAGGCCTGCGGCCGCATCGCGGTCAATCTCGGCGAACTGATCTTTGTAGACCAAGGCCTCATTGCCGCCCGTCTGCGCGCGGCTGCCGAGCCCGAGCGGCAGCAACACGGCAAAGATCGCGGCCGCCGTCATCAGCGCGAACACGAACCACAAATTCATCAGGCAAGTTCCCGCGAGGGCGGCCCGCGCCCCTACTCGATGCGCCGCTTTACACCACAGCCGCAAGCCACGGCAATTGACAATAGTCAATTCTGCGGCATGTCGGTATTAGACATAAAATTCAATGATAATAATCGGTTAGCCGATAGTGAAGTCGGCGCTGCGGGCGACTTCCTCGCCATGCGCATTGCGCGCCAGCAGGAAATAAATTCCGACCCTGATTCCGTCAGGCAGGCGGATCCGGAGGCTGTTGATCGGCAGCGGCGACGTGATCGTGGTGACCGGCTCGGCGAGCGGCTCGCCGCTGGCCTTTTCAACGAGCAAGACCTTCGCCCTGATCACCAGGTTCCGATATGTCGCCGAGACCACGCCGTTCTCAAGTTCGACGAAATTAATGGCTGAATTCATGCGGGGAAAAGATGGGGAAGGGAAAATGGCAAACCGGACTTCTGCGCATGACGGTATGTGCCTGCCACAAGCGCGTCAACCGGAAATTGCAGAGGCGGCGTTGGACTATTACCTAACCGGCGCGCGAGGATTTGCGTTCGCTGGTGAGCGCGTTTTCGACGGCCCGGCTCATCAGCGAAGCGTATTCGCGCCCGAACAGGGCCTCGCAGAAGCGAACCGCAGCGTCGGCCTGCATCTGCCGGTAGGCGCGCGCCCTCAGGTCGCCGGCGCGCAGCGACTGCACCAGCGCCTCGGTGGATTTCTCGACATATTGCTGCAGGTCGGAATAGGTCCTGAGCGTCACTTCATTGATCGCGAGCTCGCTGGCGTAGGTGCGGCAGACCGCGACAAAGTCGATCAGCGCCGCGGTATCGTCGACCTCGGAGCTGTCGATCCTGGCGCCGGCGAGGATGTCCTTGTCGGAGCGCTGGCGCAGGATGCGCCGGACCCGCCCGGGAACGGTGTCGATTTCGGACTGCAGGGTGCTGGAGATCTCGGCGCGGATCGAGGCGAGCTGCCTGCCCCAGGTCGAATCCTGGCGCAGATCGAGCTCGGTGCGCAGGCCGCGCACGCCGTCATGCAGCGCCTTGAGATCGTCGGGGACTTTGTCGAACTGGCCGCGCCTGATGTCCGTGCGCAAGGTGACGGCAAGGCAAAACAGGTCATGGAGCGCGATGGTGACGGCCATGCCGTAGGGCGTCGTCGCCACGCGCACTTCGTCGTCGGATGCCGCCATGCGGATGGCGATGCGGATGATCTGCCACGGCGCGGTCAGGCGCTGCTTCAACAGCGACAGCGCGAACGGCAATAATTGCGGCGTCTGCAGCGTCGGAATGTTCAGCGCCTCGAAGGTCGATTCAATCTGCTCGCCGGCAAAATTGCGGATCGACATCGGCAGCCGGCCTCCCAGCGCATCCAGCGCTTCGCGCGCCTGCAGCACCGATCCGATCGCCAACAAATCCTCGATCACATTTGGCGCACCGATCCGGGCCAATGCACGCTGATTGGCGCCACCGGATGGCGAGGTGACCTGGAAGACGGCGTCGGCCACCGCCAGTTGAAGCTTGCGGATCGCCGCTTCCGGCGGCGCTGCGTCAGCCGGCAAGCGCGACAAAACCTTCTCGAACTCGCCGACCTGGTCGGGCGCACCGTCGCGTGTCAGCCATTGCCAAACCGGCGTCAGCGAACTGCGGCGGATCTGACCGGGCCGCATCGGAACATTGCCGTCGACCAGAAACGGTTCGAGCGGCTGGAAAAGGATGCGCGCGACATCTTCGGTGCGCGCCGGCGGCGGCGTATCCGTCTCGGTCGCCTGCTCGTCGGGTGCGCGCACGACCATGCGCAATTGCTGCAGCACCAGGGTTGCCACGGCAACATCCTGGCCGCGCTCGATGGCGCGCTCGAACTCCCGCATCAGCAGTGCTTGCGACTGCGGCGGGAGCTGCCCGAGATACATTCTCAGCCGCTCGATCGATTCCTGGCCCATGCGTTTTGATTCGGATTCTATGGCAGGGGACGGCAAGATGCCTCCACCGGCTACCTTAAGGGCCCCGGGATTAAGAAGTCGTTGAGTAATTGTGACATCCCAAACGTGGTTGAGGAGCGCTAAATCCCGGGTAGCGCCAATTCGGCCCGTAAACCGCCGATCGGCGCATTTCCGAGCACCAGGCTGCCGCCATAAAGCGCGGCCAGATCGACCACAATCGACAGCCCGAGCCCCGATCCGGGCTTGGACTCGTCCAGCCGCTGGCCCCGGCGCGACACTTTGGCACGTTCGGCCGCCGACAGGCCCTTGCCGTCGTCGTCGACAATGATCCGGAGAATCGGCCCCGCGCCGGGCTCAGTCGGCCGCTCGACCAGCACCTCGATGAAGACGCGCGAGGACGCCCATTTGCAGGCGTTGTCGACGAGGTTGCCGGCCATCTCCTCCAGATCCTGCCGCTCGCCGCGGAATTTCGCCTTCGGGTCGGCCTTGATCTCGATGACGATGCCGCGGTCACGGTGGATTTTCTCCATGGTCCGCTGCAGCGCCTCGATCGCGGGCGCGACTTCCGTGATCGTACCGATGGTGGTGACGCGCGCGGCGATGCGCGCGCGCTCCAGATGATGCGCCACCTGGTCGCGCATCAGGTCGGCCTGCTCCAGCACCTTGTGCGCGAAGGGATCGGCACCATGCGCGCCGGCCTCGTTGACGATGACCGACAGCGGCGTCTTGATCGCATGCGCGAGATTGCCGACATGGGTGCGTGCGCGCTCGACGATCTCGCGGTTGGCATCGATCAGCGCGTTGGTCTCGCGCGCCAGAGGATCGATCTCGACGGGAAATTCGCCTTCCAGCCGTTCGGCGCGCCCCGAGCGGATGTCGGCGATCGATTCCGAGATGCGTTTCAGCGGCGCGAGGCCAAAGCGGACCTGGAAGATGGTGGTGAGCAGCAGCACGATGCCGAGCGCGGTAAAGGTGCCGCCGAGGTAATAGTCGAAGCTGCGCGTCTCGTCGAAGATCTCCGAGGCGTCGCCGGCGACGCTGACCAGGAATTTGCCGTCGGCGCCGAGATCGACCGGACGTTCGACCATGCGCAGGCTCTGCCCTTCCGGACCATCGACATAGCCGATGCGGATGCCGGCCGCGGAGAGATCGACGCCGTGCTCCTCGAGCTTCGGCAGCTTCTTGTCCCACAGCGAGCGCGAGGCGCGCACCTCGGGCTTTTCGGAATCGGTGCGGGTGATCTGCCAGTACCAGCCCGACAGCGGCAGTTCGAACAGCGGCTCCCCGAGCGACTGGAACTGGCGGTCCGGCGGCTCGTCCGGGGTGGCGACCTCGGCGATCAAAGTGCGCAAATAGAGATTGAGCCGGCGGTCGAAGGCGCGTTCGGTCGCGTCTCTGTAGACCGACGACAGCACGACACCGGTGATGGCGAGGATCACCACCACCCAGGCGGTCGCGGAGAGGAACAGCCGGGTGGCAAGCGAGTTACGGCGCATGCGCCTTAATTAAGCACCGGCGGGCGGCGGCGTCAGCAAATATCCCAAGCCCCGGACGGTCTGGATGATGTCGACGTCGAGCTTCTTGCGGATGCGGCCGACGAAGACCTCGATGGTGTTGGAGTCGCGGTCAAAATCCTGGTCGTAGAGATGCTCGACCAGCTCGGTACGCGACACCACGCGGCCCGAATGGTGCATGAGATAGGCGAGCAGCCGGTACTCGTGCGAGGTCATCTTGACGGGATTGCCCGACACGCTGACCTTGCCGGTGCGGGTATCGAGCGACACCGGCCCGCAGGTCAATTCGGACTGGGCATGGCCGGCGGAGCGGCGCAGCAGTGCGCGGATCCGCGCCAGCACTTCCTCGAGATGAAACGGCTTTGCGACATAGTCGTCGGCGCCGGCGTCGAAACCCTGCACCTTGTCGCTCCAGCGGTCGCGCGCGGTCAGGATCAGGACGGGCATCGCACGCTTGTTGCGACGCCAGGCTTCGAGCACGGAAATGCCGTCCATCTTCGGCAGGCCGATGTCGAGCACGACCGCATCATAGGGCTCGCTGTCGCCGAGAAAATGGCCCTCTTCGCCGTCGAACGCGCGGTCGACCACATATCCGGCGTCGCTCAACGCGGTGGTGAGTTGACGATTGAGATCCGGATCGTCCTCAACGACAAGCAAGCGCACGGCTGCCTCCAGAGCTGAACTGCACCAATTGCGCCATCAAGATGAACCCGGCTGGCGTGAACCGCCCATGAACAGAATAAACAACGCTGTGTTACTTTTTCTTCACAATGGCTTTTCGGTGCTTCGATCCCGCTTTGACGCGCGACTCCGGCGCCCCGTTCAACGTGGGGCCGATATAGCCGACTATGGCGTCGCTGTGGAAGCCCCCGAAGAACTGTGCCGCGTCTCACAGACAGGCGGTCTTGTGCCGCCGATTTGAAGTCCCTGCACTGCAAGCGGCGAATTCGGTTCGGGGACTTCAAATCGAAAAGCGGCACTAGTACCCACTTTTCTTGGATCGTGAGTCGTGATTCAAGATATGGATGATACCCGAAGCAAGAGAAGTCCACCTTTCGAGGAAAGATCGCAAGGTGCTTGAGGCGTGTTGTCGCTCACCGGTGACGTTGCAGCGCGATT
>DATMNV010000105.1:0-15160 GCA_035568535.1 Bradyrhizobium sp.
GCCGGTTTGGCCGTTTCGGCGGTGGTGGCCGGCATAACCGGGTGGATCTCGTTCTTCCACGGCGCATCGCCGCTGTATGCCGCGATCGTGACGTTGGCGCTGCCGATCATCCTTGTACAGGTCCTCTACTCCGGCGGAACCTTCACCGGCTCTTCCAGCGGGCTCGTGGGTTACAACACCTTCGACCTGTCGGTAGAAGCCTGGTTCACGATCTGCGGGATCGGCCTCGTGGTGCTGACGACCGCGACCTGGTTCTTTGTCAACAGCGATTTTGGCCGGGTGTTGGTTGCGATCCGCGAGAACGAACAGCGCTGTACCTATCTCGGGATCAATGCGCCGCGGATCAAAATCCTGCTGATGGTAGTCATGGCAATGATCGCCTCGGTCGCAGGCTATGCATACGCCGGCTACACCGTGGTTGTCGCGCCGGAGATCGGAAGCTTCGTGTTCGGCACCGAGCTCGTGATGTGGGTCGCGCTCGGCGGGCGTGGAACGCTGATCGGTCCCGTCCTTGGCACGATCGCCATCGACGTGATCAGCGCCTACCTGTCCGGCAATCTGCCTTATGTCTGGAAGCTGATCATCGGCTCGATCTTCGTGCTGGTGATCGTAGCGCTGCCTCAGGGGATCATGCCGGTGCTCAGGACTGGCCTGCGACGCCTATGGTCGGCCGCCACCGGCCGCCGTGACGCCGCGCAGCGCCTCGCGGTCCCGGCACTCGTTGATGCGCCGGAGGGACGCCGCGCCGGCGCCGGCTCGGATGCGCCTGCCTTGAACGTCGCGGATCTGGCCTGCTCCTATGGCAGCCTTAAAGTACTCGAAGGAGTGGCGTTCAAAGCGCTGGGGAGCGAGCTCTTGGGGATCATCGGCCCGAATGGCGCGGGCAAGACCACTCTCATGCGCTGCCTCTCGGACGGTTATGAGCGCGCGGGCGGGACGGTTGCGGTGTTCGGACAGGGCATTGCGCGCACTCCCCCGCACCGCGTGGTTGGCTTCGGTATCGGTCGAAGCTTCCAGACCACCAGCCTCTTCGAAACTCAAACGGTGGCCGAATGCCTGCGCCTCGCCCGTCACCGGCTGGACGGAACGCGCATGCTGAGCCATGCTCCGATGCTCGCGCTGCCTGACAGCGCCCGCCGCGTCATCACGGCGACAGGTCTCGACCGGCAGCTGGCGATCGAGTGCCGATATTTGTCCCACGGCATGAAACGCGCGCTGGAGCTGGCGATGGTGCTGGCGCTGGAGCCAAGCGTGCTGCTGCTTGACGAGCCGACTGCCGGCCTCACCAAGCCCGAGCGCACGCTGATTGGCAGTATCCTGGTCGACCTCGTCCAGCGCGAAGGTCTCAGCACGCTGATCATCGAGCACGACCTGGAATTCGTCCGCGAAATCTCCACCCGCATCATCGTGCTGCATCAGGGCAAGGTGCTGCTGGACGGTTCGGTGGCCGAGGTGGTCGGCTCCGAGCTCGTGCGGACGATCTATGCGGGCGGCGCGCATCAGGGACTGCCGCCATGAGCACGACCGTCCTCGACATTGCCGAACTGAGCAGTGGGTACGGCGAAGCCATGGTGCTGCGCAATGTTTCGCTGAGCATCCGGCCCGGCGAAATCTTTGCCCTGCTTGGCAAAAACGGTATGGGCAAGAGCACTCTTCTCAAAACGGTACTCGGCTTCCTCCCGGCCAAGAAGGGCAGGATCAAGCTGTTCGGGGAGGACGTCACGGCCCTGTCCACCCATTTGATCGCGCGCAAGGCCATTGCCTACACTCCCCAGGAGCAGACGCTGTTCCAGGACCTGACAGTAGAGGACAATCTCCGGCTCGGCCTCCGCGACGATCGGGGCTTTGCCGAAGGGCTGGCCCGGGTCAGCGAATACTTCCCCATCGTCGGGAAGCGTCTGAACCAGAAGGCCGGCACCCTCAGTGGCGGCGAGCAGAAGATGCTGATCGTCTCCCGCGCACTGCTCGGCTCGCCTCGCCTCGTGATGATCGACGAGATTTCGGAAGGATTGCAGCCGTCCATGATCCAGCGCCTGACCGAGATTCTGTTGACGGAGCGCAAGCGCACGGGGACAGCGATCTTCATCGTCGAACAGAACGTACCGTTCGCGTTCTCCATGGCCGACCGCTACGCGGTGCTAAAGATCGGCGAGATCGCCGATGATGGCGTGGCCGGCGACGAGCTTGCTGCCGCACGTGTTCAGGATCAACTGCGGGTGTAATTGTTTGAGACGTGAAGCAAACACTTTTTCCATCGTTGCCCGATGTCCGCGGACCGGGCAGCTCGGGGTGGCTGTGGCCTCGGCCGTACCCGCTGTTGGCTCGATATGCCCCTTCGTCCTGTCGGGTGTCGGCGCGGTATCGACGCAGAGCTGGGTCAATCCCTATCTGGCGTTGACGGCGCTCGCCGAACTGGAGAAAGGGGCAGGAGCAACTGATGCATTGTCGACCGCGCTCGCCGGCGACGAGGCGGGCGCCTTCCGGCAGTTAGGCCTTGTGGATGGAAGCGGAGCAAGTGCCGCCCATACCGGCACGGAATGCACGCCATGGGCCGGACAAATCTTGGGGGTGGGCGTCGCGGTAATCGGCAATATGCTTACGGGCTCCGAAGTGCTGGGCACAATGGCTGCGGCTTTCGACAACAGCGATTCTGAGGACCTTGCCGAGCGCCTGATGTTGGCTCTTGAAGCAGGAGATGCTGCGGGAGGGGATAAGCGCGGTAAACAGTCCGCGGCTCTGCGGGTCCATGCCGATGAGGTCTATGCGCTCATCGACATCCGGGTGGATGAGCATTCGGAGCCGATCTCCGAACTGCGCCGCGTGCTGCGCATAGCGCGCGCACAGCTTATGCCCTTCATCGCAGGGATGCCAAAGCGCGGCGACCGCGCCGAGCCGCCCCCACTTGGGGTCACGCAAATGCTGCTGCGCTCGCCCCCGGATCGGCCGGAAGGCGGCGGGAGCCGGGGACGGTAAGAGATAGCGGGAGGATACGATGAACGAGTTGGAGATGCTTGTTGAGGCGCTGGGCATCGAACTTGAAAAAGAGCGAAGGTCCGCTGTTTTCGCCGCCTTCCAACCAGTGGCTCAAGAAATCGCAAAGCTGCGCAGCCTTGATCTGACAGATGTTCATCCGGCGGTGGTTTTCTCGGCGGTGCCGGCGAGCCAGCAGGACTGAGGTCGGCAATGCAGGAAAATCCAATCACGCGTCCCATTGTGGAGCTGTCGGCCGATCTTCGCGTTGGAAAATTGACAAGTGTTGATCTACTCGAAAACGCGCTTGATCGCATCGCTGTGCTTGACCGCAAGCTGGAAAGTTTCGTGTGCCTCGCCGAGGATGCCCGCGCCCAGGCTGCGGCGGCAGATCGTGAGATTGGTCAGGGCCGGTGGCGCGGACATCTGCATGGCGTACCTGTAGCGGTCAAGGACAACTACCTCACCGCTGATATGCCGAGCCGCGCCGGTACCGATGCTCCCGATGTGCACTTCGCCAGGCAGGACTCCGCAGTCGTCGCGAAGCTGCGTGAAGCCGGCGCGATCATCATCGGCAAGACGCGGATGCACGAATTCGCATGGGGCAATGTAACGCCGCCCTCGAAGAACCCCTGGGATCTGAGCCGCGTTCCTGGCGGCTCGAGCGGGGGATCGGGCGCTGTCGACGCCGCGCGGATCGTGCCTGTGGCGATGGGCTCGGACACTGGCGGATCGATCCGCATCCCAGCTGCCTTGTGCGGCACGGTCGGGCTCAAGCCGACGTTCGGCCGGGTGAGCCGCGCCGGCATCGTTCCCCATAGCTGGTCGCTCGACCATGCCGGGCCGCTCTCCTATACTGTCGCTGACAGCGTCTATGCCCTGAACGCCATTTCCGGTCACGATCCGAAAGATCCGGGCTCAGCGCGCACCGACGTTCCGGATTTTACGGCGGCGCTTGGGCAGCCCATTGCCGATCTTCGGATCGGCATCTGCCGCAACCACATATTCGACAACAACCAGATCGACGTCGGCGCAGCCATCGAGGCCGCGATCCGCTTCTACCGCGACGCCGGGGCCCGTCTCGTTGAATTCGAACTGCCAATCCTCGCGTTTGGCCTTGGAGCGATCTTTGCGATCGAACTGTCATCCTCTACCGCCTACCACAGCCGCAACCTGGCGAGCGGAGCGGTGACCGGCTTCACCGACGACGTCCGCACGCTAGTCGAGATGGGCCGCCTGGTCACCGGGCCGGATTACCTCAAAGCCGAACAGCTCCGCCGTGTGCTGATCGATGATCTGGCCAGGGTCTTTGCTGACGTGGACGTGATTATCGGACCCACCTGCCCACTCACCGCGTGGCCGATCGGGGAATGGACGGTTCGCGTCGGAGCGGAGGACGAGAGCGTGCTCGCAGCTTCGTGGCGGCTGACCTATCCTTGGAATTTGGCTGGGTTGCCCGCGATATCTCTGCCCTGCGGGTTCGATAGCAACGGACTGCCCATCGGCCTGCAACTCGCCGGCCGACCCTTCGACGAGATGACCCTGATCCGCGCAGCTGATGCGTATGAGCGCGGGCATGGCTGGAAAGACATGCACCCCAAGCTTTGAGATCGTAACGGAGTTGTGCAAGGCAAGCTGAAAGCCCGATCACGATCGCCTGTATCCAGATGGAGCCGAAGATCGGCGAAAAGCGCTCGGCGCACCAGGACGTGATCCGGACGATGGTAGCCAATGGTTACGGCTACATGGCGCAAAGCGGACGTTCGACGATACGCTCAAGTCAAGAAGCGCGGCCACATCACGGTGGCACCGGGCGGTTAATCCGCCGCCAGATTGTGATCGTGGCGCAAGGCGTGCTGAACATCAACCAGCGCGTGTCGCCGTGTTGGCATCTGCATCGCCCGCGGATAATACCACATTGCCAATTATTTTCAGTCCGCTCAGCCGTGACGCGATTGATTGCGATCATGCGAACGTTTGAGCACTCGGGTTGCTTCTGGATTTCCGCCAACACCAGCGCGTATCGAGAGCAGGGTCTTTGCCATCGGGTTGTTACTTTGAAGAGTTCGCGATTTTGTGTTCGAGGTGGCTGGTCCCATGATCTCGGCGAAGCTGGCTTAGCGACGTCTCGTTTAGCTGAAGTGAAACTTCGCTCAGCTTCACGGTTGGAACGACTGCTATTGGCGCTTCTAGCAACCGCGATAATTTCTCGCAGCGTCCTGCACAGTTTTGCCGCAGCAAGACATGAATTGAAGCAACTCTCGCCGTAACAACGCGCTTGACATCATGGTCGATCTAGGGGAGCCTAAACTGCAAGCGTTGGGCAAAGCTGCCCAATAACGCTACAAGTTCAAACCATTTCCAACGCCGCGCTTTCAAATTCAAGCGTGTCCAGTTGGTGGCGAGGGCGCCCTCGGCTTCACAGCCGGCGGGCGTTTTTTGTTTTGGATCGGGCGGATGGCGCGGAAGCACTATCGTATCGGCGTAATGTTCTCGACGACCGGATCCTACAGCGTCGTCGCGCGCTCGATGCTGAATGGCGCGTTGCTGGCCTTCCAGGAAATTGCCGAGGCAGGCGGTGCGGTGGTGCCGGAGCCGGTCGTGGTCAACCCGTCGGGCGATCTCGCGCGTTACCGCGCGCTTAGTTTGGAACTACTTGGCGCCGGCATCCGCCAGGTCGTCGGTTGCTATACGTCTTCGAGCCGGAAGGAAGTCATTCCCTGCTTCGAGAAGTTTGACGGGTTGCTCTGGTATCCGTCGCACTATGAGGGATTCGAGAGCTCGGACAATGTGATCTACACCGGTGCATCGCCCAATCAGCACGTGCTGCCACTGGTCGATTATCTCGCCTCGCGGGTCGGCATCCGCGCATTCTGCGTCGGCTCCAACTACATCTGGGCCTGGGAGAACAACCGCATCTTCCGCGAGGCGCTGACCGCGCGTGGAGGCACCGTGGTCGCGGAGCGGTATTTGTCGGTAGGCGATACCGAATTCGATCAGGTGATATCGGCGATCCTCCACCAGCGTCCCGATTTCGTCTTCAACAATCTGATTGGCACCAGCGCTTATGCCTTCTTCCGCGCTTTCCGCGCCGCCTGCCGCGCGCGCGGTATCGATCAAGTCAATGAAATTCCGGTGGCCAGCTGCACGCTGTCGGAGCCGGAGCTTGCCGAAATCGGCGCCGATGCCGTCGACGGGCACTTGAGCTCCAGCGTCTATTTCTCCTCGCTGGAAACGCCGGCGAATGCGGCATTCATCGAGGCCTACGCCAGGGCTTTTCCGGACGGGCCGGTGTCGTCGGCCGATGCGGAAGCGTCGTACATCGCGGTCAAGCTGTTGGCCGCCACGCTGGAGCAGGCCGGCACCGACGATGCACGCACCGTACGCGCCGCGGTGGCGAACCAGCGCCTGGCTGCGCCGCAGGGGGAGGTGCGCATCGATCCGCAGACCCTTCACGCCTGGCTGACCCCGCGGATCGCCCGCTCCGCCCTCAATGGGCAGTTCGAAGTGCTGCTGGAGGCGCGCAACCCGATCGCGCCGGATCCCTATCTCGTCCAGTCGTCGCCGCGCTTTGCGACTGCAATGCGCTCTCCCGTGCTCAGAGTGGTGCAATCATGACATCTCGATTGCTGCAGAATTTCAAAGGTGGCCGCGCCCTTGTCGTCATCGGACGCAGCGGAAGGGAAGGCGTGCTTGAGTCCACCCTCGCCAAACTCGGTGTGACAACTGAATATCCCGACATCTTCGGCGGCCGCGCGCAGATCGACGTCGGCAGCCTGCAGCCCGAGCGCGACATCCTGTTCGTCGACGGCGATCTCGAGGGCGCGGTTGCGATCGAGGTCAATCCGGCCTCGCGCCTGCCGCCGGTGCCGGTGATCGGCCTGGTCGGCGTCGAGGCGCCGAGCCGCCTCAAAGCGTTGGTCAATCTCGGCGCGACTTCCTTCCTGCGTAAGCCGGTCCATGGCGGCGCCGTCTACACGTCGCTGTTCATGGGCATCAACCAGTTCCTGCTGCGTAGCGACATGTATGCCCGCGTTCAGGATCTCGAAGGGCGTCGCCGCGGTCGCCGCGCGGTCATCCGCGCGGTCATCCTGCTGATGCAAGAGAACGGGTTCGACGAAGAGGGCGCCTATTCCCAGCTCCGCCGCGCGAGCATGCGTGCGCGGCAGAACCTGGAACTCTACTGCGAAGAGTTTCTGAGCAGGCGGGCAAATCCGCCCGACACTACCGGCCGCGCGACCAGCACGACGCTGCAAGGCGGCACCAAGCAAGCGATGTAGGAGACACCGACATGACCAGGAAAGTATTGCGGGGGCTACGCGCCGCAGCCCTCACGGGGACGCTTGTCCTCGCGTCAGGCGCGGCATTCGCGGAGGATGCGATCAAGCTCGGCGTGCTGGAGGACCAGTCCGGCGACTTCGCGGCCGCCACCATCGGCAAGGTGCATGCGATCCAGCTCGCAGCCGAGGAGATCAACAAGGCCGGCGGCATTGCCGGCCGGCCGCTCGAGCTCGTCACCTACGACACCCAGTCCGACAATACGCGTTACCAGGAGTTCATGCGGCGCGTGCTGCAGCGTGACAAGGTCGACGTGGTATTCGCCGGCTTCTCGTCCGCCTCGCGCGAGGCCTATCGTCCGATCGTCGACCAGTTCAACGGCTTCGCGTTCTACAACAACCAGTACGAAGGCGGCGTCTGCGATGGCCACATGATCGTCACCGGCGCGGTGCCGGAGCAGCAGTTCTCGACCCTCATTCCCTACATGATGGAGAAGTACGGCAAGAACGTCTACACGCTCGCCGCCGACTACAATTTCGGCCAGATCTCGGCGGAATGGGTGCGCAAGATCGTCAAGGAGAACGGCGGCAAGATGGCGGGCGAGGAATTCATCCCGCTCGGCGTGTCGCAGTTCTCGCAAAGCATCCAGAACATCCAGAAGGCCAAGCCGGATTTCGTGGTGACGCTCTTGGTCGGCACTGCGCAGGCCTCCTATTACGAGCAGGCGGCCTCCGCCAACGTCAATTTGCCGATGGCCTCGTCGGTCAATGTCGGGCAGGGCTACGAACACAAGCGCTTCAAGCCGCCGAGCCTGAAGGACATGTACGTCACCACCAACTACATCGAGGAGATCGACACTCCGTCCAGCAAGGCGTTCTTCGCCAAGTTCAAGGCGAAGTTTCCCAGCGAACCCTACGTGAACCAGGAAGCCGAGAACTCCTATCTCGCGGTCTATCTCTACAAACAGATGGTCGAACGGGCGAAGTCGACCAAGCGGGAAGACATCCGCAAGGTGATCGTGGCTGGCGATGTCTGCATGGATGCACCGGAGGGCAAGGTCTGCATCGACCCCAAGAGCCAGCACATGTCGCACACCATCTACCTGGCCAAGGTCGGGGCTGATCACTCGATCTCGTTCCCGAAGGTGTGGGAAGACATCAAGCCGTACTGGCTCGGCGAGGCCGGCTGCGACCTCACCAAGAAAGATCCGATGGCGCAGTACACGCCGTCGAACCCGCCGCCGAAACCCTGACCTCCGTGTCGGCGCCGCCCCGGCAGGTACTCCTGCATACCGGGGCGGCGTTCTCGAATCGTTGAAGCCTGCATCGCATTTCGAATCTGCATCATCCCGGTTGGCTCATGGACATCGCAACGCTTATATTCTCGGCGCTGTATCAATTCGGCGATGCCTTCGCCTTCCTTGTGCTGTCGGCATGTGGACTCGCGGTGATCTTCGGGATGATGGGCGTCATCAATCTTGCCCATGGCGAGTTCATCATGTGCGGCGCCTATGTGACGGCATCGACGGTTCACGCCGGCCTGCCGCTTCCGCTCGCGATCATGACGGGCGCTATCGTCGCCGCGCTGGTCGGCGCGCTGGTCGAACTCGTAGTGATCCGTCACCTCTACGACCGACCGCTCGACACGATCGTGGCGACCTGGGGCCTGAGCCTGATTGCAACCCAGGGCACGCTGATCATGGTGGGATCCACCATGGCCGGCGTCGGTACGCCGTTCGGCAGCTTTCAGGTCGGCGACTATTCCTATTCCATCTATCGCCTCGTGCTGTTCGCGTCCGCGCTCGGTGTGCTGGGCGGTCTCTATATGCTGTTCAACTGGACCCGCTTCGGCGTTCTCGCCCGCGCCACGATCCAGGTCCCGCACATGGCAGCTGCCCTCGGCGTCGACACCCGCCTGATCTACAACCTCACCTTTGCATGCGGCGCCGGTCTCGCCGGCCTTGCCGGCGGCTTGTACGCCCCCACCATGACGCTGGTGCCGACCATGGGCGCCACCTTTATCATGGAAGCCTTCGTCACAGTGGTGATCGGCGGCGCCGACGTGTTCCTCGGCACGGCGCCGGCCGGTGGCGTGCTCGCAGTGGTGAAGTCGGCGATGACATCCTGGCAGGGGCAGTTGTTCGGCCAGATCGGCCTCTTGGTCTCCGTGATCATCGTCGTCCGGGTCCTGCCGAAGGGTATCTCCGGCTTCCTGCTGCGCGAACGCACCTGAAGGATCGACGCAGTGAAGGGTTTTCTTGGTCTTTTCCGCCGCCTTGAAGGTCCGCAAACCGTTGGCCGCGGTCCGGTATTCTGGATCGTGTTCGCCATCGTGCTCGCGATCGCTTGCGCATATCCGCTGTTCAGCGACGGATATACCGTCGGCAACACCGTTTATTTCTTCATCTGGGTGTTCATCGCGCTCAGCCTGTGCCTGATCTGGGGCTATGGCGGCTCGCTCTCTTTCGGCCAGACCGCGTTCTTCGGCATTGCCGGCTACAGCTACGGCATCCTCACTCTCAACTTTGGCTCGGCCTATGGGTTTACCTGGATCGCGCTGTTGCTGGCGATAGCCATCGCCGCGCTGTTCGCCTTGCTGCTCGGTTATTTCATGTTCTTCGGTCGTATCGCCGGCGTGTTCCTCGGCATCGTTACGCTGGCGGTAACGCTGATGCTGGAACGCTTCATGGCCCAGACGGCGGGCCCCGAGTGGCATATCGGCGTGGCGCGCCTGAACGGCTTCAACGGTATGAGCGCGATGCCGCCGCTGACGATCCCGTGGCCCGGCGGCGACATCGTGCTGTTCGCCGACATCGGGCTCTATTACGCCGTGCTCGGGCTGCTGGTGGTGGTCTATCTCGGCCTGCGCATCCTGATGAACTCGGCGTTCGGCAATGTCATCGTCGCGATCCGGGAAAATCCAGAACGCGCGGAGATGCTGGGCTACGACGTGCGCAAATATCAGCTCATCACCTTCGTGATTGGCGCTGCGCTGGCCGGTCTTTCCGGCGTCCTCTACACGGTATGGGGGCAATACATCACGCCGTCGAGCATGGGCATGACCGCGGCCGCGCTGCCGCTGATCTGGGTCGCGGTCGGCGGAAGAAGCGATCTCACCTCGACGTTGATCGGAACGCTGGTGGTGCTCGCGGCCTTTCAGGCGCTGACCATCTACGGCAGCCAGTACGCGCTGGTGTTCATGGGCGTGCTCCTGGTGCTGACCGTGCTCATCGCTCCGAACGGGCTCGTGCTCGGCGTCATGAATCTGATTTCCCGGCTCGCGGTGCGCCGCAGCAACGGAGATGCCTGATGCCGCTCCTTGAACTCCACAGGCTCAACAAGCATTTTGGTGGCTTGCACGTCACCAACGCGGTCGACCTTGCGCTCGAAGCCGGCGAAATCCATTGCCTGATCGGTCCGAACGGTGCTGGCAAGAGCACGCTGTTCCGCCTGATCCTCGGCGAGCATCATCCCGGCAGCGGCGATATCTTCTTCGCCGGCGAGAACATCACCGCGTTGAAATCGTTCGTGCGTATTCATCGCGGTCTGTCGGTCAAGTTCCAGGTGCCGGGTGTGTTCAAGGGACTATCGGTCCGTCAGAACCTCGAAATCGCCTTGCAACGGCAGCACCGCGGCGTGGAGCTCGCGGGCGAGATCGACCGGCTGCTGGCATTCCTCAACCTCGAAGCCGATCAGATGCAGACGGCGGGCAATTTGAGCCACGGTCAGAAGCAGTGGCTCGAGATAGGGATGGCGATCAGCCTGAAGCCGCGGCTGTTGCTGCTCGACGAGCCGACCGCGGGCATGTCGCCGGAAGAGACGCATCTGACCGGCGAGATGGTGCAGCGGCTGAACGCGGAGGGCATGACCGTGCTCGCGATCGAACACGACATGGCCTTCGTGCGCCAAGTCGCGCAGCGTGTCACCGTGCTGCATCTCGGCCAGGTATTCGCGCAAGGCTCGATCGAGGAGATCATCGCCGACGAGCGCGTCGCCGCCATCTATCTAGGGCAAGCCCATGCGTAAGGAAGTGATCCTTACCACGCTGGCCTTGCGCGCCGGCTACGGCGGCAAGCCGGTGCTGCAGGACCTCGAAATCGAGGTGCGGGAAGGCGAGATCGTCGCCGTGATCGGCCGCAACGGCGTTGGCAAGTCGACGCTGATGAAGAGCCTGATCGGTCTGGTTCCGGCGATGAGCGGATCGATCGTCTATCGCGGCGAGGCCGTCGAGCTGTTACCGGCGCACAAGCGGGCGCGACTGGGCATGGGTTATGTGCCTCAGGGGCGCGACGTGTTTCCGCGTCTGACGGTGGCGGAAAACATCGCCGTCGGCGCCGCGATCAAGGGCAAGATCCCGGAGGCAGGACGGCAGCGGATCGTGGAAGTATTCCCGATCCTGGGCGAGCGCTGGAACCAGCGCGCCGGGACCATGTCCGGCGGCCAGCAGCAGCAGCTTGCGATCGGGCGGGTGCTGGTCGCCGACCCCAACCTCATTCTGCTCGATGAGCCTTCCGAAGGCATCCAGCCGAACATCGTCCAGGATATCGCGCGCAATATGATCGAGCTCAACCGCACGACCGGCGTGACCATCATTCTGGTCGAGCAGAATCTCGACATGATCCGCGCGATGGCGCAGCGCTGCTACGTGATGGACAAGGGCCGCATCGTCGCGGCGCTCGATCGCACGGCGCTCGACGACCAGGCGGAAATGCGCCGCCACCTCGCGGTCTGAAGCCATTCCACGACAGTAACACAACAGAGAAGGAGAGCATCGATGGCCTGGCAGGAGAATTCGATCATGGCGAGCAAGGGCATCGCCAAGGGCAAACCCGGCATCCATCACATGATCACCGAGGCGGATCAGGGCAAGTACCACTACGTCTACGGCCCCTACGTCAAGCCGGTCCTCGCCGTCGATCCGGGCGCCGTGGTCTCCGCCGAAACCCACGATGCATTCGAAGGGGCGATCAAGTACGAGACCGACAGTCCGTCCAAAATTCTCAACTTTCCATTCCTCAATCCGCAGAACGGCCCGATCTGGATCAACGGAGCGGAGAAGGGCGATACGCTTGCGGTCTATATCGAGAGCATCGTGCCGCGAGGGCCGCAGCCGCGCGGCACCACCGTCATCATGCCGGAGTTCGGCGGCCTGGTCGGCACCGGCCAGACCGCGCTCTTGAATCCGGCATTGCCCGAGCGGGTCAAGAAGCTCGAGATCACTCTTGAGAATGGCACCAAATGGAACGACAAGATCACGCTGCCGTATGAACCTTTCATCGGCACCATTGGCACGTCGCCGGAGATCGAGGCGATTTCGTCGCTGGTGCCGGACTATTACGGCGGTAACATGGATCTGCCCGACGTCGGCGTCGGCGCGGTGGTCTATCTGCCCGTCAACACCAAGGGCGCGCTGCTCTATCTCGGCGACTGCCATGCAGCCCAAGGCGACGGCGAACTCTGCGGTGTCGCGATCGAGCATCCGACCGTGACCACAGTCCAGGTCGATCTGATCAAGGGCTGGAGCATCGCTTGGCCGCGGTTAGAGACAAAAGACTTCATCATGACGATCGGCTCGGCGCGGCCGATGGAGGACGCCGCACGCATCGCCTATCGCGAACTGTGTCGCTGGATGGCGGCTGATTACGGCTTTGACGAGATCGATGCCTATATGCTGCTGACCCAGGCCGGACGCGTCCGGCTCGGCAACATGGTGGATCCGAAATACACTCTCGGCGCTTCGATCAAGAAATCGTATCTCGTCTGAGAGCCGATCATGCCGCGCGTGCACAAGGTCGCCGCCGTTCAGTTCGAACCGACCATGTTCGAGAAGGAGCGCAACATCGCGCGGCTGCTCGAGCTCTGCGAGGAGGCAGCGCTGGCCGGTGCCCGGCTCATCGTCACCCCGGAGATGGGCACCACGGGCTATTGTTGGTTCGACCGGAGCGAGGTCGCGCCTTTCGTCGAGACAGTTCCAGGTCCGACCACGGATCGCTTTGCGGCGCTGGCGCGCGAACATGACTGCTATATCGTCGTCGGCATGCCGGAGGTCGATGGCGACGGCATTTATTTCAACTGTGCGGTGCTGATCGGACCCGACGGCGTGATCGGCTGTCACCGCAAGACGCATCCCTATATTTCGGAACCGAAATGGGCGGCGGCCGGCGATCTCGGCCATCAGGTCTTCGACACGCCGATCGGACGCATCGCGCTGCTGATCTGCATGGACATCCACTTCGTGGAGACCGCGCGCCTCGTCGCCCTGCAGGGCGCCGACGTGATCTGCCACATCTCGAACTGGCTGGCCGAGCGCACGCCGGCGCCCTACTGGATCAGCCGCGCCTTCGAGAACGGCTGCTATCTCATCGAAAGCAATCGCTGGGGGCTCGAGCGCACGGTGCAGTTCAGCGGCGGTAGCTGTGTGATCGCGCCGGACGGAACCGTCACGGCGGTGATCGATGGCGGCGACGGCTTCGCGCTCGCCGAGATGGACCTTGACGCTTCGCGCGCGCATCGCGTCGGCGGCGAAGCGATATTCTCCCAGCGTCGCCCCGAACTCTATGCGGGGTTGCTCTCAGATACGTTCAGCTGGAATCCCCGCGACTTTTTCAAGTTGTACGGCCACAAGCCCTGGCCGCCGGGGCAGACGTCGCGAGTCGCGGTCGCGCAGATGAGATGCGGTGACGACGTCGAAGCAAATCTCGCTTGCATCACGGAGCTTGCGCGACGGGCGAAGCTTGAGGACAAGGCCGACCTCGTCGTGTTTCCGGAGCTTGCGGTGAGCGGCCTCAGCGATCCCGGCGCGCGAGCGCAGGCCGTCCCGGGGGCGGTTACCGATCGGCTGTGCCGGTTGGCGGCGGAGCTCAAGATGCATCTTGTCGTAGGCCTTGCCGAACGCGACGGCGGCGCGATGTATAACAGCGCCTGCCTGATCGGGCCTGAAGGGCTGGTCGCGCTCTATCGCAAGATCCATCTGACGGACGCCGAGCGCGTCTGGGCGAGCGCTGGCGACACCTGGGTCGTGGCCGACACGCCGGTCGGGCGCATCGGGCTCATGATCGGTCACGATGCTTCGTTTCCCGAAGCCGGCCGCATCCTTGCGCTGAGGGGATGCGACCTCATCGTCTGCCCGGCAGCGATGAAGGGACGGTTCAGCACCCCGCATCCGGGATCGCTCGTGCCGCAGAACTATCCGATCCCGACCGGGGCCGATCCCTATCACTGGCATCACTTCCGGGTTCGGGCCGGCGAGAACAACGTGTTCTTTGCGTTCTCGAACGTGTTCGATCCCGCCAACGGATATCCGGGCCTCAGCGGCGTGTTCGGCCCCGACACCTTCGAATTTCCGCGTCGCGAGGCCATCGCGCCGGACGCCGAAGGCACGGCGACGGCAGTGGTGGACACCACGAATCTCGACACCGTCTATCCGACCAACGTCGTGCGTCGGAAAGATCTGGTCGCGATGCGGATGCCGCACAGTTACCGCGCGTTGATCCAGAACGCTGCCAATCGACCGGTCAGCGAGACAAGGATGCGACCCAGTCCAGCCGTTTCGTACGACGAGCCCGCCGAATCTACGATTGAAGAGCAGAGCGCTGAGTCTTAGCTGATGAGAGTTCTGCCGGGTGAAGGTCGTGGCCAGGCGTCGCTTCTCCGAGCGGACCTGGCGAAACAGGCTGCGCCCCTGCGTGTACCGAAAACCACATCCGAGTGTGAAGCCGCGATGGAATCGCCTAGGCTGGCGGGATGATCGGGCTGTTCTGCTTTGCTCTGTCCGTCCCTGCCTCGCCATTCAGGTCGAAGCTGCGGCTTGAAGCCGAGAACGCGTGCTTCGGCATCAGTTGAGACGCTCGTGCGTTGGCACAGAGCCGGATTTCGCTGCTACCGGCGTTGGAAGTCCCGCCCACGGGGAGGCG
>DATMNV010000106.1:0-3235 GCA_035568535.1 Bradyrhizobium sp.
GCGGGGCTCGCACTCATCGCCGGCATCATGGTGACGATCATGTTCCGCCTCGCCGCGGCCGGGCGGCCGCTGCATCACGATTTCGCCAGGAAGGCGGCCACGGTCGACGGCGAAATGACCGACGTGGTCACCAACATGCCGCTGGTGCGGGCTTTCGGCGGCTTCTTCCGCGAGCATCACCGCTTCGACGCGACCGTCGCACGCGAGATGGAGGCACGCCGGCGCAGCCTGTTTTACCTCGAGAAGCTGCGCATCTTCCATGCCGTGGTGACGATCCTTCTGGCGCTGGGCCTGCTGGCCTGGGCCCTCATCCTCTGGCAGCACGGTGACGCCACCACCGGCGACGTGGTGCTCGCGTGTACGCTGGGACTGTCGGTGCTGCACGCCACGCGCGATCTCGCGGTGGCACTGGTCGACATCACCCAGCACGTCGCGCGCCTTTCCGAAGCGGTGGCGACCCTGCTGGTGCCGCACGAGCTACGCGACCATCCCGAGGCGCGGCCGCTGATCAAGCGCGGCGCCAGCGTCAAGTTCGAGCACGTCCATTTCCGCTACGGCGACGGGCAGCAGATCTTCGAGGACTTCAACCTCAGCTTCAGGCCGGGAGAGCGCGTCGGGCTTGTCGGTCACTCCGGCGGCGGCAAGTCGACGCTCTTTGCCCTGTTGCAGCGCTTCTACGACGTGCAGGCCGGCCGCATCCTGATCGATGGGCAAGATGTGGCGCGCGTCACGCAAGAGAGCCTGCGCGAAGCCATCGGCGTGGTACCGCAGGACATCTCGCTGTTTCACCGTTCGGTGTTGGACAATATCCGCTACGGCCGGCCGGACGCTTCGGACGACGAGGTGTTGGAAGCGGCGATTGCCGCACGCTGCGACTTCATCGAGGCGCTGCCGGAAGGTGTTCACACCATCGTCGGCGAGCGCGGCCTCAAGCTTTCCGGCGGCCAGCGCCAGCGCATCGCCGTGGCGCGCGCCTTCCTCAAGGACGCGCCGCTCCTTCTGCTCGACGAGGCAACCTCCGCGCTCGACAGCGAGTCGGAGGAAGCGATCCGCGAAGCCTTGGGCCGCCTGATGCGCGGACGCACGGTGGTCGCCATTGCCCATCGGCTCTCCACGGTCCGGAATTTCGACCGCATCGTCGTGCTGCAACTCGGCAAGGCGATTCAGGACGGCCCCCCCGACCGTCTGATGCGCCAGGAGGGTCTGTACCGCCAGCTCGTGCAGCGCGAGGTCGACCGCCTGGCCCTGCAAGCCGCCTGACACTCCGCGGGCTTTCGTCCGGTTCGCCGCATCACAACGCTGGAGCGTGCGGCCTCGGCGCGCGCGCCAGAATCACCGCCGCAATGACGTAGGCGACTATGCTGGCGACAATCGGCAGCGTGTAGCTGTGGTTCAGATCGAACGCAAAGCCGGCGGCGCTCGGGCCGATGAGAGTGCCGAAGGCAATGCACATGGATATGACGCCGATCAGGGTGCCGAGATTGCGCGCGCCGAAATAGTCGGCCACGACCGCCGGCACGAGCGCTACCCAGCCGCCGTAGAACAGTCCGAACGCAAAGGCAAAAGCGGCCAACGGCCAGAAGCTGGCGGACATGGCCCAGACCAGAAATGCGAGCGCCATGCCGACAACCATCATCACGAGAGAAAGCGCGCGCCCCAGCCGATCGGCGAGGCCGCCGAGAAAGAAGCGGCCGCTGGTGCTGCCGATGCCGATTGCGGCCATCAGGAGAACGGCCGAAGATTGCGGGATGCCGTGATCGATGGCGTAGGGCACGAGGTGAACGAACGGCACGAACACCCCGAACGAGCCGAGCAGGCTCGCGGCGCAAAGCCCGATGAACCGCCGCGATCGTAGCGCCTCGCGGACGCCGGTGGCGGCGGGGTGTGGTGGTTGCGCATCGAGAAGCGGCGGATCGCCGTCGGTCCCCGTGCCGCGACGGCGCGGATCGTCCTCGACCAACAGGGCCATTCCGCCGCCCACGATCGCCGCAAAAATGCCGAGCACGAGGTAGGCCCCGCGCCATCCGATGGCGTCGATCAACAATGCGGCGGCGGGCGGCATGACCAGCGTGCCGACACCGATCCCGCTCACCGCGAGACCGGATGCAAGACCGCGGCGTCTGACGAACCATCGCTGCACGGCACCCAGGATCGGAACATAGGAAAAACCGATGCCAAGCCCGACGCCGAGGCCGTAGGCCGCGTAGACTTCCGGCAGGCTGCGCGCCAGGCTTGCGACAGCAAGGCCGAGGCCGGTCAGGATCATGCCGGCTACTGCGAGAAGCCGGGCGCCAAAGCGGTCGGCGAGCGGTCCGCTGACGAGGCCCAGGGCGAAATACAAGAACCCGGCCACCGAGAAGACCAGCGAAACCGACCCGCGCGAGGCGGCGAAATCCCGCTGCAACGATGCGATGAAGGCGCTGAACGTGTAGGCGCTGCCGAACCCGACAAACGTAACGGCAAACGCGCCGGCAACGACGAACCAGCCGTAAAAGATGCGGGGACTCGACTGTAGTGATCGATCGGCCACCATTTTTCCCATCATCCCGGCATGGCAGGCATGCAGTTCGTGCGACTTGGAACGCCAGCCCAACGACGCCTCGCGGCATTGATTGTCTCGCGCCCATCCTGTGGGGAGTGCTGAGACAGGTGCCGCACCAGCGGCATGCCGCGACAAAGCCGGGGCGGTCGCGGTTCTCTGAAGGGAGCCTTGCTGCGCCTTGAGCAGTGCGCATCCTAACGGATTTGCGGAGCGCGCCACCACCCGATCCCGAGCGTGGACAGGTCGGCCGCTTCCTCCTCAAGCCTCGGGCGTAAACGCGCACGCGACTGCGGGACGAGTTGCGCGAGCGTCAAATCGCACCGATCCCGGACCGCGCGTCGAGCGTCGACTGCTTTTGATTCTGCCACCGATTGCCGCGAAGGTGGACTACCGCTATCATCCTCGCCACGGTCCGGCTCCTGGCCATTCGGTCCGGGAACGCCGCGAAGGGTGCTTCGGGTAAAGTTGGGGTGCCCGCCCAGGTTGGAGCTTCGAGCGAGCCGCGAGGCCCTCGGGTTTCGCGTTTGGCAAATCCGCCTCAGGCGGATGCCTATGCAGTAGATTAAGTTGACAATCAACGGGAGGAATAATTCCATGAAGCGGTCGTTAGCTATTCGCACATGGCTGGCCTGCGGCGTCGCCGCGGTATGTTTGGCGGGAGCGGGCATACCGGCGGGCGCTGCGGAGATCGAC
>DATMNV010000107.1:0-45409 GCA_035568535.1 Bradyrhizobium sp.
AATGCCGGCGTCGACCGCGTGCTGCAGGACACCTATTACGTCGTCGCGCACTTCCACTACGTGCTGTCGCTCGGCGCCGTGTTCGGCATCTTCGCCGGCTGGTACTACTGGTTTCCGAAAATGTCGGGCTACATGTACAACGAGGCGATCGGCAAGGCGCACTTCTGGTTCACCTTCGTCGGCGTGAATCTCGTGTTCTTCCCCCAGCACTTCCTCGGTCTCTCCGGCATGCCGCGCCGCTATGTCGACTATCCCGATGCCTTCGCGGGCTGGAACTTGATCTCCTCGCTCGGCTCCTACATCTCCGGAATCGGCCTCTTGATCTTCATCTACGGCCTGATCGAGGCCTTCGCGCGCAAACGCCAGGCGGCGAACAATCCATGGGGCGCCGGCGCCACCACGCTGGAATGGACGCTGTCCTCGCCGCCGCCGTTCCACCAGTTCGAGACGCTGCCGCGGGTGCAGTAATCAGGAGTCCGCGGCGCCTGGTTCGGGCGCCGCGCCGCTTCCAGAGGGAATCGAGTTACCTTGTCCGTCATCGACCACAGCGCCATTGAACTTGCGCCCGTTCGGATCTCCGAGGCCGATGTCGGCGATTACATCGCGCTGCTCAAGCCGCGGGTGATGTCGCTCGTGATCTTCACGGCGCTGGTGGGGCTGGCAATCGCGCCCGGGCATTTCCATCCCGTACTCGCCTTCACCTCGCTGCTCTGCATCTCCGTTGGCGCCGGCGCGTCCGGCGCGCTGAACATGGCGCTGGAAGGCGACATCGATTCCCTGATGTCGCGCACCGCCAACCGGCCGATCCCGCGCGGCAGGATCACCCGCGCGGAAGCGATGACGTTCGGCATGACGCTGTCGTTCTTTTCGGTGATGACGCTCGGCATCCTGGTGAACTGGTATGCGGGCGCGCTGCTCGCCTTCACCATCTTCTTCTATGTCGTGATCTATACGATGGGGCTGAAGCGCCGCACCGCGCAGAACATCGTGATCGGCGGCGCCGCGGGCTCGCTGCCGCCGGTCGTGGCCTGGGTCGCGGCGACCGGCTCGATTTCGATGGAGCCGCTGCTGCTCTTCCTCATCATCTTCTTCTGGACCCCGCCGCATTTCTGGGCGCTGGCGCTGTTCCGCTCCGATGATTACGCGCGCGCCGGCGTGCCGATGCTGCCTGTCGTCGCCGGTCCCGACGCGACACGGCTGCAGATTCTGCTCTACACCATCGTGCTGGTCGCGATCGCCGCGGCGCCCTGGCCGCTCGGCTATTTCGATTGGATCTATGGCGTCACCTCGCTGGTGCTCGGCGCCGGCATGCTGGCGCTCGCGGTCAACGTCTATGTCAGCCGCGAGCGGAGCCAATCGCTTCGCGCGACGCGCAAGCTGTTCGCCTTTTCCATCCTTTATCTGTTCGCGCTGTTTGCGACGCTCCTCCTCGAGGTCGTCGTGCGCGCCGTCATGCCTTTGGTCGGGTAGGGGGCGCATGGGATACCAATGGACGAAAAGCGAGAGAAAGAAGGAATCGTCCTCACCGAGGCGCAGCTCAAGAGCCGCCGCCAGCGTTCGATCGCGATTGCGCTCGCGCTCGGCGTGCTGGTGCTGCTGTTCTTCGCCGTCACCATCGTCAAGGGGCCGGCCGTTCTGAACCGGCCATTGTGAGGGACATGACGAACCACGACACCAGCAAGCAAGCCAGACCCGCGCCGCGGCTCACGCGCGACGCGCTGGTGGCTGCGATCTGCGGCCTTGTCGTGGTGCTGATGGTCGGCGCGTCCTACGCCGCCGTGCCCTTCTACAACTGGTTCTGCCGCGCCACCGGCTTCAACGGCACCACCCAGGTCGCCACGTCTGCGCCGGCGACAGGTCCGATCGCGCGCAAGGTTTCCGTGCGCTTCGATTCCAATGTCGCGGGCGGGCTGCCCTGGAGGTTCGAGCCGGAGCAGACCGAGATCGAGATTCCGATCGGCCAGGTCACGACCGTCTACTACACCGTCACCAACCAGTCGGCGCGCAAGACCACGGGCCAGGCGGCCTATAACGTCGCCCCGCTCACGGTCGGCGCCTATTTCCAGAAGATCAACTGCTTCTGCTTCACCGAACAGACCATGGCGCCGGGCGAGAAGCGCGAGATGCCGGTGGTCTTCTATGTCGATCCGTCGATCGTGAGCGATCACGACAACGACACGCTGAACACCATCACGCTGTCCTACACCTTCTATCCCGTTCGCGATCCGGCCCAAAAGCCGGTGGCCGCGAGCGAGAACGACAGGCGCAAGGGCAACCTTTAACCGCCGGGTTTGCTTGCGAAGCCGGGTTTGATTGGGACGAATGGGTGCCGGGGCCGGCATCCTCGAAGGAGAGAGCGACAATGGCTGAGGCGCACGCCAAGCATCACGACTACCATCTCGTCGATCCGAGCCCGTGGCCGATCGTCGGCTCGATCTCGGCCTTCATCATGGCCGTCGGCGCCATCGGCTGGATGCACCACATGTACTCCGCCGCCCCGATCGTGTTCGGTGTCGGCGCCATCGGCGTGCTCTACACCATGGCCGCCTGGTGGGGCGACGTCATCAACGAAGCCGAGCACAAGGGCGATCACACCCGCGTGGTGCAGATCAGCCACCGCTACGGCATGATCCTGTTCATCGCCTCCGAGGTGATGTTCTTCGTCGCCTGGTTCTGGGCTTTCTTCAATTCGTCGCTGTTCCCGGCCGATGCCGTGCACGCTACCCGCGACGCCGTGTTCGGCTGCGGCACGGGTACCGCGATGGGCGCCTGCGCCGTTCCCGGCACCTGGCCGCCGAAGGGCATCGAGGCCTTCGATCCCTGGCACCTGCCGCTGCTCAACACGCTGATCCTGCTGACCTCGGGTACCACGGTGACCTGGGCGCACCACGCGCTGCTCGAGAACGACCGCCGGGGCCTGAAATACGGGCTGATCCTGACCATCCTGCTTGGCGCCAGCTTCACCTGCGTGCAGGCTTATGAATACGCGCACGCCGCCTTCGCCTTCTCGGGCAATGTCTACGGCGCGACCTTCTTCATGGCGACCGGCTTCCACGGCTTCCACGTGCTGATCGGAACGATCTTCCTGATCGTCTGCCTGGTCCGCGCCTATCGCGGCCATTTCACGCCCACCCAGCACCTCGGCTTCGAATTCGCCGCCTGGTATTGGCATTTCGTCGACGTGGTCTGGCTGTTCCTGTTCATCTGCATCTATGTCTGGGGCACCGGCGGCGGCCGCGTCGGCGTCGCCGGCGAGTAGCTGCGCCTCATCTGTGCTACAAGGGGCGGCCGATGCGGCCGCCCTTTTTGTTTGGGGCATGCGAAGGACCTGCTGATGTCTGACGAAACCATCACCGTCGCCCAGAGTGCGCTGCGCGGGCTTGCCTGCCGCTGCCCGCGCTGCGGCACGGGAAAACTTTACGCAGGTTTTTTGACCCTGCGGCCGAATTGCGAGGCCTGCGGGCTCGACTATGCCTTCATGGATTCCGGCGACGGCCCGGCCGTGTTCGTCATCATGATTGCGGGTGCGATCGTGGTCACTGCTGCGCTGATCACCGAGGTCAAGTACCAGCCGCCGTTCTGGGTGCACGCGGCCTTGTGGCTGCCGCTGACCTTGGCGGTGACGCTGTGGCCGCTGCGCGCCATCAAGTCGCTTCTGATCGCGCTGCAATTCCATCACAAGGCCGCCGAGGGGCGAATAGTGCCGCCGATTTGAAGTTCCTGCAGAGATTGCGGCGAGCTCATACAGGAACTTCAAATCGATAAGCGGCACTACAATAGATGTCTGCTAGTGCCCACTTGCTTTCCGAAGTTCGTGATAGGTGAATGCTGCAATGGAACACGAACTTCGGAAAGTGGGCACTAGTCGAACGCGCGCCGAAATGACCGAGGCGGTGCGGACGCGCGGTCTTGGCTTCGGCCTGTTCACGGCTGTCATGGTCGCCTTGTTCGTGGGCCTCGGACTCTGGCAATTGCAGCGCCGCGTCGAGAAGCATGCGCTGATCGCGGCCCTGGACGCGCGACTGGCGGCGGCGCCGGAGGCGCTGCCTGCTCCCTCGACGTGGAAAGCCCTCACGCCCGATCGCGACGAATTCAGGCGCGTCAGCTTCACGGCGACCTACGAGTCGCGGCTGGATGCAATGGTCTATAGTTCCGGCTCGGCCATCCGCGCCGATATTTCCGGCCCCGGGACCTGGGCTTTCATCCCCGCGCGGCTGCCGGGCGGCGAGACGCTGGCGATCAACGCCGGCTTCGTGCCCAACACGATGCAGGACCGCAACGTGCAGGATCGCGCGGTCGCGCAACTCATCACCGGCAGGCCCGTCGCGATGACGGGCTACATCCGTTTTCCCGAGGCGGGGGGGATACTCACGCCCGACGTCGAGCACGCCAAGCGGCTGTGGTTCGCCCGCGATCATCTTGCGATGGCGCAGGCGTTCGGCTGGGACAAGGTCGCACCGTTCTACATCGATCTGGAATCGCCGGTGCCGGCAAACGGGATCCCCAAGCCTGGCCCGCTTCAGGTGCAACTGCGCGACGAGCACATGCAATACGCCATCACCTGGTTCACGCTGGCGGGCGCCGTGATGATCGCGTTCGGCGTCTGGCTGAGGCGCAAGTGATCCTCGCGGCGGAAAACGAGGCAGAAATGGCGTTTCGAAATGCGCATCGTCGCGGCATACTGCCTGCGCGAAATCCGGAAGTGCTGTCATGACCGATCAGAAATCCCAAACCGCTCTCATCGTCGTCGACGTACAGCGCGCCTTCGATGAATGGGAGGCCGCCGGCAAACGCCGCAACAACCCGCACGCGGTGACGCGGATCGCCGATCTCCTCACCGCGTTCCGCGACAACGCTGCGCCGATCTTCCATATCCGCCACGAGGGCACCAAGCCGACCTCGTCGTTCCTGCCCGGCGGCACCGGCTTTCCCGTGAAGGACGAAGCGCGCGAGCGCGACGGCGAGCCCGTCATCGTCAAGCGCGTCAACAGCGCCTTCATCGGCACCGACCTGGAGAGCCGGATGCGTGTGGCCGGCATCCGACGCGTCGTGATCTGCGGCGCCACCACCAACCACTGCGTCGAGACCACGACCCGGATGGCCGGCAATCTCGGCTTCGACACGCACCTCGTGCGCGACGCCACCTGGACCTTCGACCGCACGGGTCCCGACGGCGACGCGCATGCAGCCGAAGACATCCATGCGATGACGCTCTCCAATCTCAACGGTGAGTTCGCCCGCATCGTGACGGCGGCGGACGCGATCGCCGCGCTGAAAGCGGGTTGAGCTCAGGCCGCGGACGGAGCCGGTTCCAGCCTTGCTCAAAAAACACGCTTGCTGGAACCGCGCTGCAGCGCTTCGATGCGGTCCAGTCCATGGCACGAGCCGGGCCCCCTCCAAGTCCCGGCCTCGAACCATCTGTCTGCAAGCCCTCGCCGCGACACATCGGCGGGGGCTTTGCCCAGGTGCTTGCAACAATTGTTGACCATCGGCGCGAGCGCCGCCTCGAGAGGTTCCACATCCCCGGCGGTTCAGCTGCGCCGAGGGAACAACTGTTCACTTTGTAGCTTATCTTTTCTGTCGGGCGCGCCGTTTGCGTCCCGCGAGGGGAAAGCGTTGTCGGAGTTACCCATCATCCTGATCGTCGAGGACGACGCCCCCATTCAAGGGATCGTCGAGGACTCGCTGGCGGAAGGCGGTTTTCAATCTGCCATTGCAGCGTCGGGAGAAGAGGCCGTGACCCTGCTCAAGAGCGGCACCGCGAACTACCGGGGGCTTGTCACCGACATCAACCTGAAGGGCCGCATGGACGGCTGGGAGGTCGCGCGCCACGCTCGCGGGCTCGATCCCGCCTTTCCTGTGGTTTACATGAGCGGCGCCGCTGCGGACCAGTGGGCGTCGAACGGGGTGCCGAACAGCATCATGCTGGAAAAGCCGTTTGCGCCGGCGCAGCTCATCACCGCCGTCTCCCAGCTTCTCAATGTCGGCGGACCGTCGCCGACATGAGCGCGCTTTGACGAGGGGCTTGCCCTGCTCGAAACGTCAGCGCCCGTTGTGCAGAGCTCGGCGTCATGAGTGAGTTCAGCTCCGCCGTGCAGCCCGGGTGAGCGAGGCGACACCCGGGAAACGGAAATCCCGCATGTAGCGGAGCTTATCATCGGGCCGCGTTTCGCGCGGACCCGACCGAGCAAGCGGGCTCGGTCGCGCCGAGGCCTTCGCGTCATTCCACGACAAAGGACGTGGTCTTGGTGCCGGGGTCGTAGCGCAGGCGCAGCACGTTGAACTTGCAGAGATTGACGTTCTTCCAGAGCACCGATTCGTTGTAGTTGGTCCAGTCGACGCGGATGTTCCAGACGCAACCGTCATCCTGCTCGTTGAACTCGACATAGGTCTGGGCCTGGTTCTCCAGGTTGCCCTCGAGCTCGTTCTCCCATTCATCAAGACCATCATCCGGCCCGTTGAAGCCGAGAAATTTGATGGAATAGCCGGTCTCGTTAACCACGGAGACGTTGCGGCTGTCGGCCGCGAACGAATGCGACGGGGCGGCGATGACGGCAAACGCCAGCAGCGCCAGTGCAGACAAAGTATATTTCATGAAAAAGCTCCTCAGCTCCAGTTGCCCGGCGGTCTGGTAGCAGGACGCACCGCGTTCGCCTATGGCCTGGTTCAAAGACCGTTAACGCAATCGCGGGAAACGCGAGCGCAATGCCCGCCGCCGACCAATTCGCCTATCGCGACCGCACATACGCCCGCTCGCCGCTTGACGGGTGGTACCACACGTCAAGCGTCTCGCCGGAAGTCGGATCGACAAAACGCTCGCCGGTCGGCTGCCACTCCGGCCCCGGCGGGGTGTCGAGCGCCTTGCGCTTGTAGCCGCCCTTGCGGAACAGAAACCAGATCAGGAAGGGCAGCGCGATGGCTCCGCACCAGAGCGCGAAGGCGATCACGATGTCGGCTCGATCACCGCCGCCGTTCCGTAGGCGACGATCTCGCTCATGGTGTTGCCGATCTCGGCGCTGTCGAAGCGCATCATCAGGACGGCGTTCGCGCCCATCGCGTTCGCATTCTGCACCAGGCGGTCCAGCGCATGGCGGCGCGCTTCCTCCAGCATCTGCGTGTATTCGTGGATCTCGCCGCCCACGATCGAGCGAAGCCCGGCCACGAAATTGCCTCCGAGGCCCCGGCTGCGTACGACGACTCCAAAACATTGCCCCAGCATGCGGACCGTTCGATGGCCGGTCACGTTCTCGGTTGTCACGATGATCAATGGCGCCTCCTGTTTCGATGTTGTTCCTTGAGTGTAGCCAGCAACTGTAACATGTGGGCCGCGGCCGATTTGCCTCGACGGGCGAATCAGCCGGTCGATTTTGTGGGTGCCACATCGTCCGCAGCGCCCAAACACACGCGAAAATCGTTGCGCGCAACGGCAAATTTCGTAAGCCGATTCAAGTCGATTCGGACGGCCGGGTCTGCCTCCCGGAAAATTTCTCTTTACGAAAATCAGAAATTGTGCATGATGTGCGCGTCCCGCTCCCGGATGAGGGGCGCTTCGCGATCGTCACGGACGTTGGAAGCGGGATGCGATGGACGTGTTGGTCACGCCAGACGAGCGGCACCGATGCGTACGGCAAAAACGCGTGGTCCTGATCCCCCGACGCTGGGATCAAGTTGGCGGGTGATGATCCGCTGACGACGGTGGCTATCAAGCCCGGACACCGGGGAGAGCGCGCCATAAGCCGTAGAGCCATTGCGCAGGGAATGTCGGGTGCAACCGGCGTACCTGTGGTGACTAACTCGTGTGTTTTTTACTACACACGAGGCCGCGGGTGCGGCGAGCGCCCGGCATTCCCTGCGCCCTCTGATTTCTTGAGGGCATCGTCCCGGACAAAACTTGGGCGTACCGCGCCGCGAGGACGAGAGCGCGTGCCTCCGCCTCATCGCGAGGACCTATTGGCTCGCGACGACGGAGGTCAGATGGACCCTTTCGGGGCACGCCAAAGGCCTGTTTTCGCAGGCAGAACAGTTTCCCCTCGTCACAAAACCCATTATGGTGCCCGACCGATCCGGGCCACACGGTCCAGGATCATTCATTTGAATCAAAGGCTTAGAAAGGATTAAACCAATCCTGAGCCTTTGGAGGGTGGTTTGACGCGGTATATTTCGACCAGGGGCGAAGCCCCCGTTTTGGGCTTCTGCGACGTGATGCTGACCGGGCTTGCCCGCGACGGCGGCCTCTACGTGCCCGAAACCTGGCCGCGCTTTTCGCCCGAAACCATCGCCTCCTTTTTCGGCCGGCCCTATTGGGAGGTCGCGGTCGATGTCGTGAAGCCCTTTGCCGGCGGCGAGATTTCGGACGCCGATCTCGGCCGCATGGCGAATGAGGCCTACGCCACCTTCCGCCACCCGGCCGTGGTTCCGCTCGACCAGATCGGGCCGCATCAATTCCTGCTCGAGCTGTTTCATGGTCCCACGCTCGCCTTCAAGGACGTGGCGATGCAGCTCATCTCGCGCCTGATGGACCATGTGCTGGCCAAGCGCGGCCAGCGCACCACCATCGTGGTCGCGACCTCGGGCGACACCGGCGGCGCCGCGGTCGACGCCTTCGGCAATCTGGAGAACGTCGATCTCGTCGTGCTGTTTCCGAGTGGCCGCATCTCGCCGGTGCAGCGGCGGATGATGACGACGTCAGGCGCCTCCAACATCCACGCGCTGGCGGTCGAAGGCACCTTCGATGATTGCCAGGCGATCGTGAAGGGCCTGTTCAACCATCACAGCTTTCGCGATGCCGTAGCACTCTCCGGAGTCAATTCGATCAACTGGGCACGTATCGTGGCGCAGGTGGTCTATTACTTCACTTCCGCGGTGGCGCTCGGCGCGCCGGCACGCGCGGTAGACTTCACGGTGCCGACCGGCAATTTCGGCGACATCTTTGCCGGCTACGTCGCCAAGCGCATCGGCCTGCCGATCCGCATGCTGCGCATCGCCGCCAACGTCAACGACATCCTGCCGCGCACGCTCAAGAACGGTATCTATGAAGTACGCGAGGTGCACGCGACCACCTCGCCCTCGATGGACATCCAGGTGTCCTCGAATTTCGAGCGGCTGCTGTTCGAGGCGGGCGGGCGCGACGCGGCCGCAGTGCGCCGGCTGATGGAGCAACTCAAGCAATCCGGCCGCTTCGTGCTGCCGGGACCGATGCTGGCCGCGATCCGCGAGGAATTCGATGCCGGCCGTGCCGACGAGGATGAGGCCTCGGCCGCGATCCGCGCCGCCTGGCGCGAGGCCGGCGACCTCGTCGATCCGCATACGGCAGTGGCGCTTGCGGTTGCCGACCGCGACGACACCGATACCAGGATCCCAAACATCGTGCTGTCGACCGCGCACGCGGCGAAATTCCCCGATGCGGTGGAAGCCGCCTGTGGCGTGCGGCCGCAATTGCCGGCCTGGCTCGATGGTCTCATGACCAGACCCGAGCAGGTGAAGGTCATCAAGAACGATCAAGCAGAAGTCGAGAAGTTCGTGCTGCAGGTGAGCCGCGCAGCAAAGCAGGGAGTTGCCGGATGAGCGTTGAAGTCACCAGGCTCGATACCGGCCTCACTGTGGTTACCGACTCCATGCCGCATCTGGAAACTGCGGCGCTCGGAGTCTGGGCCGGGGTCGGCGGCCGCGACGAGAAGCCGAACGAGCACGGCATCTCGCATTTGCTCGAACACATGGCGTTCAAGGGCACGACGCGGCGCTCTTCGCGCGAGATCGTGGAGGAAATCGAGGCGGTCGGCGGCGATCTCAACGCCGGCACCTCGACCGAGACCACGGCCTATTATGCGCGGGTGATGAAGGCCGATGTGCCGCTGGCGCTCGACGTGCTTTCCGACATCCTCGCCAACCCGTCCTTCGAACCAGAGGAGCTGGAGCGCGAGAAGAACGTCATCGTGCAGGAGATTGGCGCTGCGCAGGACACGCCCGACGACGTCGTGTTCGAGCATCTCAACGAGCTCTGCTATCCCGACCAGCCGATGGGCCGTTCGCTGCTCGGCACCGCCAAGACGCTGAAGGGTTTCAACCGCGACATGCTGCGCGGCTATCTCACGACGCATTATCGCGGGCCCGACATGGTGGTGGCCGCGGCCGGCGCCATCAACCACAAGCAGGTCGTTACCGAGGTCGCCGAGCGTTTCAAGAGTTTCAACGGCGCGCCGGCGCCGAAGCCGCAGGCGGCGATGTTCGGCAAGGGCGGCACGCGCGTGGTGCATCGCGAGCTCGAGCAGGCGCATCTGACCCTGGCGCTGGAAGGCGTGCCGCAGAGCGATCTGTCGCTGTTCTCGCTGCAGGTCTTCACCAACATGCTCGGCGGCGGCATGTCGTCCCGGCTGTTCCAGGAAGTGCGCGAGAAGCGCGGCCTGTGCTATTCGATCTACACCTTCCACGCGCCCTATACCGACACCGGCTTTTTCGGCCTCTATACCGGCACCGATCCGACCGATGCGCCGGAGATGATGGAAGTCGTGGTCGACGTCATCAACGATGCGGTCGAGACGCTGACCGAGGCCGAGGTCGCCCGCGCCAAGGCGCAGATGAAGGCGGGGCTTCTGATGGCGCTGGAAAGCTGTTCCTCGCGCGCCGAGCAGCTCGCGCGCCATATCCTGGCCTATGGCCGACCGCAGACGGTGGAAGAGCTGGTGGCGCGGATCGATGGCGTCAGCGTCGAATCGACGAAAAATGCGGCGCGTGCGCTGCTGTCGCGCAGCCGGCCCGCGGTGGTCGCGCTCGGCAGCGGCCGGGGTCTGGACAATGCGGTTTCTTTCGCCGAAGGTTTGACACGATCGAAGGCGAGGGCGCTGCATTAGCGCATGATCCGGAAAAGTGTGCAGCGGTTTTCCGAAAAGATCATGCGCAAACAAAGAATCTGGAGCGCGATGACGATTCATCCTAATCTCATCGCGCTCTAGAGTGATAAATTTGCTAGTGTGGCAGGGGGAGCATCACCATGGCCCTGTTTCGTTTACCCAGCGGCGGTACGCCCGCGCTTGCTCCGCGCGGCAACGGCCTGTTGCTGCGCGCGCCGCAGATGTCGGACTTCCTGCAGTGGGCGCATTTGCGTGAATACAGCCGCGAATATCTGACGCCGTGGGAACCGATCTGGCCGTCGGACGACCTGACCCGCTCCGGCTTTCGCCGCCGGTTGCGCCGCTATGCCGAGGACATCGCCGCCGACCGCTCCTATCCCTTCATCATCTTCCGCGAGCTCGACGGCGCCATGATCGGCGGCATCACGCTTGCCAATGTGCGCCGCGGCATCGTGCAGGCCGGCACCATCGGCTACTGGGTCGGCCAGCCCTTTGCGCATCGCGGCTACATGACCGCGGCGCTGCGCGTGCTGCTGCCGACGCTGTTCGGCGAGCTCAACCTGCACCGCGTGGAAGCCGCCTGCATTCCCTCGAACGCGCCTTCGATCAGGGTGCTGGAGAAATGCGGCTTTAGCCGCGAGGGCCTCGCGCGGCGCTATCTCTGCATCAACGGCGTCTGGCAGGATCACTTGCTGTTCGGCCTGCTGCACGAGGATTTTCGCGGGTAGAGCATGATCCGGAAAAGTGGGTACCGGTTTTCCGATAGGATCATGCTCCAAACAAAGAGCATGATCCGGAAAAGTGGGTGCCGGTTTTCCGAAAGGATCATGCTCCAATATTAGAGTCGCGACTTTGGGATGAAAATCGACGCCTTGGGTTCGCCCCGATCAGATTGTTATAACGCCGCCCGGGGGAGACGGCCTGCAGGGTCATCGCATGAGTGAAAAATCAGTGAGCAATATCGCGCGCATTGCGGCGCTCGCACTCTTGATCGGAGCCGGCGCGTGTGCCGCGCCTGCTTCGGCGCAGTCGTTCACCGACAAGCTGAAAAATCTTTTCGGCGGCGGTAGCAGCAAGCCCGACGAGCAGCAACAGCCGCAGGCGGATCCGTCGGAAGCTCAGCCCGACATGGACTGTCCGCAGGTCACGATCCGCGCCGGCGCGTCGACCTATGCGGTGGCAGCCCCCGGCAAGCAGGCCATCGGCAACGACGTGCGCTTCCAGGCCACCATCACCAAGATGGCGCGCGACTGCACCAAGGCGGGGGGCGAGATCACCGCGCGGATCGGCATCCAGGGCCGCGTCATTGCCGGGCCCGCCGGCGCGCCGCCCTCGGTCGAGGTGCCGCTCCGCGTCGCCGTGGTGCAGGGCGGCGTCGGCGAAAAGGTGATCGCGACCAAGGCCTATCGGACCACGGTGAACCTGGGCGAGGACGAAAGCGTGCCGTTCACCTTCGTCGCCGAGGACCTCGTCTATCCCGCGCCGCAGGGCAAGGCCGCCGACAGCTACATCTTCTATGTCGGCTTCGATCCGCAGCTGGCGGCGGCCGCTCCAGCGAAGCCGGTGAAGAAGAAGAAATAGGGGATGCAGTCCCGCCCGCGAAGCAGACGCGTAGGATGGATTGAGCGCAGCGAAACCCATCGTGCCCGATCGGCGGGTTTTGCGTTGCTCAACCCATCCTACGAGGCTTGAGCTTGCGAAAACCCATCACCACCTGACACGCATACTCAAAACAACGCCGCCGCAATTTCTTGCGGCGGCTCTTTTAAGATGACGAAGGATTTTTCCTAGTTGAGCTTCTGCCGGACATCGGCGATGCCCTTGGCGAGCAGGTCGTCGGCGACCGAGCCCTTCACCGATTGCGACAGGATGGTCGAGGCCGCCTGCACCGCGGCGTCGGCAGCGGCGGCGCGGACGTCGGCCAGCGCCTGGGCCTCGGCGAGCGCGATCTTGCTCTCCGCGGTCTTGGTGCGGCGGGCGACGAAATCTTCCATCTTGGTCTTGGCTTCGGCCGCGATGCGCTCGGCCTCCGCCTTGGCGTTGGTGATGATTTCTTCCGCCTCGCGTTCGGCGGTGGCACGCTTGGCCTTGTACTCGGCGAGCACCTTGGCCGCCTCTTCCTTGAGGCGGCGGGCGTCGTCGAGCTCACCCTTGATGCGCTCGGCGCGGTGGTCCAGCGCGGTAATCACCGTGCGATGGATGCCGAGCCAGGCGAACGCGATCATCAGGATGACGAACGCGATCGCGACCCAGGTTTCCGGCTCCAGGAACATCGAACTATCCCTTCAACGAGGCGTCGACGGCGCTGGCGACCGCATTGCTGTCGGGAGCCGTGCCGATGAGCCGCTGCACGATGGCGCCGGCCGCATCCGCAGCGATGCTGCGGACGTTGCTCATCGCGGTCGCGCGGGTGACGGCGATGGTTTTCTCGGCGTCCGCAAGGCGAGCCGCGAGCTTGTCTTCCAGCGTCTTGCGCTCGGCTTCCGAGGTCGCATTCAGCTTCTCGCGGGTCTCGGCGCTGATCGCCTGCGCCCGCGAGCGCGCCAAAGCGAGATCGCTTTCATAGGCTTTGAGCGCCGCTTCCGACTCGTCCTTCAGCTTCTGCGCCTCGGCGAGGTCGCCCTCGATCTTGTTCTGCCGAGCATCGATCACCGCGCCGACGCGCGGCAGCGCGACGCGGGACACGATGATGTAAAGCGCGACAAAGGCGATGGCCAGCGATACCAGCTGCGAGGCGAAGGTCGACGAATCGAACGGCGGGAAGATGGTGCCGTGATGACTGCCGTCCGCCTCGGTGTGAGCGTCGGTCTTCTGGCCTTTTGCCTCGCCATGACTCTCAGCCATGGAGTTCTCCTGTTGCTGTCATTCGCGTCGCCCGGGGGCGACGCGCGACAAGGCCACTCAGAACACGAACAGCAGGAGCAGCGCGATCAGCAGCGAAAAGATGCCGAGCGCTTCGGTCACGGCGAAGCCGAAGATCAGGTTGCCGAACTGGCCCTGGGCAGCAGAGGGGTTGCGCACCGCGGCGGCGAGATAGTTGCCGAAGATCACGCCGATGCCGACGCCTGCACCGCCCATGCCGATGCACGCGATGCCCGCGCCGATAAGTTTAGCTGCTGCCGGTTCCATTTTTTGCTCCTTAGAGAAAGACAGGTGTGGATGGAAAACTCCCGGGACCGCTCAGTGTCCCGGATGAAGGGTGTCGTTGAGATAGATGCAGGTCAGGATCGCGAACACATAGGCCTGCAGGAACGCGACCAGCAGTTCGAGCGCGGTCAGCGCCACGGTGAGCGCGAGTGGCAGCACGCCGCCGATCCAGCCGACGGCGCCGAGCGAGACGCCGAGCATGACGACGAAGCCCGCGAACACCTTCAGCGCGATGTGGCCAGCCAGCATGTTGGCGAACAGTCGCACGCTGTGCGAGACCGGCCGCAGGAAGAAGGAGAAGATCTCGATGAAGACGACCAGGGGCATGACGAAGATTGGAATGCCCGACGGTATGAAAATCTTGAAGAATTTCATGCCGTTCCTGTAGAGGCCGTAGAACAGGACGATGAAGAACACCAAGAGCGCAAGCGCCACGGTGACGATGATATGGCTCGAGATCGTGAACGTGTAGGGGATGATGCCCACGAGGTTCGAGACGCAGATCAACATGAACAGCGAGAACACCAGCGGAAAGAACCTCATGCCGTCAGCGCCCGCGGTAGAGCGGATCGTGGTGGCGACGAACTCGTAGGTGATTTCGGCCATCGACTGGAAGCGGCCCGGCACCAGCTGCCCGCCTGCGACGCCGCCGATCATCAGCACGGAGATCAGCACCACTGCGACCAGCATGTAGGCCGACGAATTGGTGAAGTAGATGGCGTGATCGCCGATCTGGCCGATCTTGAAGAGATTATCGATATTGAACTGATGGATCGGGTCGATCGTCATCCGCGCGGCTCTTGGTCCGCCGGCTGGAAGCCGGCACTCGTGATTTCAAATGTCGTGACTTCCGCGGTTCAGCGATTGCGGGACATGACGCCGGCAGACCTCACCAGGTTGACCAGCCCGGCGACGAAGCCAAGCAGAAAGAACACGATGAGACCAAACGGCGAGGTCGGCAACACATGGTCGACGCCCCAGCCAATCGCCGCTCCGACGACAACGCCCGTGATCAACTCCGAGGAAAGGCGGAGACCGCGCGCCATGGCCGAAGCCCTGGCTGCACTGTCTTCGCTTCCACCTCCTTGTTGCTCAGTCCCGATGTTCCGGCTGTCGCGAATTTCGGACAACCGTCGATCCAGACTTCCGAGCCTTGCGGAAAGCGCAGCTTCGTCAGGCGATTTATCGCGACTTCCATTTCCCTTGTCGTCCGCGTCTTCCGCCATTGTCGTGGAGACCCGATACGATGCGCGTGGAATGGAGATTGCGCCCCGTCGCCCTTAAAGCCGCGCGGACCATACTGATCGCATATAACCAAGTCAAGATTGCGTGTTAATCGCTTAGCTCTTTGATTTGTCAGGATTTATTGCAGGTATCCCAGAGCGACAGTAACCCATTCGCCGCACTGCAAAAGCCGTTGATGGCAACGGACGAGATCGAAGGCGCGCTTCATCTGCGATTTGGCCGATTCGTAGCTGATTAGGCATAGGAATATATACACATATGTCCGCCGGCGCATTGAATTTTAGCCGCGAGGCCCATAGTTCTGAAATTAAGGGGCGCTATCGAATTTCGAGGCGGAGCTACGCCATGAATCCCGCGACGTTGACGTCCAGGTTCGCGATCCTCATCGCGCTCGGCGCGGTGTTTGTTGCCGGGAACACCGCTTTCGCTGCGGAGGGAGCGCCTGACAGCGAAAACGGCCGCTATACGTTTTCGCCAACTGCCGACGGCGTGATGCGGCTCGACACCAGGACAGGCACCGTCTCCAACTGCAGCAATTCCGCTGCCGGCTGGGCCTGCTACGCGGTGCCCGACGAACGCAAGGCACTGGATCAAGAGATCGGCCGGCTGCAGGCGGAGAACGAGAAACTGAAGGCGCAGCTCGCGTCGCGCGATCCGGCGGCATCCGGCAAGCAGGCCGACAGCCAGCGTAAGATCGAAATTCCACTGCCCAGCGACCAGGACATGGACCGCGTGATGTCGTTCCTGCAGCGTGCCTGGAAGCGTCTGGTCGAGTTCGCGAACCAGATGCAGAAAGACGTCAAGGGCGACGGCAAGATTTGAGGCGACGTGACCTTCTCCGGAACGATATCCCGCTCGCCATCGTCGGCCATCGCCGCCACGAACATCGTGACATCACAGCTCGTCGTGCAAACCCGCGGCAAGGGCTTTGTCGATCTCACTTCCGAGATCGAAAAATTCGTTGCTGAGGCGAAGGCAAAAGAGGGCGCGGTGACGCTGTTCATCCGTCACACCTCGGCTTCGCTGACGATCCAGGAAAATGCCGATCCTTCCGTGCTTGCGGATTTGCAGACCGCGCTGGCGCGGCTCGCGCCCGAGAACGCCGGCTGGACGCATGACACCGAAGGGCCGGACGACATGCCGGCGCATATCAAGACCATGCTGACCTCGGCCTCGCTGCAGGTTCCCGTCGTGAACGGCGCGATGACGCTCGGCACCTGGCAGGCGATCTACCTGATCGAGCATCGCGCGCGGCCGCACCGGCGCGAGGTCGTGGTGCAGTTCATTGGCAGTATCCAATAAAAAACCGGCCGCGGATGGTTCCGCGGCCGGTTGTCTCGTCATGCCCGGAGATCGGTCAGGTCGACTTGATGTCGACGTCCTTGGTCTCCGGCAGGAAGAAGAAGCCGACGATCGCGGTGATGGTCGCGAACACAATCGGATACCAGAGACCGGCGTAGATATCGCCGGTCGAGGCAACGATCGCAAAGGCGGTCGCCGGCAGCAATCCGCCGAACCAGCCGTTGCCGATGTGGTAGGGCAGCGACATCGAGGTATAGCGGATCTTGGTCGGGAACAGTTCGACCAGCATCGCCGCGATCGGCCCGTACACCATGGTGACGAAGATCACCAGGATGAACAGCAGCCCGACGATCGCGGCCACCTGCGGACGGAAGACATCGAAGGGATTCGACATCTTCACGATGCCCGCGTCGCCCGTCTTCGGATAGCCGGCGGCAGCGATCGCCGCCGTCAGCGCCGGGTTGCTGGTCTTGGCGTCGGTGTAGGGGACCTCCTTGCCGTTGAAGGTCACCTTCACGCCCGAACCGGCCGGGCCGGCGACGGTCGAATATCTGACCGACGACTGGGCCAGGAAGGCGCGGGCGGTGTCGCAGGCCGCGGTGAAGACGCGCGTGCCGACCGGGTTGAACAGGTCGCCGCAGCCGGCGGGATCGGCCACCACTTCGACCTTGTTTGCCTCGATCGCCTGTTCCAATGCCGGATTGGCGTTGGTGGTGATCATCTTGAAGATCGGGAAGAAGGTCAGCGCCGCGATCAGGCAGCCGCCCAGGATGATCGGCTTGCGGCCGATCTTGTCCGACAGGGCGCCGAATACGACGAAGAAGCCGGTGCCGAGCAAGAGCGACCATGCGATCAGGAGATTGGCGGTGTAGCCGTCGACCTTCAGGATCGCTTGCAGGAAGAACAGCGCGTAGAACTGGCCGGTGTACCACACCACGCCCTGGCCCATGGTGCCGCCGAGCAGCGCCAGCAGCACGAGCTTGCCGTTGCTCCAGTTGGCGAAGGCTTCGGTCAGCGGAGCCTTCGAGCTCTTGCCCTCGTCCTTCATCTTCTGGAAGATCGGCGACTCGTTGAGGCGCAGCCGAATCCATACCGAGATGCCGAGCAGCAGCACCGATACCAGGAACGGGATGCGCCAGCCCCAGGCCGCGAAGTCGGCTTCGCCGATCGCGCTGCGGGTGAACAGGATCACCAGCAGCGACAGGAACAGGCCGAGGGTAGCCGTGGTCTGGATGAACGAGGTGTAATAGCCGCGTTTGCCGTTCGGTGCATGCTCGGCCACGTAGGTCGCGGCTCCGCCATATTCGCCGCCGAGCGCAAGACCCTGCGCCAGACGCAGTGCGATCAGGATCACCGGTGCGGCGAAGCCGATCGTTGCCGCGTTGGGCAACAGGCCGACGATGAAGGTCGACAGACCCATGATGAGGATGGTGACGAGGAAGGTGTATTTGCGGCCGACGATGTCGCCGATACGTCCGAACACGATGGCGCCGAACGGGCGCACCAGGAAGCCGGCGGCGAAGGCCAGGAGCGCAAAGATATCGCGCGTCCCCGGCGGATAGGCCGAGAAGAACTGTGCGCCAATGATGGTAGCGAGCGACCCGTAGAGATAGAAATCATACCATTCGAAAACGGTGCCAAGCGATGATGCAAGGATGACGAAACGTTCGTCCTTCGTCATCCCTCCCGCGCCCGCGTGCGCTGCAACCATTGTGGACATTGTGAATCGCTCCCCGGATCGTTGATGCTAGGTTTGCCCCCAATGTGCCGGACCAGCCGGATCAATCCTGGGGTTTCCACTCACGGTAACATTGCGGTGAAACCGGTCCAAATAAGACTTTCGGCCCTTACCACTCTTAAGTGGAAAGCGGCGCAGCGAGTGGGCAACACCGGCGGCGCGCTGTTGCGGCGCACAACGCGCATTAACCGCGTTGGAGCGAGAGAGCATTGTGGACTTGCATGCGTTATACCAAGGGGAGAGAATCGCAGTTGAAACTTTCCCCCACCGGGTCTTCAAGAGTGCCGGCGGTTTCGTCGCAAGGGATGTGTAAGAAATAAATGTCTACTGCCAACGCCCATCTCGTTATCGCCGATGACCATCCGTTGTTCCGCGACGCGTTGCGGCAGGCGGTGGGCAGCGTCGTGGCTTCGGCGAAGATCGACGAAGCGGGATCGTTCGAGGACCTGACCGCGCTGCTCGAGCGCGACTCCGACGTCGACCTGATCCTACTCGACCTTTCGATGCCCGGCATCTCCGGCTTCTCAGGTCTGATCTATCTGCGCGCGCAATATCCGGCGATCCCGGTCGTGATCGTCTCCGCGAGCGACGATGGCGCCACCATCCGCCGCTCGCTCGATTTCGGCGCGTCCGGATTCATCCCCAAGCGGTTCGGGGTCGAGACGCTGCGCGACGCGATCGTGAAGGTGATGGATGGCGATGTCTGGGTTCCATCGGACACTGACCTTACGGCGGCCGCCGACCCCGACATGACGCGGCTGCGCGACCGGCTGGTGACGCTGACGCCACAGCAGGTGCGGGTCTTGATGATGCTGTCGGAGGGCCTGCTCAACAAGCAGATCGCCTACGAGCTCGGCGTCTCCGAGGCCACCATCAAGGCGCATGTGTCGGCGATCCTGCAAAAACTCGGCGTCGAAAGCCGAACGCAAGCGGTGATCGCGGCGGCGAAGATCGCGGGCTCGCAATGGCGGCAGGGCACGCCGTCGGAGCAGTGAGTCGAACTACTCCGCCGCGACCATCTGCTGGATGCGCCACTGGCCGAGCAAAGCGCGCAATGAGGCGGGCTTCACCGGCTTATTCAGCACCGCGATGTTCTCCTCGCGTGCGGCGGCGCGGACATGCGGGCTGCGATCGGCGGTGATCAGGATCGCCGGAATGTTCTCGCCGAAGCGGCGGCGGATGTCGCGGATCGCGGCGACACCGTTGCCGCGATCGAGGTGGTAGTCGACCAGAAGCCCGGTCACGCTGCTGCCTGCGGCCTCGATCGCCTCGATCGCGGCGTCGGGATCAGTCACCGCGATCACTTCGGCATTCCAGGCCTTCAACAACGTCTTCATGCCGTCGAGGATCGCGAGATCGTTCTCGATGCAGACGATCTTCGCGCCCGAGATCGGCGTGTGCGACAGCGGCGTGGCGCTGGTCACGGCGGCGGTGTGGTTGATCGCGCTCGCGGTCGGCACGGTGACCGAGAATACCGAGCCGCCGCCGGCATTGGCGTCGATGGCGATGCCATGGTTGAGCACGCGCGCCAGCCGCTCGACGATGGAGAGCCCGAGCCCGAGGCCGCGCGCGATCCGCGCGCCCTGCTCGAGGCGATGAAACTCCTTGAAGATCTCGCCGCGCTTGACGATGGGAATGCCGACGCCGGTGTCGTAGACGCAGATATGTAACGACTCGCCACGGCGGCGGCAGCCGACGATCACGCGCCCCTGCGGGGTGTATTTGATGGCGTTGGAGATGAAGTTCTGCAACAGCCGCCGCAGCAGAAGGCGATCGGATTGCACCGGCAGCGAGCACGGTACGAAGGTGAGCTCGAGGCCTTTGGCGCGCGCGATCGGCGCGAACTCGATCTCCAGCGAGCGCATCAGATCGGCCATCTTGAAGCTCGAGATCGAGGGCGTCATGGCGCCGGCATCCAGCCGCGAAATATCGAGCAGCGCGCTGAGGATTTCCTCGATCGCCTCCAGCGAGTCGTCGATGTTCTCGACCAGGCGCGAATCCTCGCCGCCATTCTGGCGCTCGACGAGGCTCGTCACATAAAGCCGGGCCGCATTCAACGGCTGCAGAATGTCGTGGCTCGCCGCGGCAAGGAAACGCGTCTTGGAGATATTGGCGTCTTCGGCGGTGCTTTTTGCCAGCGCCAGCTCCGAATTGAGCCGGGTGAGCTCTTCGGTGCGGTCGCGCACGCGCTTTTCCAGTGTCGCATTGGCACGCTCCAGTGCTTCGGCCGCCTCGATCGAAGGCGTGACATCGGTGAAGGTGATGACGAGGCCGCCGTCCGGCATGCGGTTGGAGCGCACCTCGATCGCCATATGGCGTTCGGCCAGGCGCTCCAGATAGGGCTCGCCTTCGGTGGTGTAGGCGGTGAGCCGCCGCATCATGGTGCTTTCGCTATCCGTGACGCCGGGCGGGCTGATCTCGCCCATGTATTCGAGGATCTCGCGCAAGGGGATTCCGATCTGCACCAGATGCGGCGGCAAGCCCAGCAACTCGCTGAACGTCCGGTTCGAGCAGATCAGCTGCAAGTCGGTGTCGAACACGGCGATGCCCTGCCGCACGTGGTTCAGCGCGGTCTGCAGGATCTCGCGGTTGAAATGCATCGCGGCATGGGAGTCGTCGAGCAGTTTCAGCGCCGCCTTGGCGGAGACGGTGCGCTTGCGCAGCAGCAGCGACATGACAAGCCGCGATGAGGCGGCACCAATCGAGGAGGCGATCAGGTGCTCGGCGTGCTGCAGCAGCTCGAAATCGGCGGGTGCTGCCGGATCAAGCGGCGTGTGGTGGCTTCTCGCGAAGACCTCGAACGAAAGCTGCGTGCGCTCGGCGCCGATATATTGCGCCACCGTGCTCTGGATGTCCTGCACGGTGACGGTGGTGCGCCAGCGGCGGAAGTTCGGCGCGATCGGCGTCAGCGCGCTCGGCACGAACAGATCGGACTGCACGCGCTCGATCGAGGAAGGCTGGCGCGCCAGCGACAGCGCGGCATAGGTCAACAGGTTAAGGGAGAGCGACCACAGCACGCCGTGCAACAGCGGCGGCAGATCGGCGCCGAACAGGGCTTGCGGGCGCAGCGCCTCGATGCCGAACGGTCCGTGCTGCAGGAGCAGGATGCCGGCGGTATTGCCTTCGATGAAGGACGGGATGAACAGCGTATAGGCCCACACCGCGAAGCCGATCACCATTCCGCCGATGGCGCCGCGTGCGGTGGCGCGCCGCCAGAACAGGCCGCCGAAGAAGGCCGGCGCGAGCTGCGCGATCGCGGCAAAGGACAACAACCCGATCGCCACGAGCTGGGTGTTGCCGAGCGCGCGATAGTAGAAATAGGCCATCACCATGATGGCGAAGATCGCAAAGCGGCGCGCCTTGAGCAGGAAGTCGCCGAAGTCCTTCTGGCCCTCGGGCGAGTGCGGCGAGCGCTGCAGCACCAGCGGCACGATGATATCGTTCGACAGCATGACGGAGAGCGCGACGCATTCCACGATGACCATCGCAGTCGCCGCCGACAGGCCGCCGATGAAGACGAGGACGGAAAGTAGCGGCGCATCGCCCTCGATCGGCAGTGCCAGCACGAACATGTCGCTGTCGACCGCGCCAAACGGGAAGGTGACGAGGCCGGCGATCGCGATCGGAATCACGAAGATGTTGATGGCGACGAGATAGAGCGGGAACAGCCAGCGCGCGCGGGCAACCTCGGCATCGCTGGAATTCTCCACGACGCTGACATGGAACTGGCGCGGCAGCAGCATGATGGCGCAGAACGACAGCACGGTCATGCAGAGGAAATTGCCGATGGTCGGGGAATATTCGATCGCGCGCACCGCTTCCGGCGTTTTCATCGCGCGATGGAGCAGCTCCTGCGGATCGAACATCCAGAAGGTGACGAAGGCGCCCGCGGCGAGAAAGGCGACGAGTTTCACGATGGACTCGGTCGCGACCGCGAACATCAGGCCGTGCTGGTGTTCGGTGGCGTCCGCCTGGCGCGTGCCGAACAGCACGGCGAACACCGCCATCGCCAGCGTCACCATCAGCGCGATGTCGCCGATGATCGGAATTTTCGAGAACGCCTGGTCCTCGCTCAGGATGGTCTCCAGCGAGGAGGCCATCGCCTTGAGCTGCAGCGCGATATAGGGCACCGAGCCGATGATGGCGATCAGCGCCACGGTGGCTGCGACCGCCTGGCTCTTGCCGTAGCGCGCGCCAATGAAGTCGGCGATCGAGGTGATGTTCTGTTTCTTGGCGAGGTGAATCACGCGGCGAAGCAGCGGCGTGCAGAGCCCGATCATCACGATCGGGCCGACGTAGATCGCGAGGAAGTCGATCGAGGTGCGGGTGGCAAAGCCGACCGAACCGAAGAAGGTCCAGGAGGTGCAGTAGATCGCAAGCGACAGCGGATAGATGAACGCACCGGCGCGCCCGCGTTCGCCCGGCGAAAGCCGGTCGCCGTAATATGCGACAAAGAACAATAGCCCGATATAGCTGAATGCGGTTGCGATCACGCCCCAGTCGTGGAGCATCGCTGCGTAACTCCCTGTGCCAGCGCCCCTTATTTCCTGACACGAAATGTAGCGCGTTGCGCCGGGTCAGGCGACAGCGAATTTCCCGCAAAATCCGGGATTTACGATCGTCGTTAAGGTCCGTGTCCCGTAGCCCGGATGAGCGCTGCGATATCCGGGATTACACAAACGCCAGTCCCGCATGTCGCTTTCGCTCATGCGGGCTACAAAGCCGCGGTTTGCGCCTTACTCGGCCGCCAGCGACTGCTTGCGCAAGGGCAGGCCCAGCCGCTGCCAGACCTGGAGCAGGGCTTCGGCCAGCGTGTCGATCAGGCTGTCATCGTGATAGGGCGAGGGCGTGATGCGCAGCCGCTCGGTTCCCTTGGCCACCGTCGGGTAGTTGATCGGCTGGATGTAGATGCCATGCTCATCCAGCAGGATGTCGGAGGCGTGCTTGCAGCGTTCGGGGTCGCCGACGAACAGCGGCACGATGTGGGTCTCGCTCGACATCACGGGCAGGCCGGCGGCCGAAAGGATCGCCTTGACGCGGGCGGCGCGGTCCTGGTGGCGCTCGCGCTCCCAGTTGGAGGTCTTGTGGTGGCGGACCGCGGCGGTGACGGCCGAGCAGGTCGGCGGCGGCAGCGCAGTCGTGAAGATGAAGCCCGGCGCATAGGAGCGCACGGCGTCGATGATGTCGGCCTTGCCCGCGATATAGCCGCCGAGACAACCAAACGCCTTCGCCAGCGTGCCTTCTATCACGTCGATGCGGTGCATGACACCGTCGCGCTCGGCGATGCCGCCGCCGCGCGGGCCATACATGCCGACCGCATGAACCTCGTCGACATAGGTCATCGCGCCATATTTCTCGGCGAGATCGCAGATTTTGGCTAGCGGCGCGACGTCGCCGTCCATCGAGTAAAGGCTCTCGCAGACGATCAGCTTCGGCCGGTGCGGGCCTGCGGCAATCAGCAGCTCTTCGAGATCCGCGACATCGCTGTGGCGGAAAATCTGGCGCTCGCAGCCGGCCTGGCGCACGCCTTCGATCATGGAATTGTGGTTGAGCGCGTCGGAGAGAATGAGGCAGTTCGGAATGAGTTTTGCTATGGTCGCAATGCCGGTCTGGTTCGAGACATAGCCGGAGGTGAACAGCAGGGATGCTTCCTTGCCGTGCAGGTCGGCCAATTCGGCTTCGAGCTGCACGAGGGGATGATGCGTGCCGGCGATGTTGCGGGTGCCGCCGGCGCCGGTGCCGACTCTCGTCGCGGTCTCGACCATGGCGCCGACCACCTTCGGGTGCTGGCCCATCCCGAGATAATCGTTGGAGCACCAGATCACGACGTTGCGCGGGCCCTTCGGGGAGTGCCAGATCGCATGCGGGAACCGGCCGGCGATGCGCTCGAGGTCGGCGAAGACGCGGTAGCGCCGCTCGTCGTGCAGACGGCCGAGGGCGGCACTGAAGAATTGGCTGTAATCCATCGCAAAGGCCTGGGAACCGGGAGGTGATCTGGAGACCTTTTTAGAGCGTTTCCAGCTTGGCTGTCGAGCCGAAAAGGCCCGCTTTGCGATTTCAGCGGGCAAATTTAAAAAAAGAGAAAATTGCGTTGGATCAAATTCATACAAGACTTTTCGTACCAGTGATGCCCCTGCATTCGCCTGGGATCACGTTGTCCTGAACCGCAGCACGCCGTCGGTTTCCTGCGCGGTCAGGCGGCCCTCGACCAGCATGTAATTGACATGGGCGATCAGCTCGCCCGCGGCAAAGCCCATCTGGTGCGGGTCCAACGCATGCTTGTGGAACACGACCGGCACCAATTCCTTCGAGGTCTGCGGGACATCCCGGCAGGCATCGGCGATCAGCCGGCAGCGTTCCTCATGGTGGTCGGCAAGCTGCTTGATCCGGGTCTTCAGGCCATAAAACGGCACGCCATGGCCGGGCAGCACCAGCACGTCATAGGGCAGCGTGGTGGTGAGGCTCGCGAGCGACGCCAGATATTCCCCGAGCGAGTTCTGGTAAGGCTCGACCGCCCAGACGCTGACATTGGGTGAAATCTTGCTCAGGACCTGGTCGGCCGAGAGGAACAGCTTGTCGGCCGCGCAATAGAGCATCACCTGGTCAAGTGCATGGCCGCCGCCGGTGATCGCCTTGAAGCGGCGGGTGCCGATCACGACCTCGTCGCCATGGGTCAGGCGGTGGTAGGAGGGCGGCAGCACCGAGACCCGCTTCAGATAATCCTGGCCGCGGCCGAGCAGCTTTTCGGTCAGATCCTCGTCCATGCCGTGGCGGCGGAAGAACAGGCGTTGCGCGTTGCGCCGTTCCTCGGTGCCGCGGTTCTGGTGGTAGACCGACTGCAGATATTCCACCTGCGACATGTAGAGCGGGCAGTCGAAGCGCTCGGTGATCCAGCCCGCCAGCCCGACATGATCGGGATGCGAATGGGTGACGATCAGGCGCGTGATCGTCACGCCTTTGAGCGGACCTTCCAGCAGCGTCGTCCAGGCCGCGATCGACTCTTCATTGCCGAAGCCGGAATCGATCACCGTCCAGCCGTCGCCATCGGCGAGCAGATAGATGTTCACATGGTTGAGGCGGAACGGCAGTTTCAGCCGTACCCACAACACGCCCGGCATCACCTCGACGACCTCGTCGATCCCCGGGTGATTTTCCCAGGGGTAGCGCAGGGCGTCGGCGGAAGACTGGAGCGAGTCTGGTCTGGTGTGCATGTTATCGACTTAGCCGCACCCGCGGCGCGGCGCCAGCCGAAAAACATCATGACAGGCTGTCATTCCGGCCGACGCTTATGCGCCGTCCCGGAATGGCCGGTATTTTTGTCTCAGGCCGCGCGGATATTGCCCAGGAACGCGTCGATTTCGGCGCGCAGGCCCTCGGCTTCGCGGCGGAGTGCGGCGGAGGCGTTGAGCACCTCCGCGGCCGCGGCGCCAGCCTCGGCCGAGGCCGCCGAGACGCCGGCGATGTTCCCGGAAACCTCGGTGGTGCCGCCGGCGGCGTGCTGGATATTGCAGGCGATTTCGCGCGTCGCCGCGCCCTGTTCCTCGACCGCTGCGGCAATCGCCGTCGTCACGTCGTTGATCTCGCCGATGATCTGGCCGATGTTTCTGATGGCGCTGACGGCAGAGGTCGTCACCGACTGCATGCTCGCGATCTGGGCGCGGATTTCGTCGGTTGCCTTCGCGGTCTGGCTCGCGAGGCTCTTCACTTCGGAAGCGACCACCGCAAAGCCGCGGCCGGCTTCGCCGGCGCGCGCCGCCTCGATGGTGGCGTTGAGCGCGAGCAGGTTGGTCTGCGAGGCGATCACCTGGATCAGGTCGACCACGACGGAGATGCGGCTCGCATTGTCGGCGAGGCCCTGCATGGTGGTGTCGGTGGAGCCGGCTTCGGCGACCGCCTTCTTGGCGATCTCGGCCGAGGTCACGACCTGGCGGCCGATCTCGGCGATCGACGACGACAATTGCTCGGTGCCGGCCGACACCGTCTGCACATTGACCGAGGTCTCTTCGGCGGCGGACGCCACCGCGCTCACCAGTGTGTTCGACTGGTCCGCGGTCGAGGACATGCTCTGCGCGGTCGTCTGCATCGAATTGGCCGATTGCTGCAGATTGTCGAGGGCTGCGCGCACCGTCGCCTCGAATTCGGTGATCCGGGCTTCCATGCGCGAGGTGCGTTCGGCCTTGGCGGCGCGGTCCTTGTCCTGGTCGGCGGAGAGCGCGCGTGCCTTGATCATGCTGTCGCGGAACACCTGCAGCGTGTCCGACATCGCCGCGATTTCGTCCTTCTGCCTGGAATGGAAGATTTCGGTATCGAGATCGCCGTTGGACAAGAGCTGCATCGAGTGCTGCAGGCCCTTGATGCGGCGCAGGACATTGCCGCCGACATAAAGCCAGACGAACAGCACCGAGCCGAGCAGGGTCCCGACCCCCAGCGCCAGCATCACCATGGTCGCATAGGAGATCTCTTCCCGGGTCTGGAAGGTCGTGGCGTTGGTTTCCTTCTGCACGCCCTCGACCAGCTGCTGCACGCTGATGTCGAGGCCGACATTGAGCTTGCGGGTCTCATCCAGCACGGTCTGCCCGTAATCGGCGGCATCGAGCTCCTTCTGGCGCACCCGGAATACGCCGGTCTTGCCCGTACCGAGGGCGAGCAGCTTGTCGGCGGCCTCGCGCAGCGTCTTGGTACCCGCATTCTCCGGCAGCAGATCGAGGTTGGAACGCAGGCGTCCCTGCGCCTGCTTGAATTCCTTTTCGATGTCGTCGAGCTTGTCGCTGGAGTTCGCCGACAGCGCCGCGCTCATGTCGGCGGCGACGAGATTGCCGCTCGCTACGACATTGCCGAGCTGGCCGAGGGTCTGAGCGGCGTCGTTGGCGTCGCTGGCGGAGAGATTGGCCGAGCCCAGGATGGCGTTGACCTGGGTCTGGGCGTCGAGCATCGCCGGGCTCGCGGCTGCGGTGAAGGCGGCCTGGGCAGCGCGCAGCGCGTCATATTGCTTGTCGTGGAGGGCGGCGACGTCCAGCCGCTCGCGCGCGGCGGAGGCCAGGCTCTGGGCGGCCTCGTTGATATTCTTGATGGTCTCGTTCAGCGCGCTGACGACCGTCTTGTCGGCGCCGAGCTCGATGACCTCGCCGAGCTTCTGCTGCGTCTGCTGCTGGATCTCTTTCATCTTCTTGGTGCGCTCGTTGAGCCCATCATCGGATTGGGCTGCCAGCAGCGCCGGCCCCTGGGCGGCGAGGCTTGCGGACTGCGCCGACAATTGCAGGCTGGCGGAGAGCCGCGGAATGTCGCGGCCGGAGAGGTCGACCATCGTGGTGCCGAGATGCCGCAGCACGAAGCCGGCGCCGGCCGAGATCACGATCGCCATGCCGGCGATGACAGCAAAGGCGGCAAACAGGCTGCCTCTGACACCCCATCGCGGCCGCAAGAAACCAAACGCCTTGCCAAGACCCAACCGGAACGCCATGCGCCTGCCCCGCCGCTGCTGCTACCGTAGAAGAGAATGCGGCCGGCAGTATCGCGGTATGCGGTTAACAAAATCGGCAAAATTGCGGGGGCATTGCGCTATCTTGGTGCGACAAAAGCAAAAGGCCGGCGTTTCGCCGGCCTTTCCTTAATTTCGGGTTAGTGCGTGGTCCGAAAAAGTGGGAACCGGTTCTCCGAAAAGATCATGCGCCGACCCAACGTGCAGGATCAGTAGCGTGCAACCACCGGGTTCGCCCAGTTGAAGCGGTAGTTCACGCCCACCCTGAAGACGTGGTCGTCGGTGGTGAAGCTGCCGTTCGGGATCAGCACCGCCGGCGCGATAAAGTTGGCGCTGCCGAAATTGTAGTACTGGTACTCGGCCTTGGCCGACCAGTTCGGGGCGAACATGTATTCGACGCCGGCGCCGATGGTGTAGCCGCTGCGGGGGGCGCCGGTGGTCGCGAACGCGACCGGCAGGCCGCCGAGCGTCACGTTCTCGTTGCTGTCGGAATAGGCGTAGCCGCCCTTCACATAGAGCAGGCCCGGACCCCAGGTGTAGCCGAAGCGGCCGGTGATCGAGCCGAGCGCGCGCTGGTTGTTGGTGTAGGCAAAGCCGCCCGGGAAGATCGCGCCGACATTGCCGGACAGCCAGCTGTACTGGCCTTCGACGCCGACCACCCAGTTCGGATTGAACTGCCAGTCGCCGCCGACCTGCACGCCGCCGAGGACGCGGCCGTTGCCGTTGTTGCCGGTGCCAAGGCCGTTGAAGTTGTTGTCGCTGGAGAAGGCGCCGCCGACATGGGCGCCGATATAGAAGCCTGTCCAGCAGTAGATTGGCCCGGCGTAAGCGGGCGCCCCATAGGGCGCGCGATAGCCGAGATCGGCGGCCTCGGCCGGCAGCGCCGCGCCAAGGGCGGCGATCGCGACCGTCATGACGAGATACTTCTTCATCGGTTTACTCCAGCATACATGAACGAGGCGGCGCGAGCTTGCGACGGCGCCCTCTGGTTCGTGCAGATAAACCGCATTTGAATAAAAAGCTGTCACTCGCCGATCACGGCGATTTCCAATCCAACTTGTTGGAAGACAAATACTTCCTGTGCTTAACGGAAACCTAACCGGGCCTGAAGGAAGGGTTAAGAATGACCCCCGTCTGTGCCCGTTTGGGACGAAGGCGCCAAGGCCCCCGTAAACGCGCGCGCTGGCGCGGTCAGCGGCGGCGCGGCTTCTCCCGGTTGGCCTTCCATTCCAGAAACTCGTGATAGAGCGCCTGATCGTCCGGACTGAGCGAGCTCGCATGCGCGCCAAGCGTACTCGGCGCGGCCGAAGCGACGGGCGCGTTGCGATCGATCCAGTCCTGCGCCGCCTGGAACCGGGTCCAGCCGGCAACCGGCGCCATCAGAGCGAGCTCCTGCCATTTCGGATGAAACGGCGGCCGCTGCAGCTGCGCCGTGTTGGAGAACAGCGAATCGACCAACAGCGCTAGCCGGCGATAGCGGTCGCTGCCGGCTTGCCAGTTGAAGGTGGCAAGCACCGCTTCGGCGGCGACGGTGCCGACCGGCGTCGAGGCAGAGATCAGGTTGGGATAGTCTTCGGAGGTGAGCTTCGCCGGCAGATACTCCTCGCGCAGCGCCTTGTCGTATTCGACGCCAACGAGATGCAGGTTTTCGTCATTGACCTGCTTGAGCCACTGCACCGGCTTGCCCTCCACGGCGACGATCGCGTCGATGTCGCCCTTGCGCAGCATTTCGAGCGCGACCCGCGGTTCGATGTAGAGCAGATGCGGCTTGATCCCGAGCCGTTCGAAGACGTTGATCGAGGTCACGAAGGTAGAGGAGTCCGGCAGGTCGACCGCGACCGTCTTGCCGTCGAGATCCTTCATGCTCTGGATCGCGCGCGGCGCCAGCACGTGCATTTCCTCGTTGAACATCTTTGTGACATAGACAAACTCATTGCGGATGTTGTCGGCAAACCCCTTGCGTTCGAGATAGGCCAGCGTGTCCTTGCGCACGATGCCGGCATCAACGCCCCGCAGCAGCAGGATGTCCGCCACGGCCTGGACCGAGCCGCGGCCCATCACCGGCAGCACGCGGAGATCGAAACCCTTGTCGAGCACCGAGGCCAGGTCGGCGCCTATCTGGGCATAAGTAGAGCCGAACGCGCCCGTCATCAGGGTGATGGTATTGGCGTTGAGCTGATTGGCGAGATCACGCTTGGCGGTGCCGTAGCGGAAGATCGTCTTGAAGGACTCGCTGACGGCGCCAGCATCGATGCCGCTGCGCACCGGTCCGAACTTGTTCCACCGCCCGCCGTTGAATTGCATCATCTGCATCTGCTCGAGCGGCGCGTGATCGCCTGCACTGGTGTTGACCACGATGCCCGGGATGAGCATCGGAACCTGCACGCCCTTCAGCGAGGCCGCCTGCTTGACGATGTTGTCGCGGGACAGGTCGTCGCCGCATTGCCTGAGCACATCGACCATCAGATTGGCGATCGTGTAGCCGAACACCGTCAGGGCGTTGCTCTTGGGCACGTCCGGAAGGTAGCGATCCATGAAGGCTGACCACTCGCGGAAAGCCGGATCGTTCGCCGCCTCCCCATCGTCGCCTTCCCAGGTATAGCCGGCCGAAAAAATGCCTTCGGCATTTTGCAGGCCCGCCGGCTGCAGCACGGCCGAGACCGATTCCGACACCGTCGAGATGAAATGCTCGGGCTTCCAGCCGAGTTCGGCGACGCGCTTGATCGCCATCGTGGCGAATTTCGGCGTCGTCACATTGATGAAGATGTTGGCGCCGGAGGCCTTGAGCGCGGTGATCTGCTGGTTGAGACTGGTGTCGGTGACCTTGTAGCTGGCCTGCGCGACGACCGGGACCTTGCCGCCGAGCCCATCGGTCAGGCCCTTGATATAGTCTTTGCCGAAATCGTCGTCCTGATAAAGGATCGCGATCTTGCCGCCGCTTGGATGCTTCTCCAGGATGTACTGCGCATAGATGTGGCCTTCGGTCTGATAGCTCGGCTGGAATCCGAACGTCCAGGGGAAGTTTTGTGGCTGGTCCCACATCGAGGCGCCCGAGGCCACGAACAGCTGTGGAATCTTGTTGCTGTTCAGATAGGGCCGCGTCGCGGCGCTGGTCGGCGTGCCAAGGCCGGCAAAGATGAATAGAACCTTGTCTTCCTCCACCAGCTTTTTCGTCAGCTCGAGCGTTTTCTGCGGATTGTAGCCGTCATCGTAGGAGATGAAATTGATCTTGCGGCCGTTGATGCCGCCCTCGGCGTTGACCTTGTTGAAGACCGCGGCAATGGTCTTGCCGATCGTGCCGTAAGCGGAGGCGGGGCCGCTATAGGGCATGGTGTTGCCGATCCGGATTTCATCATCGGCGGCACGCGACGAGGTCGTCTGGCTCAACAGCAGCGCGATGGCTGCGACCGCGGTAAAGAACGCCGCCGTCATGCGGTTGAGCGCGCGCCAATTCTTGGTGGTGGTTCGCATCATGTCCCCCTGATCATGCCTGTTGTTCCGATCGACGCGACCTCAGCGCAGCGCCTGAAGACGCTGCCTTGCTTCCAGCGATCCAAGCTCCGCCGCTCGCGCGTACCAGGCGCGGGCTTTCGCCGGATCGCCCTGCACGCCGACCGCGCGCAACTTTGCAAGCATCGTGGGATCGAACGTCCCCGCCAGGATGAAGGAGGCCTCCGCATTGCCGGCTTCCGCGACAAGCGTCAGCATGAGGCGCGCGCTGGCAATGTCCCCCGCCGCAAGCAGGTCCTGACCGCGTTTCAGCAGGGACACCATCTCATCTTGTGGCAGAGGGGACGCCGGTTGTGGCACAGGGGACGCCGGCCGCGGTTCCGGAACTGCGTTCACGGTTGGCACGGGACTCGGAGCTGGCGCGGCAATTTCAGGCCGAGCCGGTTCGACCTTCACGGACTGCGGTGTCACCGCGGCAGGATATTTCGGTGCCGCAATGTCGTTGGGCGGAGCTGAGGCAAGCAAGGTTTCGGCCGGCACGGCTGGTTCGTCGGTGTGCGTCATCTTGGCCTGGGCCGCGGAAAATTTGGCAAGGTCGCCCAAGGTGGCGGCGGACTGCGAGTCGCCCCTTGCGGCGCGCTCTTCGCCGGCAAGGTCGGCACCAGTTGTGGGAACGTGGACGATATTCACCACGACCAGGGCAACCATGGCGGACACGGCCATCGCACCAAGCGCGGCCATCACCAGGCTAGCCACGCGCAATCCGTCTTGCGGCGGCGATATGAACTCGGGTTTGAGCTCCGCCCAGATCTGCCGGGCCCGGTCCTCGGGGCTTGCGTCGTCCTTGTGCACGCGAGGTATTGCCAAGCGGAAGGAGACCGCTGTTCGCGGCTCTGCGGGCAGTTGTGAAGGGAGCTCGACGGGCTCGCGTTCCAGGCGCTTGGCCGCCTCAATGACTTCTTCCTGAAGACGGCGCGTCTGTTCGTCTCGCTGTTCCCGATTGTTCGGATCGCTTACCCAGGGGACGGCTTGCTGGAGCTGCTTATCCCCATCGTCTTTGTCCAGGGAACTCATCACTAACCTCCTGTCGACCGATGTATGACGCGGGGGCGCGAACAGGCTGCGTGATGTGGTGCTGCACGCGCGCAAATGCGATCGTGCGGACAAAAACGCTCCTCGGCGCGCTCGACATGCGCGCGTCCGGCCGAGTTCGGTGAAATTGGTTTCCCTCAAACATGCGCGAGCCCTCGCCAATTCGCGCTAATGATCCGCGCCAAATTGTGAAGCGTGGTCACCGATCTTTGATTTTTCGCTGTTGGAGAGTTTTATCGACGTTCTTGTCAGGACGGCAAAGGCGAGGGGGCGATTATGTGTTCATTTTTTGGCAGAGATCTTTGTGCCCGCTGATTTCTCAAGCGAGACGGCGGCGCACTTCGTCGCGCATCTTCTCCCTGAATTCGGCGCGGCGCGCGGGACGATCCCGTTCGCGAACGTCATGGCGATCGAACACGTTGAAATTCTCGAGGATCGGATATGCATCGCTCGCCATCGCCAGGATGCGCAGCAGTTCGGCCGCGGGGCCGCTCGGCCCCGTCACTTCCCAGCGGCGTATGGTATCGGCTTCACTGGCCGGCAGGCCGCACAGTTTGGCCATGTCGGCCACGGTGAGCGGCTGGCCAATGGCCGAGCCGAGGTCTTCGCGGAGCTTCTTCAGTTCCAGGCCCGTCATCTGAAATCGTCAATCTGCGGATCGGCGGGCCAATGCGCCGCCGATTCGGTTTCATTGACGACCGATGCGGCCAGAAAATGGTGATTAACGCGCCGCCATCACCAGCTCTTCGATCGGAATCGGGAACCGCCGCACGCGGACGCCGGTGGCATGCCAGACCGCGTTGGCGACTGCGCCGGCCGAACCTGTGATGCCGATCTCGCCGACGCCCTTGATGCCGAGCGCGTTCACATGCGGATCGTGCTCCTCGATCAGCAGGGCTTCCATCGAGGGCACGTCGGCATTCACGGGCACATGATACTCGCCGAGATTGGCGTTGACGATCCGCCCCGAGCGGGGATCGACGATCGCCTTCTCGTGCAGGGCAAAGGACACGCCCCAGATCATGCCGCCGAGATACTGGCTTCTCACCAGATGCGGATTGACGATGCGGCCGGCGGCGAAGGCGCCGACCATGCGGGTGACGCGGACCTGGCCGAGATCCGGATCGACCTTCACCTCGGCGAAGACAGCGCCATGCGCACGCATGGCGTAGTTGGTCTGCGCCGCCGGATCCATGGCGCCGTTGCCGCGCGCCTCGATCTCGGCGAGGCCGGCGCGGGCGAGGATGTCGCCAAAGCTCTCGCCCCGGCTTTCGTCGTCGCGGCGGTGAAGGTAGCCGTCGCGCGCGACCACGCCGGCATTGCCTGCGCCGAACAGCGGCGAGCGCTGGTCGCCCGTTGCGAGCTCCGCGAGTTTTGCAATTGCATTGGCGCCGGCATTGTGAATCGCGGCGCCCACAGTCGCGGTGTGGGCCGAGCCGCCGGCGATGCCGGCATCCGGCAGGTCGGAAGTACCCGCCTTGAACTCGATTTTTCCGAGATCCAGCGCGAGCGCATCGGCGGCGATCTGGGCGAAGGCCGTCCAGGCGCCCTGGCCCATGTCATGCGCGCCGGTCTCCATCGCGCCGCTTCCGTCGCGGCGCAGCACCGCGCGCGCTTCGGCCGCGAACATCAGCGCCGGGAAGGTCGCGGTGCCCATGCCCCAGCCGACCAGGAAGCCATCCTTGTCGCGCATCTGCCGCGGTTGCAGCGGCCGCTTCGACCAGCCAAATTTTTCCGCTGCCCTCGCGTAGCATTCGCGCAGCGCTTTGGACGAAAACGGCCTACCGGTGATCGGCTCGGCGTCGGCGTAGTTCTTGAGACGGAAGGCGAGCGGATCGAGACCGCAGGCTTCCGCCATCTCGTCGATCGCGCTTTCGAGCGCGATCGATCCCGTCGCTTCGCCCGGCGCGCGCATGAACAGCGGTGTGCCGGTGTCGAGCCGCACCGCCTCGTGCGACGTGGCGATCACGGGGCTTGCATAGAGCGAATGCGACGCGTCGGCCGCGGGTTCGTAGAAATCATCGAAGGTGGAGGTCGCGATCTTCGCGTAATGATCGATCGCGGTGAGTTTGCCATCCGCACGCGTGCCAATGCGCAGCCGCTGCCGGCTCGGCGAGCGATGGCCGACGGGGCCGTACATCTGCTCCCGGCGCAGCACGAGCTTGACGGGACGGCCGACCAGTTTGGCGGCGAGGATGCCGAGGATCTGCGGCCCGGAGATCAACCCCTTGCTGCCAAAACCGCCGCCGAGGAACGGGCTGCGGATGTGGATCTTGTCGGGCGAGATGCCGAACAGCCCGGCGATGCGGCCTTGCGCCATCGCCATGCCCTGGCTCGGCGTGTCGATGGAAAGCGTGTCGCCGTTCCATGCCGTGACGATGGCGTGAGGCTCCATCGGATTGTGATATTGCGCCGGCGTCTCGTAGGTCGCCTCGATCGTGTGCGCCGCAGATGCAAGCGCACTCTCGACATCACCATGCGCGACCACGGCGGGATGACCGATGCCAACCGCTGGCGGCGTGAAACTTTCGGCGGCGTCGAGACCGACGCGCGCGGGCTCGGCCTCGTATTGCGGCGACAACAGCGCCGCGCCTTCGGTGGCGGCTTCCAGCGTCTCGGCGATCACCACGGCGATCGCCTGGTTGGCGTAGCGCACGCGGTCGTTTTGCAACAGCTCCATGCGGAACATGAACGGATTGGTCTTGGCGTCCGGGTCGTCTGCGAGGGCGGGGCGGTTTTGCGGCGTCATTACCTCGACGACGCCAGCGTGGCGTTTGGCGGCGGCGACGTCGAGCGAGGCCACCCGGCCGCGCGCGATGCTGCTGACCGCCATCACCGCGAACAGCATTTTTGGCGGATGGTTGTCGGCGGCATAGCGGGCGGCGCCGGTCACCTTCAGCACGCCGTCGCGGCGGGTCAGCGGCTGGCCGATGCTCGAGCCATGCCGGATATGGGTGGGATCGCGGGTCAGCGTCATCTCAGACATGAAGTTCTCCGGCTACCGAAGAGAAGGGAGAGGCGGGCAGGGCGGGCACACGCGCCGGCGTTCCCTGTACGGCAAGCGTCAGCGCGCGCACGATCACGCGTTGCGCGAGCTCGATCTTGAAAGCGTTGTCGCCGGACGGCTTGGCGTCCGCGAGCGCAGCCTGCGCGGCGCGTCGAAACGCGGCCGATCCACCAGCGGAGCCGGTGAGCTGCGCTTCCGCAACTCGCGCGCGCCACGGCTTTGCGGCCACGCCGCCAAGCGCCAGTCGTGCTGCCTTGATCGTGCCGTTCTCGATGACAAGCGCGCCCGCGGCCGAGACCACGGCGAAAGCATAAGAGTTGCGCTCGCGCACTTTCAGATAGCGCGAATGCGCAGCGAAGGCGCGCGCGGAGGCCGGCAGGCGTACCGCGACAATAAGTTCGCCGGGCTCGAGCACGCTGTCGCGTTCCGGCGTGTCGCCGGGCAAACGATGCAGCGCATCGAGCGCGATTTCGCGCCGGCCGTTCCTGCCTTCGATCTCCACGATCGCGTCCAGCGCTGTCAGCGGCACGCAGAAATCGGAGGGATGCGTGGCGATGCAGCCTTCGCTCCAGCCGAGGATCGCATGCAGGCGGTTGTCGCCGCCGCGCGCGTCGCAGCCCAAGCCGGGCGCGCGCTTGTTGCAGGCGCTTGCGGTGTCATAGAAATAACCGCAGCGGGTCCGCTGCAAGAGGTTGCCGCTCACGGTCGCGGCGTTGCGGAGTTGCGCCGAGGCGCCCGACAGCAGCGCTTCCGCGATCGCGGGATAGTTTTTCGCGAATTCTTCGTCGTGGGCGAGGTCGGCATTGCGCACCATCGCGCCGACGCGCAAGGAGCCGTCGGCGAGCCGTTCGATGCGATCGAGCCCCGGCAGGCGCGTGACATCGACCAGCCTTGAGGGGCGGACGATGTTGCCCTTCATCAGGTCCAGCAGGTTGGTGCCGGCGGCGAGATAGGCCGCGCCCGGTTCGCTCGCGGCGGCGACCGCTTCAGTCACGGTCGTGGGGCGTACGTAATCGAACCGGTTCATGCGGCGCGCTCCGTCTTGGTATCGGCGAGGATCCTCTCGGCTTCCAGCACCGCCTCGGTGATTCCGGCATAGGCGCCGCAGCGGCAGAGATTGCCGCTCATGCCTTCGCGGATGCGCTCGGGATCGCAGCCGGCCTGGCCTTCGGTGATCAGGCCGATCGCGCTCATGATCTGGCCCGGCGTGCAGAAGCCGCATTGGAGGCCATCGTGCGCAATGAAGGCCGCCTGCACCGGGTGCAGGCGTTCGCCCTGCGCCACGCCCTCGATGGTGAGGATGTCGGCGCCGTCATGGCTGATCGACAGCGCCAGGCAGGAATTGACCCGCTTGCCGTCGACCAGCACGGTGCAGGCGCCGCATTGGCCGCGGTCGCAGCCCTTCTTGGTTCCGGTCAGCTGCAGCCGTTCGCGCAGCAGGTCGAGCAGGGTGACGCGGGGGTCGTCGAGCACGATATCGCGCTGCTCACCATTGACGGTGAGTCGAAGAGAGAAATTCATGCGAGGTTCCGATCGATGCTATGGTCAAACGGAAACGCAACGGGCACAGGTGATCGGCCCGTGAATCGCTGCGATCCGGGAGTGGCGGCCGCCGAAAACGGAGGCTGGTTAGTTTGGCGTGACGGGTTTAGGTATACGGAGGGTTCCTCCGTTTAGCAAGAGCCGGCTGATCAACTGCCGGTGACGAGACGTCTGGGATGGAAATTCGTTCCGCAAAAAGCTCCCGCAAGCCGCGTGCGGACGCACAGCGAAACCGCGAGCGCGTGCTGGAGGCGGCGAAAACCGTGTTCAGCGCGGGCGGCTCCGACGCGAGCCTGGAGGCCGTCGCGCGCGAAGCCGGTGTCGGCATCGGCACGCTCTACCGTCATTTCCCGACGCGCGAGGCGCTCTATGAAGCTGTCTATCGCCGCGAGGTCGAGCAGCTTGGCGAACTGGCGGAAGCGTTGAAGAGCGAGGATGCGCCGGTCGAGGCGCTGCGCCATTGGCTTCGCTCCAATGTCGAATTCGTCGCCACCAAGAAGGGCATGGCAGCCGCGCTCGCGCTTGCAGCCGGTGGTCCCTCTTCGGAGCTGACCGCCTTTTCCTATGAGCGGCTCACCAAGGCGGTTGCGACCTTGCTCGATCGCGCGGCGGCATCCGGCGAAATCCGCACTGATGTCAGCCCGGAGGACCTGTTGCGCACGCTGGTCGGCATGTGCCTGTTGCACGACCAGCCTGGTTGGCAGGCCGGCGTGATCCGGATGCTCGACGTGCTCGTGGATGGATTGCGCGTGAAGCCCGGTGCGGGCAAGCCTGCAGCACGCCCGCGGTCGAAGCCGCGTTAGAAAGCCGAGCATCGGAAGATCGCCCCGGAGTTTGCAATGAAGCCGCATGTCGCCTGCATCGTCTCTGCCAGTATCGACGGTCGCACGCTGTTGAGCCACTGGAGTCCTGACCCGTCCGCCCTGCGCGGCCTGTTCGAGCGCGTGCACGATGAAATCGGCGGGGATGCATGGCTGATCGGACGGGCGACCGGCAAGGAATTTTCCAAGCGGGAATCCTATCCCGCTCACAGCGACGAGACTTTTCCACGCGAGCATTGGTTTGCTCGGCGTGATGCGAAGGCTTATGGCGTCGTGCTCGATGCCCACGGCAAGCTCGCCTTTGGCCGTTCGGATATCGGCGGAGATCCAATCGTCGCTGTCCTGACCAAGGCAGTCTCGGATGCGCATCTGGCGGGTCTGCGCAGCGAGGACGTGTCTTACATCTTCGCAGGCGAGGCTGAACTGGATCTCAGCCTGGCGCTGGAAATCCTGAACCGCGAGCTCGGCGTGAAGCGTCTATTGGTCGAAGGCGGCGGCACGACGAACGGAAGCTTCCTTCGCGCCGGGCTGATCGACGAGATCAACCTGATCCTGTGTCCTGCGGTCGACGGGACCAAGGGCGCGCCGAGCGCCTTCGACTCGCGCGAGGCGGGACCGCAAAAGGCGCCGCTTCAGAAGATGACATTGGAGAGCAGTCAGCCGCTGGAAGGCGGCGCACTGTGGCTTCGATACCGGCTGGAAAATGACTCTGCTTGTCATGATTGTTAGGTTCTCAGTTTGATTGATTGACGACTCGGGCAGTGTCGCCAGTCAATTCGTCGCGGAACAGATTACTGCGATTTAACTGGCTGATTTTTTCGGGGCGGGCGATGGCTGTCCGCGCGGCCAGCACCGGCAGCGAAAACTTCTGCCGAGAGCAATGCCGGACATTGAAATTACGGAAGAGTGCCGCGCCCTAATTTCGGCCGAGTTCCCGTTCGACGTGAGCGGGCGGCGCTTGCCAGACGGCAAGTGGCAGATATCGATCGATGCGGAAACGTGGCAGCGGCTGCAAAAGGTGCGGTTGCACGGCGAGTCAATATCTGACTGCATCGTCCGCGTTATAATCGTCACCCAGCACAAGCGCGGCTTGCTATAGTTGCCGCGGATGGGGCTGGCTATCTTATCTTTTTCTTTGGCACCGCCTTCGGCATGGTCACTGTAGCGACTTGTTGCCGAATATGCTCAGCCTCTTTCGCTAATCTTAGCTCTTTCAGTCGGGCCATGTTCGCACGGACCCCAATCGCCTTCTTTTCTTCTGCTTCCATGACCGCTGCGCGGTGTGCGCTGGCAAGGCGCGCTCTATTCATCTTGGCATTTTGCTCGGGAGACGGTTCATATCTGGTCATGAGCGCTCCGGTTCTCTTGGGTGAGACTCGGGTCAGTGTATCCCAAAAGGGGACGGGCCGGGCCAATTATGCATTTGCCGGCAACCTAACACGGCTTTGACGCGCCGTGGGCCGATTTGCGGGACTTGGTAGACATGGCGCCATGATGGCACCGAACCCGCTCGCGGGAAACCGCCAGGGCTTGGGGGCAGGCCATCTGCCGGGCGTCATTGACGTGGATGGCGAAATGTCGCCCGAAAGATGCGGCCTCAAGTTGGGTAACCAGCGCGGTACAAATCCCAACTTGAGGCCGGGCGCCGATCGGACGCTTCTCACATCATGTTGATGAGTTGGAGCAATATTGCGACGGGCTAGCGGCGGATTTTAGATTCTGAATGTCGGAATCGAGATGCGTGCTGATGACATACGACCAGGTCCGAGAGACTAGCTAATCGTTAACCATTCAAGTCCATCTTGACGACGACCTTGCTTGGTCGTTTGAAACTACAAAAGCCGTGGCTGTTCGTCATTCAGCGGCGGCTGTTTCATGTGCCGGCGTCTCGCTTACATTGCAGCCTTTGTTGCGCGCGCTCTTCACCGTCGCAACAATCGTCGTCGATAGCGACTGCTTCAAGTCCGCAATCCGTTGCTGCACGCACGGCAGCCATGGCCGGGTCGGCGCGCCGACAAGGAGCGCAACGCCGACAGATGTTGGCCTACCAAAGCGTTGCGGACTTCATTTTCCGTGCTAGAAGCGCCCTACCCAACCGCAACAGGATTAGTAATGGCTAAGAAAGTGAAGAAGATCGTCCGTCATGAGTACACAAAGGCGGACGTCAAAGAACTTCGCGCACATTCCAAAGCCCGAACTCCGATTACGAAGATCGCAAAGCAGATGAAACGAACAGAAGGCTCGTTGCGTCAGAAGGCCCTTAGGCTCGGCATCCGGTTGGGTCATCGCCGCTAGGTACATGCCGCCGCCCGTCGCGCTCAAGCCGACGCTTTAGCGATTCAAGTTGCAGCAAATCGAAGGCCTGCTGATGAATACGACGCCCAAGGGCGAGATATAGGGCACGGCAATCCTGGCCGCTCCTCACGGGGAAGGCGAATGAGGCAGCTCCGAGCAATCCGGATAAGATATTGTTTGGATGAGCTATCTGGTGCTGCCGCACAGGATTGAACTGTGGACCTCTCCCTTACCAAGGGAGTGCTCTACCACTGAGCTACGGCAGCATGCCCGGGACAATATAGAGAATCGGCCGGAAACGGCAGCCGCGGGCGGCCGGTTCTTGCCACAAGCCCCCCTTGCGCGCAAGCATGCAAGGGACCGGGTGAGGTGTGAAAATCGGCCGAAAAATCGGGGCCGCTGGGCCGCCGGCGGCTTCCGGCGGGCCATTGTGGCCCGATCCGGTTCCAAATTTTGCGCAAATTGCTTGATCGCACGGGCGTGAGGCCGAGCGCCATCACTCCACGCGCGAAACACGTTATGCTGGGGGCGCGGAGTGGATCGACCATGACGGACGAAACAGGCGAGGGCGAGCGGCAAAAGCCGCGTGAACGGGATCCAAGGCAGGACCGCCTCAAGCTCGCGCTGCGCGAAAATCTCAAGCGGCGGAAAACGCAGGCCCGCGAGCGCGGAAAAACGACGGAAGCGTCATCGACCGATGACGAAACCTGCCTACATGGACGGGTTGGCAGGCGCGGCGACTAGTGGTCCAATTCCAACATTCGCATCCCGTCGCAGCGGCACTTTTGCGAATGTTGGAACTGGACCACTGGAAAAATATTGATTCTAGTGGAGCTTTGGATTTGACGTTCGCTTTCGGAGTCGCGGCAACAGGGTTAGCGAACGTCAAATCCACTCCACTAGTGGTATCGCCGCGTGAGGACTTTGTGAGTTGAGAGCAGGTGCATGGCGACAGCGATCGGAGCCGGCAACGGGAGTAATGTGGGCGTGGGGCCGGGTCGGGTGTTTCCCCGCCTGGAGCAGACCTTTCCAAGCCTGACTGAAGCAGAAATCGCGCGCATGCGCCGCTTCGGCGAGCTGCGCGCCTACAAGCAGGGCGAGCTTCTGTTCGAGACCGGCAAGCCCGGGCCCGGCATGTTCGTCGTGCTGTCCGGCCATGTCGCCATCACCGAGCGCGACGGCCTCGGCCATATCGCGCCGATCATCGATCAGGGGCCGGGGCAATTTCTGGCCGAAGTCGGCCAGCTCTCCGGCCGCGTCGCGCTGGTCGACGGCCATGCCGAAGGCGACGTCGAGACGCTGCTGATCCCGCCCGACAAGTTGCGCGCGCTGCTGGTCGCCGAAGCCGATCTCGGCGAGCGCATCATGCGCGCGTTGATCCTGCGCCGGGTCAGCCTGATCCAGGGCGGCGTCGGCGGCCCAGTGCTGATCGGGCCGTCCAACTCCGCCAGCGTGGCGCGACTGCAAAACTTCCTCACCCGCAACTCTTTCCCGCACCATCTGCTCGATCCGGAGCGCGACCATGATGCCGCCGAGATCATCGCGCGCTATTCGCCGTCGCCTTCGGATTGGCCGCTGGTCGTGATGATCGACGGCACCGTGCTGCGCAACCCGAGCGAAAACGAAGCGGCTCGGGCGCTCGGCATGATCGGCGGTCCGCGCGGCGACCGGATCTATGACGCCGCGATCGTCGGCTGCGGGCCGGCGGGACTTGCGACCGCGGTCTATGCCGCTTCCGAAGGCCTGTCGGTGGTGATGCTGGATTCTCGCGCCTATGGCGGACAGGCCGGCGCCAGCGCGCGCATCGAAAACTATCTCGGCTTCCCCACCGGCATTTCCGGCCAGGCGCTCGCCGGCCGCGCCTTCAGCCAGGCGCAAAAATTCGGCGCCGAGATCATGATTCCCGTCAGCGCGAAATCGCTGAATTGCGAGCGCAGGGACGGCGCCTTTGCGCTCGCGCTCGAGAGCGGCGAGGAATTGCGGGCGCGATCCGTAGTGGTCGCCAGCGGCGCGCTCTACCGCCGGCCGGACATCGAGAACCTCGACAAGTTCGAGGGCCGCGGCGTCTGGTACTGGGCCTCGCCGGTCGAGGCGCGGCTTTGCGCCGAGCAGGAAGTCATGCTGGTCGGCGGCGGCAATTCCGCAGGCCAGGCCGCGGTGTTTTTGTCGGGACATGCGCGCAAGGTCACCATGGTTATCCGGGGCGGGGGCCTGGGGGCCAGCATGTCGCGCTATCTGATCGAGCGCATCGAGGCGACGCCGAACATCGAATTGATGTTCAACGCCGAGATCGTCGCGCTCGAGGGCCGGGAAGACGCTTCGCTCGGGCGCGTGCGCTGGAAGAGCCGTCTGTCGACCGAAATATACACCTCCGACATCCGCAATCTCTTTTTGTTCGTCGGCGCCGATCCGGCCACCAACTGGCTCGACGGCTGTGGCGTCACGCTCGATCGCGGCGGCTTTGTCGTGACCGGCGCGCAGTCCGAGCTCAATCTGCGGCGGCAGATCTCGGCGCTGGAAACCTCGGTGCCCGGTGTATTCGCCGTCGGCGATGTGCGCTCGGGTTCGGTCAAGCGCGTGGGCGGTGCGATCGGCGAGGGCGCGCAAGTAGTCGCGGCGCTGCACAGTTATCTCGGTGATGTCGCCAAGCCCGCGCTTTAGCGCATGATCCGGAAAAGTGGACGCCGGTTTTCCGAAAAGATCATCCGCAAATAATGAGCTAAAGCCGGATGGCGAACTCGCCATCCGGCTTTAGGCCGGTGATGTGACGATGACACAAAATGATCATGCATTTTTGAAAGACGAACTGCACTGAACTGTGGGACACTGTGTGTGGAAATTTGGCGGAGGGCGTCGTAGCATCGTCAGCGTTTCCAACAGGGGAAATCTTTCATGATGCTAGGTCTCGGTCTGTCTACGTTCACCACGCTTCACGTCGTCATCAGTCTGATCGCCATTGTCGCCGGTCTCATCGTAATGTTCGGCATGCTCGGCCCTTACAAGTCGGGCGGTCTGGCCGCGATCTTCCTGCTCTTCACGATCCTGACCAGCGTCACCGGTTTCATGTTTCCGTTCAACGGGGTCACACCGGGGATATTGATCGGAATCCTGTCGGTCATCCTGCTCGCGATTGCCTGCCTCGCGCTCTATAGCATGAAGCTCGCCGGCCCCTGGCGCTGGATCTATGTGGTCACCGCGCTGCTCTCGCTGTACCTCAACGTGTTCGTGCTGGTGATCCAGAGTTTCCTCAAGATTCCGCCGCTGCATGAGCTCGCTCCCGGCAACCCGCCGGCGGGGCCCGCCTTTGCCGTCGTGCAGGGTATCGTGCTGGTGTTCTTCGTCGTCATGATCATCCAGGTGTGGCGCCGCTTCCGGCCGGCCTGATTTCGATTATTTCCAGGTTTAAGGCTCGACGCGACGCCCGGCGTGTCGCGTCGATATGATCTGTCCACAGGAGAAGGAGTGCACCATGCCCACCATCAAAACCAAGGACGGTGTCGAGATCTTCTTCAAGGATTGGGGTTCGGGTCAGCCCATTGTGTTCAGCCATGGCTGGCCGCTGTCGGCCGATGACTGGGACACGCAGATGCTGTTCTTCCTCAATCACGGCTATCGCGTCATTGCTCACGACCGCCGTGGTCACGGCCGATCGAGCCAGGTGGCCGACGGTCACGACATGGATCACTACGCCGACGACCTTGCGGCGGTGGTAGCGCATCTCGATCTGAAGAACGCCATCCATGTCGGCCATTCCACCGGCGGCGGCGAGGTGGTGCATTTTATTGCCCGCCACGGCGAGAGCCGGGTGGCGAAGGCCGCGATCCTCTCCGCCGTGCCGCCGCTGATGGTGCAGACCCCGGCCAATCCGGGCGGCCTGCCCAAATCCGTCTTTGACGATCTTCAGGCGCAGCTCGCCGCCAACCGCTCGCAGTTCTACCGCGACCTCCCGGCGGGACCGTTCTATGGCTACAACCGGCCGGGCGCCAAGCCGTCGGAGGCCGTGATCGAGAACTGGTGGCGTCAGGGCATGATGGGCGGCGCCAAGGCGCACTATGACGGCATCGTCGCGTTTTCGCAGACGGACTTTACCGAGGACCTCAAGAAGATCGGCGTGCCCGTGTTCGTCATGCACGGCGACGACGATCAGATCGTTCCCTATGCGGACTCGGCGCCGCTGTCGGCCAAGCTGCTGAAGAACGGCACGCTGAAGACCTACAAGGGCTTTCCGCACGGCATGCCCACCACGGAAGCCGCCACCATCAACGCCGACCTGCTCGCCTTCATCAAGGGCTGAGGAAGCCTCACCGGCGATGGCGATCCGGGGCGCGGCCCGCGCGTCCCGGAATTTTTTTGCCGCGACCTCACCAATTTGCCTCAAATTTCGAGGCTTTTGGGGAGCGGGGCTTTCGTCCTATAGTCGTCCGCTCGTTCTGGAGCATGATCCGGAAAAGTGTGTAGCGGTTTTCCGAAAAGATCATGCTCAATCAAAAGGCTAAAGCGCGATGACGATTCAACCTAATGTCATCGTGCTTTAAGTCCGGGAAATCTGCATGGATCGTATTCGTATCGTCGGTGGCAACAAGCTCAACGGCACTATTCCGATCTCGGGGGCGAAGAACGCGGCGCTGCCGCTGATGATCGCGGGGCTGCTCACCGAAGAGACGCTGATCCTCGACAATGTGCCGCGGCTCGCAGACGTTGCGCAGCTGCAGCGCATCCTCGGCAATCACGGTGTGGACATCATGTCCGCGGGCAAGCGGCCGGGCGACCGCGAATATCAGGGCCAAACCCTGCATATTTCGGCTGCGGACATCATCGACACCACCGCGCCCTACGAATTGGTGTCGCGGATGCGCGCGAGCTTCTGGGTGGTCGCGCCGCTGGTAGCGCGCATGCGCGAGGCGAAGGTCTCGCTGCCCGGCGGTTGCGCCATCGGCACGCGGCCGGTCGATCTGCTGATGATGGCGCTGGAAAAGCTCGGCGCGGATATTTCCATCGACGCCGGCTATGTCATCGCGAAAGCGCCGGACGGCCTGCGCGGCGCGGCGATCGATTTTCCCAAGGTGACGGTGAGCGGCACCCATGTCGCGCTGATGGCAGCGACACTCGCGAAGGGAACGACCGTCATCACCAACGCCGCCTGCGAACCCGAGATCGCCGATGTTGCCGACTGCCTCAACAAGATGGGCGCGCGCATTGTCGGCGCCGGCACGTCGCGCATCATGGTGGAGGGCGTCGAGAATCTGCATGGCGCGCGCCACACCGTGCCGCCCGACCGCATCGAGGCCGGCACCTATGCCATGGCTGTGGCCATGACCGGCGGCGACGTGCAGCTTTCCGGCGCGCGGCCCGAGCTGCTGCAATCGGCGCTCGACGTGTTGACGCGGGCGGGTGCCGAGATATCCGTCAACAATGAAGGCATTCGCGTCGCCCGCAATGGCGCAG
>DATMNV010000108.1:0-2902 GCA_035568535.1 Bradyrhizobium sp.
TACCGGCCAACCGCCTTGCGAGACATGTGCGTTCAAATAACGCTCCTGACTCCCATATCGGCTGCGAAGCAGCGCACCTTGACATACTACATGCAGCGTGACGGGATTGTGAAGAGCTTAGAAGAGCTTATCCCGCAAGCACCTGCTGCGCGCCATGCGCATCCGGAGGGCGCTTGAGGGCAACGAATCAGTGGTGGGAGGGACGATGCGGCGTTGGTTTGCGGCGGCAATTGCGGCCTTTGTCTGGCTCGGATGCGGCGGCATTGCTCGCGCCGAGGACTACCCGACGCGCGCCATCACCATGATCGTGCCGTTCCCGGCCGGAGGAGCCACCGACACGCTGGCGCGGTTCCTGGCGGAAAGGATGCGGGCGATTTTGGGGCAGCCGATCATCATCGAGAATGTCGGGGGTGCGGCCGGTTCGATCGGCGTCACCCGCGCGGTCCGCGCGGCGGCCGATGGCTATACGCTCTCGATCGGCACCTCCACCACGCATATGCTGACCGGTGGCCTCTACAATCTGCCGTTCGATCTCTTGAAGGATCTCGCGCCGATCATCCTGATCGGCAACGAGCCGCTCCTGATCGTGGGCAGAAAGGACTTTCCGGCCGACGATCTCAAAGGGTTGATCACCTGGCTCAGGGATCATCCGGGCAAGGCCTCGGTCGGCATTGCCGGCGTCGGCGCCACCGGCCACCTCACCGGCATTTCTTTCCAGAAGGTGACCGGCACGCAATTCGAATTCGTGCCCTATCGCGGCAACGGGCCCGCGATGCAGGACCTGCTCGGCGGGCAGATCGATTTCATGATCGAGCCGTCGTCGAACTTCAAGGCGCTGTTGGGGGCTGGCAGCGTCAAGCCATTTGCGATCGCTGGCCACACGCGGCTGCCGTCCGCGCCTGACATTCCGACCGCGGATGAAGCGGGCTTGCCCGGCTTCTTCGCCTCGCTCTGGTACGGGCTCTGGGTGCCGAAGGGCACGCCAAAGGACGTCATCGCCAAGCTGAACGCGACCATGACCCAGGTGCTGTTCAATCCGCAGGTGCGGCAGCGCTTTGCCGAACTCGGCATCCAGATGACGCCGATCGACCAGCAATCGCCGGAGGTGCTCCGCGCCTACCAGAAGGCGGAAGCCGAGCGCTGGTGGCCGATCATCAAGGCCGCGAACATCAAGGTGGAGTGAGGGTAGCTCGCAAGGTGGGCAAAGCTTCCTAGAGCATGATCCGGAAAAGTGTGTAGCGGTTTTCCGAAAAGATCATGCTCAATCAAAAAGCTAAAGCGCGGTGACGATTCAACCTAATCTCATCGCGCTTTAGGGTGGGTTAGCGAAGCGCAACCCACCACTTTTCTTTCCGATGCGACATGGTGGGTTACGCTTCGCTAACCCACCCTGCAGCTCTATCAAATCTTCTCCAGCTTCTGCAGGCAGCGCGAGGTCCGCACTTCCGGCGGCATCGGCGTGTCGGGAAAGCTGGTCTTCCAGTTGGTGACGCCGACCTCGCCGACATAGATGTCGCCCTTCGAATCCAGCGCCACGCCATGCGGCGCGAGGAATTTGCCGATCTCGACACCGGCGCCATGCTCGCCGCCGAGCCGCGCGATGCGCTTTCCTTTTGCATCGACGATGGAGAGCCGCGGACCGAGATTGGGCACCTTCAGGTTGACCGACATGCCCGGGCCAAGCTCGCCGACAATGAAATTCGGATTCTTGCCGCCCCCGCAGCAGCACAGCGCGCAGGGCCGGTGCAGGTTGTTCCACTGCGTCTCGTATTTGCCGTTGCCGTCGAACACCTGCACGCGGTGGTTCTCGCGATCGGCGACATAGACGAAGCCGTCAGCGTCGGTGGCGATATTGTGCACGATGTTGAACTGGCCGGGATCGGTGCCGGGCTCGCCCCAGGTTTTGATCAGCTTGCCGTCGGGCGTGTATTTGTGCACGCAGGCATTGCCGTAGCCGTCGGAGACGTAGATCTCGCCCTTCGGCGACAGCGCGGTGTGGGTGCAGCGATGGAACGGCTCGCCGCTCATATAGGGCGCGGGTTTCTTCGGGATGCCGATGGTCAGCAGCACCTTGCCGTCGGTCGTGCACTTGCGCACGGTGTGGTCGCCGTCGTCGGTGCAATAAAGGTTGTCGTCGGCGTCGATGTGCAGGCCGTGCGCGCGGGAAAACAGCCCTTCGCCCCAGCTCTTGATGAAATTGCCGTCGCGGTCGAACACGATCATCGGATGTTCGCCGCGGTTGAAGACATAGATGTGGTCACGGCTGTCGACCGCAACCGAAGCAGCATCGGTGAGCTGCCAGCCGTCCGGCAGCTTTGCCCAGTTCTCCACCACGCGGTAGCGATGCTCGCCGGTGCCGAGGATGTTCTTCATGTTTTTCTCCCCACGGTGTGATTCCGGGTTCGATGCTTCGCATCGCCCCGGAATCACATTGTTATCTGAGCAACCCTTCCTCGATCGCCTTGATCTGCAGCGCGAGATAGCGCGAGTTGATGCGGCATTGCGCGAGGCTGCCGGCGATGAACCACAGGCCCGCTTGCTGTGTGCGCATATACATGTTGCGCAGCTCCTGGCCGTCGCCAAAACCCCAGATCGGGCCGACGCGCTGGGTGACGGCGTCGCCGAACAGTTTGCGCACCAGCTCCTCCTGCGGCCGGTAGCCGGTCGCGAGCACGACGAGGTCGGCAGGGACCGTCTCGCCGCTCTTCATCTTCGCACCGTCGGCGACGAAGGTCTCGATGTCCGAAAACTGCTTCAGCTTGATCGCGCCGCTCGCGACGAGGTCGGCGCAGCCGACATTGAAATAATAGCCGCCGCCGCGGGTGAGATATTTGAACTGCCAGCCCGTGTCGTCCTCGCCGTAATCGAGCTTGAAGCCGATGCGCGCAAGACCTTCCAGCAA